>NZ_JANTPT010000001.1:1536650-1843980 GCF_024753565.1 Mechercharimyces sp. CAU 1602 | reverse complement strand
TCTGCAGATCATCCAATTCTACTCTTATCTAGATGAAGATGTAAAGATCGATGTGAGATATCAAGCTTCTTTTGCTAGTGGTAATTCACTTAGCATTCTGTATACGGGTGTAGCCTATGTGAAAGGAGCAGCCTACCCAACTAATCTTCTATACTCGAGCAATATAGATCTAGTGGTAGATCGTAAGGTGCGCTTAGCTGACTATATTACAGTTAATGATGCGTTTATTAAAGCATTAAAAAGTGGTGCAGGGTTAAAAGGGGATCCAGCAGTTTTAGACGAGTATGATGAGGAGGAGTTGAAGAGACTTCTGCAAAGTGCTGATATGATTGAGAATGAAGAGGGTTCTGTTTATTCCTATCTGACCCAGAATAGGCTTGGGCTAAGTTTTCCCGTTAATCACGCCCGTGGAGACCATATGGAGGTAGAGGTTAATTATAGTGATATTAGGGAGTTTGTGAATAAAGAACATGGGTTTAAATATGCTATTTTAGGTTATTAGGGGGAGTGAACAGGGTTTCCTTACGCTGATCATGGATACTTCTCTATAGAATGGGCCCTGAAGAAAAAGGAAGATAGTCTATCTTCTTTTTTCTCTTTTTTGTATAATGGGAGAAATATAGAGGTTATGTGGGGTTTAAGGAGTGTGGAGTATCATGTTATTTCAATTTGATATTGGACAAAATACGTATTTGAGATTACTAGAGGCAAGGCATGCAGAAGCATTATTCCACCTGGTCGATCAAAATCGTGAGCACCTGCGCAAGTATATGCCGTGGGAGAGGACGACACTAGAAGTAAAGGATACGCGAGGCTTTATTAACTATTCATTAGCAGAGTTTGCAAGAGGGGGCTCGTTACAGCTTGGAATATGGGTAGATGGTGAAATCGCCGGTACAATTGGTATTAATAGATTTGATCATCTAGAGAATTCTGGCGAGATCGGATATTGGCTCTCCAAAGAGCATTGTGGCAGAGGGATTATCACACGTGCGGTACAAGCATTACTCGACGAGTGCTTTTATGAGCGGGGGCTTCATCGGGTAAGCATCGGTTGTGCGAAATGTAATAAACCGAGCCGAGCTGTGGCTGAGCGCTTAGGTTTCCGTTTAGAGGGGACGATTAAAGAGGGAACACCTGTGGGTGGGGAATATGAAGATAGATTAATTTTTAGAATGTTGGCGTCAGAGTGGAAGAATCGAGGTACGATTGAGGGATAGGTATTTCAGTGTTTAGATTAATTACCCAGCGCGACGAAGTCATCTCTGCGGTGGGTTGTTTGTAATCCTTCGTGAAAAATGAATGACGATGGCTGATGGGAAAGAGGTAATAAATAAATGAAAATGCGAATGCTTGTTAAGGAAGATGTTTACTCATTTTTACATTTACGTATGCAAGCACTGCGTGAGCATCCCGACGCGTTTTGTGAGGATGAAGATGATTTTGCTCGAAAGTCACGTGAGCGGTTAGAAAGGGAGATTGAATCGGACTGTCATCATTTTATCTTAGGGGCTTTTCAAGGAACAGATTTAGTGGGGATGGTTGGTTTTCAGCGTGAGGAGGGGAGAAAAATCAATCATAAAGCGGTGGTATGGGGCATGTATATCATTCCAGAACTGAGAGGGAGTAGAGTGGGGCAAGCGCTGTTAGAAGAGGTGATTGCGCGCGCACGTGCCATAGAAGGAGTGGAACAGATACAATTAGCGGTTGGAAGTTGGAATAATGGAGCAAAGAAGTTGTACGAACGTTGTGGATTCCGGTCATGGGGTGTTGAACCGGGAGCGATGAAAGTGGGTCAACGTTATATAGATGAGGAGTGGATGGTGTTATCGTTGTGACGGATGAGGGCATGTGACTGACGGTATGTGAGTTCATGCTCTTAAGCTTGCGTAATTCAAACAAAATGATGTAGTTGTAATGTAGTGAATCATGTAGGTTCAGCCAGCAGTTACGTGATTTAGATCTTACTAGGTATATCAGTGCATTTGAGCTAATACATACATATTACGATGTCATAGCTCTCGAGGAGTACATCTATGAACACGCATGTTCTCCCCTTGCTTCAACCTTATTTTTTTATGAAAGAAACGTATCAAGCTTTTGCTGAAACGGTGATCCCATATACACCGAGCAGCGAGGATCGGAAGTGGGAAGCGAGCGGGGCAGCGGCAGAACGGATTGATGAGTTTCTGATCTGGGAGATGAACCGGTTGTTTGCGATAAAGGTGTCAGAGCGAATGGTAAATGTCCCACTCGCTCTACCAACTGCTGCGATGTTAAATATGGCGGCAAAATATTATATTCAAGATAAGAACATTCAGTCAAGGGTTAACGAGAGGATAGATAGAAGGTTATTTGCAGAACTACCTCCTTTTAATCGCATGGACTGTTTTTATCAACTTATGAATGACCAATTTCCACATGTGATGTTTGCTTGGCCATTTCAACAGTATAAGGAGCTCGTCACATTGGCAAGTGAAACCTTGTTTCGACTTGTATTTATTGGATACTATTCAGAGTGGTCAGGGTATCAGACTGGAGCACATCACATGCCGCTCGAGCTAAAGCTTCATCAAATTCCTATAAGTTGGTTACAAACGGGCTATCCCGGCCCCGCTGATGGTTACCGTGATTTGCGGGGGTATTTGATTCCACCGACACGTAAAGAAGGAGATGAGTAAATAAATGGATGCGGATGTTATTGTGATTGGTGCAGGTGGGGGCGGAGCCGTTATAGCAAAGGAATTAGGGGAGCGAGGAGTTCAAGTATTGGTGTTAGAAGCAGGTCCGTGGTATGGAAATAAAAAATGGAAGCGTCCGGAAAATGAAAGGGGAGCACAATCTAGTTGGGATTACAATGATTTGGATGGCGCACTATATAAATCACAGTTAAATGCATTGGAGTATAACATGAATGACTATACGTATGGGCGTTTTCGGTGGGGGCCGGCCAATCGTCATCGAGCCCCATGGATGCGAGTAGGAAGAGAAGGGATGGGTATTTGGCAGAGTGCGGGCGTGGGAGGAACGACGCTTCATTACACTGCAAATTCCCCTCGTGCTTTTCCCTTGCGTATCGATGGTGAATGGCCGCTTTTTTACGATGATCTACTCCCTTACTATGAACGGGTGGAGGCAACCCTTCCTGTCCATTTTGCACCGACGACCTCTAAAGAAGAGGTTTTTTATTATGCGGCAAAGAAGGCAGGGTGGAACTTTACTCCTACATTAAACGTGACAGAGGCTGGATATCGTCCACAGCCGAATGCGATTCTTCCGCCTAATAAAGAGCTGATGAACCCGAAATACTCACTCTCTCAACTAGCACATATGGAAGGGTGTACACTAGCTGGACATTGTGAGAGTGGCTGTGCTGTTGGACCTTCGCTAGAAAAATCAGCGAAGCGTTCTACCAATGTAAGTTATATTCCGCTCGCTATGCGCACTGGTAATGTGGTCATTCGTCCCAACACATTTGTGACAAAGATATGGAGTGAACGTAAAGCTGATGGGAATATACATGTAACGGGTGTAACGATACGTGATACGTGGACAGGGAAGAACGAAAAACTTACTAGCATGGTGGTTGTGATGGCTGCAGGTGGAATTGAGTCACCACGATTGTGGTTAAATTCAGACTTACCATTTAATGAGTGGGTGGGTAGGGGACTCACGAGTCACTACATGAATTGGATTGTAGGTATCTTCTCAGAGCAACAATTAATCCGCTTGCTGGGAAAGCCAGAGGTGTCCCCGTTCGTCGGTCCTTCTTCAGGTGGGCGCTTAGATATTCCTGGGCTGGGATCAGTAACTGTAGCGGGTTTAGATCCAACGCTATTCTCCTCTTTTACATATGGATATGGGCGATCTGATTCTCCGTGGGTAGAGAAACCGCATCCCACAGAGGGGGTGTATCGTGGACGTATGGGTGGGGCAAAGATGAAGGAGTTGATGGCACGTTATCGACAGTCCCTCGGGATGGCAGTCATTACAGATGATGAAGTAGATCCTGCTAACCATGTTAGAATTAACTCATCTATAAGTGATGAACACGGACCGATTCCAGTCGTTCGATATGTACCGACTACAACCACTATCAGACGTCGTCAACGATTAACTAAGATAGCGATTTCTCTATTGCAACAAGCGGGGGCAGAGACGATCATTGATAGTGATTGGGGAAACTCTTTTATCCATTTGCAGTGCACGATGCGCATGGGATATGTGGTGGATTCGTATGGGGAGGCGTATCAAGTGAAGAAGTTGTATGTGGCAGATAATAGTGTTCATACAAATTCTTTGGGTGGCCCAAATCCGACATTGACGACACAAGCTCTCGCCGTGCGAACTGCTGAAAAGATGATAGAGCGATATTTTTGAAATAAGTCTTTCGTTCTTTTTCCTTCATCTTACAAATTGATTAAATCCACTACACAAATGAGGTATTTTAATATAAAATGGAAGGGAATTAAAATTCGATTAATATAGGGTTATCGTATTATTCTGTATTTAGAGCTGAGGGGGCGATGGTTATGAAAGCGACGATGATGGAGTATCCATTAACTTTGGTTCATTTGTTAGAGCGAGCAGGCGAGCAATTTGGAGCAGCGGAGATTGTAAGTCGTATGCCTGATAAATCATTACATCGGCATACGTATGGGGATTTCTATCGGAGAACACGTGCTTTGGCAGAATCACTGCAGAAAGCTGGATTGAAGCGCGGGGAGCGAGTGGGTACTCTTATGTGGAATCATTATGCTCACCTCGAAGCTTACTTTGGAATTCCAGTAGCAGGTGGCGTTTTGCATACGTTAAATATTCGTTTGCATCCAAGTGAAATCGCTTACATTATAAATCATGCAGAAGATCGCTTCTTGATCGTAGATGATATTCTTCTCCCACTTTATGAAGCGATAAAGTCGCAGGTAAAGGTGGAGCGGGTATTTGTTGTTCCTCTAACGGGCCAACCCATTCCAGAAGGATATGAAAATTACGAGAGTCTATTAGAAGAAGCGACAGGTGAGTTTACGTATCCCGAGTTGGAAGAGAATGAGCCAGCAGGAATGTGCTATACCTCTGGCACGACAGGCCAACCAAAGGGGGTTGTTTATTCTCACCGATCTACTATCTTACACTCTTTCGCATCTGCTCTTCCAGACGCATTAGGGGTGAGCCAAGCAGATACTGTTTGCGCAGTAGTACCGATGTTCCATGTTAATGCATGGGGATTACCGTTTACTTGCACCATGATAGGTGTGAAACAGGTGTTCCCAGGTCCACATCTAGATCCAGTTAGTTTGCTGGACTTGTATGAAGCAGAGAAAGTGGGGATGACAGCAGGTATACCGACGATTTGGCTGGGAATCCTTCAAGCTTTAAATAAATTTCCTGGGAAATGGAGTTTGGTGGACAATCTGCGACTCGTCGTAGGTGGCTCAGCAGCGCCTGAGTCATTGATTCGTGGATTAGACAAACATGGCTTGGAAGTGCGTCACTGCTGGGGGATGACAGAGACAAGTCCATTGGGCTCGGGAGCGATAATAAAGCCCCACCTCATAGAGAATGATGAGGATAAAATTTATCAATTACGAGCTACTCAAGGGTATTCTGTTGCATTTGTCGATACTCGTATTCGAGTAGAAGATAAAGTACAGCCTTGGGATGGTGAATCAATAGGTGAGTTGGAGGTACGTGGTCCATGGATCGCGGCAAGTTATTACAATCACCCGGGAAGCGAACATTCCTGGAGTGAAGATGGTTGGTTTAAAACGGGTGACATGGCGACGATTGATAAGGATGGATATATTAATATTGTGGATCGAACCAAGGATTTAATCAAATCGGGTGGGGAGTGGATCAGTTCTGTTGCTCTGGAGAACACCTTGATGGGTCATCCAGATATTGCCGAAGCGGCTGCCATTGGAGTTCCACATCCCAAGTGGCAGGAGCGGCCTCTGGTTGTTGCAGTTCCAGCAGAAGGGAAGAAGCCGACTGTAGAAGAATTAAATGACTACCTCAGCACGAAGTTTGAAAGTTGGATGATTCCAGATGCCTACGTATTTGTAGATGAAATCCCACGCTCTTCCGCAGGTAAATTTCTTAAGCGTGCTTTGCGGGAGCAATATAAAAATTGGAACTGGGAATAGAGTAATGTAGTCTCAGTATGTCATTCATTGAAGTTATTATGGTGGGTATTTACCGGGAGAATGGAAGGTCAAAACCTTCTACTCTCCCGGTTTGCTTTGAGAGGAGAGGGGAAATAAGATGGGTTGTTCTTATACACGTCCGCGCATTCTGATTGCAGGGACGGGAAGTGGTGTAGGGAAATCGACAGTTACTTTGGGAATAATGGCGGCTTTTCAGCGAAGAGGCCTCCGTGTACAGGGATTTAAGTGTGGTCCGGATTATTTAGATCCTACATATCAAACGGCAGTAACAAAGGTTCCTGCGCGCAATGTAGATTCGTGGATGGTAGGGAGGACGAAGGTACAATCTATTCTAATTACGGGGAGTGAAGAGGCTGACATCTCTGTTATTGAGGGAATGATGGGATTATATGATGGGGTGAATACGCTAACGGAAGAGGGAAGTACTGCTGAGATTGCACAGCTGTTGGATTCACCTGTGGTATTGATCGTTGATGTGTGGAATATGTCACGGAGTGCAGCGGCGGTAGTAATGGGTTTTCAACAGCTGAATCGGAAAGTGAAATTGGCTGGAGTGGTGTTGAATCGGGTAGGGAGTGATGGGCACTATACCGAGGTAAAAGCGGTTATTGAAAAATGTGCTCATGTGCCAGTTGTGGGATATCTTAAGTATGATACTTCGCTTGCCATCCCGGAAAGACACTTGGGCGTAGTCCCAACGATCGAACGAGGAGATTTAAACTCCTTTTTTACTCACCTGGCTGAAGTGGTCGAGCAGAGTATTGACCTGGATGTACTCCTTGATATTGCTGAAGGTGCCCCAATAATAGAGGTGAAGGAAGAAAGTTTATCGCTAGAAAAAAATAAATATCCTGAAGTGGTTATTGCAGTCGCGAAGGATGAGGCTTTTCATTTTTACTATCATGATAATTTACAACTACTAACTAGAGCAGGGGCAACGATTACTTACTTCAGTCCAGTTGCAGGAGAAGAAATACCAATAGAAGCGGATGGTTTATATATTGGTGGAGGGTTTCCTGAAGAATATGTGAGGCAACTAAGCACGGCAGAACAGACGAGGCATTCAATTAAACGCGCTTACGAGGAGGGGATGCCTATATATGCCGAGTGTGGCGGCTATATGTATTTGTCGCATTCATTGACGACGATCGCAGGAGAACGCTATCCGATGGTGGGGATTATTCCTGCACATATACAGATGGAGAAGCGATTACAAGCGCTGGGATATCGTGAGGTAATCGCAATTGGAGATCAGCTTTTACTCAAACAGGGGGAGAAAGTGAGAGGTCATGAGTTTCGCTATTCTTATATTGAAAAAGAAGCAGACTGGCAAGATGCATTTACGTTTTTTCAAGGGGAAAAAGCAGTGTGTGAGGGGTATCAAAGGGGGAACGTGTTAGGGAGTTATATCCACTTGTATTTTCCTTCCTATCCTGTGATCGCATATCGATGGTTGGAAGCGTGCACATCATATCGAAAATATAAGCAAGGTGAGGTATAGCGCTATATGGATATGATTGGTTATAAAAGGGCATGTTAAGGCTATCCATTTTTAGTGGGAGGTTTATTATGTCTCGGATTGAAGCTGTAGGAACAGCTGTCCCTCCATATCGTTTGACACAAGGGGAGGCAAAGGAATTTGCCCGAACGTTGTTTCACGAAGTATTTTCTGATGTGGATCGTTTACTGCGTGTGTTTGATCGAACACATATAGAACAACGATATATGAGTCGTCCGCGCTCGTGGTTTGAACAGGAGCGGTCGTTTTCCGAACGTAATCAAGCTTACATAGAAATAGCGTGTCAATTGGGAGAGAAGGCAATTCGTCAATGTTTAGATGAAGCGAAGATAGGTGTAAGTGAAGTGGATCATCTCGTTTTTGTTTCCACATCAGGCATCGCAACTCCAAGTATTGATGCTCATATGATAAATCAGCTTTCATTTTCCCCTCATCTCAAAAGGACCCCAATCTGGGGGTTAGGATGTGCGGGGGGCGCTGTGGGACTGGCACGCGCTTTTGATTTTGCTAAAGCGAATCCGAAAAGTAGAATTCTACTACTAGCGGTGGAATTATGTACCCTCACATTTTCAAGAAGAGACCGGTCGAAAAGCAACTTGATTGCTACATCGCTCTTTGCAGATGGAGCGGCCGCAGTGTTGATAGTAGGCGAAGAAGTTGAGAATCGTTCTTCTACACCTGTTCCTCATATTGTGGATAGTATGAGTCAGACATGGGAGGATTCTTTAGATGTGATGGGATGGGAAGTAAATGAGGATGGACTTAAAGTTGTTTTTTCACGGGATATCCCTACGATTGTGCGGAGATCCATCCCTACGGTGGTGGAGCAATTTTTAGAGCGTTCAAAGCTGACATTAAACGATATTAGCCGCTTTGTCACCCACCCTGGAGGGGCAAAGGTATTAGAAGCATATCAACAAGCGCTCGGACTGGGCGAGGGAAAGTTAGAGTCTGCACAAAAGGTACTGCGCTCTTATGGCAATATGTCTTCGGTTACTGTACTTTTTGTGCTTCAAGAGGAATGCAAGCAAGTTGCTAAGGCAGGTCAGTATGGGCTGTTATCTGCTTTAGGTCCTGGTTTTAGTGCGGAGCAAGTATTATTGCAATGGCGGTAAGAAGTGTTGTCAGTGATGAGTAAAGCCCCGTGTGTGGAGTGATCTGATCGGACTTTACATAGGAGAAAGACGGATGAGTAGTCATTGCTTCAGTATATAATCGTGGTTGCTAGGAGGGTGAGATATGAATGAGTGGTTTTATATCATCGTGGGGATAGTCGTGGTGCAGCGGCTTGTGGAGTTGTGGATATCGAAACAAAATGCAGATTGGATGAAGTCAGAAGGGGGATACGAGGTAGGAAGGCAACATTATCCTCTGATTGTGGTGCTTCATGTTTGTTTCTTTCTCAGTTTATGGATTGAAGCTGGGATGGGGAGCACCATAATCCCCTCGTGGTGGATGTTGGCGGCATCTTTGTTTGTGTTGGCGCAGGGATTACGTATATGGTGTTTACTTTCATTAGGTAAGTATTGGAATACACGTATCTGGATTGTACCTGGACACCAGCCAGTTACCAAAGGGCCTTATCAATATATGCGGCATCCAAACTATGTCATAGTGGGAATTGAAATGCTAGCGTTACCGCTCATTTTCGGTGCATATGGGACGGCTGTTACATTTTCATTGTTGCATGCAGCAGTTACGACGTTTGTTCGTGTGCCTGTGGAAGAGGAGGCTTTAATAGCTAAGACTCCTTATTTGGAAGAGATGCAAACACGTCGCCGTTTTTTGTATTGGCGGAGATAGATGAAGAAGAAGGGTAATATAGAGAGGCTTACATAAAGCGCCAGCGAAGTTAAACTTACGCTGGCGCTTTGCTGTTGATTGCGTTATAATCTCCGTTTGGCATATCGAGCCAGTATAGGATGTTGATTTGACCAGGTTGAGAGCAACTCTTCAAATACAATACGAATATCCCACTGTGCTTCAGGAGAAGTGCGGAGGTTGATCAGATGATACATTTCCCACATCGAAGCAGTCATCGTGATTTGACGGTGATGTGCATTGGTGACACAGTATGGTGCGATTAGAGGATGAGATTGTGCCAGCTGCTGCTGTATCGTAGTAGCTTGCTCGATAAAGGAAGAGTAAAGCTTTGTAAGTCCCGCTTCTTTAATATGAGGGGGAATGGTATATCCAAAGCGCGTGGTGGGTTCCCCATATGTAAAGCGGGCTCCGCGGTTGTGACGCAGTAACTGATGCCAGTTTGCTTCAGAGATTTTCATCTCCACTTGATAGTGGACATGTTGGAACAGTTCCATCGGATTATCGAAGAATTGTAAATGCTGAAGAGCATCTTGCATTCTTTCTTCCTTCTCTCCGATAGTAAGAGACTTGGAATGTGTATGTGCTTCCTCATAGGAATAGCCCAAATGAATCAAAAGTTGCTCCATCAGTTTGTTTAATGTTGTTTCATAATCGGGTAGCTCGGTAAAACGAGCACTGGGTTGGTGGGTTGTCCCACTAATCTGTTCTGTAGGAGCAGCTTCTCTTTTTGCTAGTGCTTGCCGAGAGTGATGCAGATATTGATTAGGTTTTACATGGCGCAATAATGTAGGTATCACTTGGGATATCTCTTTTTCCAATGCATGAGCTAGTCGCTGTGATTCAGGATAGGGACTGGTTAGAAGGCGTACGAGCGTATCGCGTAAAGCACGGCCATTGCCTGTCATCCCTAAGCTTGTTTGTGTGGCAAGAGTTAAGACATAACGAGCATCTTCAAAAGCAATTTTTTCTATGCGTGATTGAAATGCCCGTTCACTTTCTTTTTCTCCTTGCGACAGGGTGCTCTTAAGGTGAGGGATAAGTTGGGTCAACAGTTGTTCGTATACGGTATATGCCTCTTCGTTTAGTCGAATATACGTTTCTTTTGTTTGGGGATCGCTCTCTAGTTCCGGAGGAAGGTAATACTCTCCCCGTTTAGGACGCTGGTAGCGCTGACTGTATTCGGTGAAGCTATTAAAGGAATTGGCCAGCTCTAACTCAGCCGAGGCGAGACGACTAATCTTTTCTACGCCGATATGGGCAATTGCGTGCTCAGCTACGCTAGAGTGACCATAACCTACTACCCATTTCTCATGGAAACGAGAAGCTTTTTGTGAAACGAGCCGTGCACCGTGGGCATGGTGATCAGAGACTGCCAATTCTTCGTCGGCTAAAAGTTTGGCCAGATTGTCTCGAAAACTAGCCGAACTACGACTAACATAGGCAAATATGACTGCGATCACTTCTTCGGGCAGGTTGAAAATCGTATACACGTTTTCATCAAGATTGGACACATATTGGGACAGGTCGATTGTATTAGTTGAATTTGATGACATGAGAAAAGACGGTGTTGTGCCATTTGTAACTGTAAGATGGAACTCCCGTCTAAACACCTCCATATATAGGGATGGGCAAACAAATAACATTCAATACTATCTATTTTACCAGATTCGTAGCTCCACATGAGGATAATCTTCTACCTTGATTTTACAGGGATGTATTGCTTGTTCTAGTGTCAAGATTGTTGCATAGAGTGACTATACGAAGAAAGGAGATCGAAAAAATTATTCATCAGAGGAAGGGTTTTTATAAGTTATATCGAATAAATAATAGTTAATAGACTATTTCATATCATATTTTCTTTCAGTACTATAAGACTTTTGTTTAATTGAGGTGTATCGACATGTCTGAGCAAGCACTATTAAAAATTTCGCAGCTAGGGATCCATTTTCATACAGACAAGGGGAAAGTGAAGGCTGTCGATGGTGTGGATTTAACTGTGCAAGAGACTGAGATCGTCGGAATTGTTGGCGAATCAGGGTGTGGAAAGAGTGTTACCTCTCTTTCGATAATGGGCTTGGTACCGCAACCACCAGGTGAGATAACGGGATCGATCCGCTTTAATAATGAAGATTTAACGAGAGTTTCAGATAGAAAAATGCGCGCATTGCGCGGTAATGAGATCGCGATGATCTTTCAAGAACCAATGACTTCTCTTAACCCTGTGTTTACGATTGGTGATCAGATGATCGAAACGATTCGCATACATACACGGGTGTCTAAGCGAGAGGCGAGTGCACGTGCGCTGGAAATGTTGGATAAAGTCGGGATCACACGTAAAGGGATTTTAAAGGAGTATCCACACCAGCTCTCTGGTGGCATGAGACAACGAGTGATGATTGCGATGGCGATGGTTTTACAGCCACGATTGTTAATTGCTGATGAACCAACCACTGCACTGGATGTAACGATTCAGGCGCAAATTTTGGATTTGATGCGTGAGTTAAATCAGGAATTTAAAACCGCTATCATGCTAATTACACACGATATGGGTGTTGTGGCAGAGATGTGTGATCGCATCGTGGTGATGTATGCCGGACAGATCGTGGAAGAGGCGAAAAGTCGGCAGCTCTTTCAAAAGCCTACTCATCCATATACACAAGGGCTACTAAAATCCATTCCGAATATTAATAACAAGAAGAGCGAGCGCTTGTACTCTATCCCGGGACAAGTGCCAAGCCCTATTCAGATGCCAACGGGATGTCGTTTTGCCGACCGTTGCGAACATGTGATGAGTAAGTGCATTGAAGAAGCCCCACCACTCATTGAATCAGATACTCAACATTATAGTCGCTGTTGGTTATATGGAGCAGAGGAGGAAGCAGACAAAAATGGAATCAGCAACGCTCTTGCAAGTTCGTAATCTCAAGAAGTCCTTTCCTATTAGAGGAGGTATATGGGGGAAAAAGGTTGGAGAAGTAAAAGCAGTTGAAGATGTATCCTTTAACGTCCGCTCAGGAGAAACATTGGGTTTAGTGGGAGAGAGTGGCTGCGGAAAGTCCACCACAGGCAGGGCGTTGATGAGATTGATCGAGCCCACTAGCGGAGAGATTGAATTTGATGGCATCTCATTGATGGGATTAAATACGGAGGAGATGCGAAAGCAGAGACGAAACCTGCAGATGGTATTTCAGGACCCATTTGCTTCCCTCAATCCAAGGAAGAAGATTAAAAGCATCTTAGAAGAGCCGATGAAGGTGCATGGATTGGGGGCTAATCAGTTAGAGCGACAGGAACGCGTGCGAGAATTATTAGAAGTAGTTGGATTAAAAGGTGATTATGCTAACCGATATCCACATCAATTTAGTGGTGGTCAGCGACAGCGGGTTGGAATTGCTCGTGCGTTGAGTGTTCATCCCAAATTGATCGTAGCAGATGAACCAGTATCAGCGCTAGATGTGTCGGTACAGTCCCAAGTACTTAATCTGATGGAAGATTTGCAAGAAAAGTATGCCCTAACTTATCTTTTTATCGCCCATGATCTTAGTGTGGTACACCATATCGCAGATCGAGTTGGGGTCATGTATTTGGGGCGTTTGGTGGAGTTGGCAGACCGCGATGAGCTGTACGATCATCCCCAACATCCATATACGCAAGCATTGTTATCAGCCGTCCCGATCCCCAATCCGGAGGCTAAGTCGGAGCGAATTATTTTACAAGGGGATGTACCAAGCCCGGCTGATCCACCGAATGGGTGTGCTTTTCATCCGCGTTGCCCCCATGTGATGGAAGTTTGTCGCACCACCCGTCCAGAGTTCAAGGATCATGGCAATGGGCATTTTGCCGCGTGTCACTTGCTGTAGCCGTAAAGGAGGTGTTGGGGAAAACAAAGGATAGACCAAAGTAGGTATGATGTTAGCTGTTCTTGCAGACTGAATAATATAGAGAATTTAAGGAGGAGTATGCTATGCCGAGACGAAAGCATCTGATCATAACGCTTGCCTTATTATTTATTCTTTCCACCATCCTAGCCGCGTGCGGCTCTTCTGAACAACAAGCGGATCAAGGAAGCACTCTGGTATTTGGGCGTGGGGGAGACTCTGATTCATTGGATCCTGCTCAGGTGACAGATGGTGAATCGATTAAAGTGACACAAAATTTGTATGAGACACTGGTGAAATATAAGAAAGAAAACACGGAAGTAGAACCTGGATTGGCGACGGAATGGGAACCATCGGAAGATGGACTTACCTGGACATTTAAACTGCGTGAAGGTGTAAAATTTCACGACGGCACCGACTTTAATGCAGAAGCCGTTGTGTTCAACTTCAACCGCTGGATGGATAAGAATAACGAATATCATAAGGGCGGAGAATTCCCTTACTACGGATATATGTTTGGTGGTTATAAAGGGGATGAAGGCCACGTCATTAAAAGCGTAAAAGCGATGGATGATTATACCGTTGAATTTACATTAGAGAAGCCTCAAGGTCCGTTTTTGAATAACCTAGGAATGCCGGCTTTTGGGATCGCTTCACCCACAGCAGTAAAGAAAGATCCTGAGAAGTTTGGTGAAAATCCAGTTGGTACAGGTCCATTCGCCTTTGTAGAATGGAAGAAAGAAGATAGCATCACGTTGAAGAAAAATACGGAGTATTGGGATGAAGGAAAACCATCTCTGGATCGAGTTATCTTCCGTTCTATTCCAGATAATGCAGGGAGACTGACAGCATTAAAATCAGGGGATATTGATTTGATGGATGGATTAAATCCTGATGCAACCCAATCGATTGAAGATGATGACAAACTTAGTCTTTATACCCGTCCACCTATGAATGTTGGCTACCTTGCTTTTAACACGGAAAAGAAACCTTTTGATAATGTGAAAGTGCGCCAGGCGCTCAACCATGCGGTAAATAAAGAAGGGTTGATCAAAAGCTTCTACAATGGGTTGGCTGAACCAGCAAAAAATCCAATGCCACCTTCATTGTGGGGCTATAATGATGAGATAACTGATTACGAGTATGATCTTGACCAAGCGAAAAAATTGTTAAAAGAAGCAGGATACGAAGATGGCTTTAAAATGGAATTGTGGGCGATGCCAGTGCCACGTCCATATATGCCGGATGGTAAGAAAATTGCTGAGTATTTAAGTGCTGATTTTGAAAAGTTGGGGATTGAAGTAGAGATTATCAGCATGGAATGGCAAACATATCTTGAGAAAACCGGTAAGGGTGAACATGAGGCTGCACTCTTAGGTTGGACGGGTGATAATGGTGACCCAGACAACTTCTTGTATGTTCTGTTGGATCAAACGAATGCCAAAGGTCCTGATGCGGGGAACATCGCATTTTATAAAAGCGAAGAATTGCATAAACTTTTGTCAAAAGCGCAAGGCTTATCTGACAAAGAAGAACGTGCCAAATTGTATAAAGAAGCTCAAAAAGTGATTAAAAAAGATGCTCCTTGGGTTCCTATGGTTCATTCTACACCACCACTTGCATCCCAATCGTACGTGAAAGGGTTTATACCGCATCCGACGGGAAGTGAAAGTTTAGAAAATGTCTCGATTGAAAAGTAAGTACTAAAGGATGGGGTGGCAAGCGCCAATCGCGTGCCACCTCTTTGTGATTGAGCAAAGGAGGATTTAACCAAATGTTGAGCTACACCATCCGTAGATTATTACAACTCATCCCAGTACTGTTCGGCATATCGCTCCTTACATTCTCAATTGTACATGCCATTCCGGGTGATCCTGCTCGCGCAATTTTAGGCACGAAAGCGACAGCTGGACAAATTGCGGAAGTGCGTGAAGAGCTAGGCTTAAACGAACCATTGGTGATGCAGTATGTGGACTATGTAAAAAATTTATTTCAAGGGGACTTAGGAAAATCATACTTGACTAACCGGGATATCGGAGAGGAAATGTTCCCCTATTTGGCGGCAACGGCAGAATTGGCATTTGTTGCATTGGCATTGGCCACTTTTTTCGGAATGAACTTAGGGATCCTATCGGCATGGCGACAAAATTCATGGTTAGATTACTCTGCGATGTTGATTGCACTAATAGGTATTTCAATGCCGGTCTTTTGGCTTGGTTTATTGGAACAGTGGGTGTTTGCACAGGAATTAGGGTGGCTTCCCTCTAATGGTAGATTAGATGCCCGTACGCTGTTTGATCCGATTACGGGAATATATACGTTAGATGCGCTTCTTACGGGAAACTGGTACGTTTTTGAGGATGCTTGGAAGCACTTAGTGCTACCTGCAGTAGCATTGGCAACCATTCCAATGGCGATGATTGCGCGCATGACTCGCTCTAGCATGTTGGAAGTGATGCGATCTGATTATATACGGACGGCCCGTGCTAAAGGAGTGTCAGAATTTTGGATTGTGTATAAACATACATTGAAAAATGCATTTATTCCAGTATTGACAATTATCGGTGTACAGATGGGACTCCTTTTAGGGGGCGCTATTCTGACAGAAACGATCTTTAGTTGGCCAGGAATTGGTCGATATGTATATGAAGCGATAGGAACGAGAGATTATCAGGTGATCCAATCGGGTATCTTGGTTATCGCCACGCTATTTGTCATCATTAATTTGATCGTTGATTTACTTTACGCAACCATTGACCCACGAATCCAGTACGGAAAGGAGTAAAAATGATGTCTACACTAGAAGCACAACCTACACCTATGACCCCATCTCCTACTCCCCAACCAGACTCAGAACAGCAAAATCGCCCTTTCTTTGACTTTTGGCGTTCGTTCCGTCGGCATAAGTCTGCGATGATTGGCTTAATTCTTATAAGTGCTTTTGTGCTGTTAGCAATTTTAGCTCCTTTCCTTAGCTCATATGGATATAATGAAATCGATGCGGACATTCGCTTGCAAGCACCTTCTGCAGAGCATTGGTTTGGTACAGATGACCTTGGGAGAGATGTTTTTACTCGCATTTTATATGGCTCAAGACTTTCATTGATGGTAGGTTTCTTCGCTGTGACAGGCTCTATACTAGTGGGCTCAATCTTGGGGTTAATTGCTGGTTACTATGGTGGGGTTCGGGATACATTGATTTCGCGCATGTTTGATATGCTGTTAGCGTTTCCAAGTATTTTGCTTGCTATCGCGATTGTGACCATTTTGGGCCCTAGTTTACAAAATGCGATTATCGCAATTACAATCATTAATGTTCCGACATTTGGACGCTTATTGCGCTCGCGTGTGCTCAGTGTAAAAGAGGAAGATTTTATTTTGGCGGCAAGGTCGATCGGTATGAAAGATCGACGGATTCTCCTCCATCATATTTTGCCTAATTGCTGGACTCCTGTTATGGTACAGGGCACATTAAGTTTTGCGATTGCGGTAATTGAAGCTGCTGCCCTTGGCTTCTTGGGTCTAGGCGCTCAACCTCCTGAGCCAGAATGGGGAACAATGCTAGCGGATGCTCGTAATTTCATTCAATTAGCGCCGTGGACAATGATCTTTCCAGGATTGGCAATTATGCTCACGGTACTGGGCTTTAACTTGTTGGGGGATGGATTACGTGATATTCTTGATCCCCGCATGAAACAGTAGTTTGTGTGAAGGAAAGGGAGAGTGGAGATGAGAGAGCATACCCCTAAGCAGCTGCATGAGCAACTATATATGATTGATGGTTTTGACTTGTATCAACCGGAGCGCACAGGGATATATGTGTTGCGAATAAAAGAAGCGGTTACATTGATTGAGACAGGGCCTAGTATTTCAGTGCCTCATGTGCTAAAGGGTTTGGCCTGTCTCGATATCGATTCGGCTGATGTCCGTTATATCATAGTGACTCACATTCATTTGGATCATGCTGGTGGTGCAGGATTATTGATGAAAAGCTGTCCTCAGGCTGAAATAATTGTGCATGAGCGAGGACAGAAACACTTAATAGATCCCAGTAGATTGATTATGGGGGCACGGCAAGTGTATCAAGATGCTTTTGATGATTTGTTCGATCCTGTCCTTCCCGTGGAGGCAAATCGGGTACTGGTTAAAGGAGAAGGGGATGTATTAAGATTAGGTGCGGAAAGAAAGCTCTACTTTATCGATACTCCAGGGCACGCGAAACATCACTTTTCAATCTATGATAACGTGTCAAAGGGGGTATTTACAGGAGATACAGCGGGAGTACGTTACGTGGATGGATTGGGGGAAGGAAGGGACTTTTTTCTTCCTTCTACATCACCTAACCAATTTGATCCGGAAGCTATGATAGCCTCTATAGAACGTCTTCGCTCATTTTCTCCGCAACGGCTTTTCTTTGGGCACTTTGGAATGAGCGACGAGGTGGATAAAGCTTTAGATGAAGTAACTTACTGGATTCCACGTTTTGTAGAAGCAGGAGTTGAAGCACTTCAGGCAGGAGAAGGAGCAGCTGGAATAGAACGACGACTATTGCAATCGATCGCCTCGTACGTAAGAGAGTTCGGAGTGGAAAAAGAGTCTCCTCTATTCCAAACATTAACTTTAGATCTACCAATCTGCGCATTAGGAATTAAGGATTACATTGATAAAAAAGCCCGCAAGGAGGGGTAGTATGGCAATTACGTTGTATTCACGCTCCCACTGTATCGAATGCAATGTCTTGAAACGATTTTTACATGATCAAGGTTTAAAGTATGAGGAACGGAACTGCTCTCTCTATCCAGAGTATTTAAAAGACGTAGAAGCGATGGGTTACTTAGGGGTTCCTGTCACCGTAATCGACGGGCAATCGGTACAAGGTCTAGATCCAGACGAGATTTTACGCTTATTGGGGAAAGAGAAATAAATATTAATAGATAATTTTACCTTTATATTGGATATATTTCTATGTGAATCTTTCTTCCCCAAGCAGGAAAGATTCACATAGATGACGAATATATTTGCATTAAGAAGCAGACTATAAATCCGATAAGGAGGAGATATAGAGGAGAGTGGAATCAGCTATTTTTAAGTTAATTTTCCGAATCTAAAGAATCAAAAGATGAGACTTATATTTCTGAAGTTAGGGTGAATAAGGAGGGACTTGGATGAAGCAACAATCGGAACAATGGGGCAGTAGAGCGGGGTTTATCCTTGCAGCAGTTGGATCAGCGATTGGTTTGGGCAACATATGGAGATATCCTTATGTAGTGTATGAAAATGGAGGAGGCGCCTTCCTCGTTCCATATTTCATTGCTCTTTTAACAGCGGGTATTCCTATACTATTGCTAGAATATACACTGGGTCATCGTTTTCGTGGTTCAGCTCCCTTATCCTATCGACGGCTATCGAAAAATTGGGAATGGCTTGGATGGTTTCAAGTTCTCTTATCATTCGTTATTGTCTCCTACTACATGGTTATCATTGGATGGGCATTAAGTTATAGTTACTTCTCCTTTGGAACAAAGTGGGGGACGGATACCGAGTCATTCTTCTTTAACGATTTCTTGGCTATGGATACAAAAGGGGAAGCTTTTTGGTCGACAGGCTCGATTTCTTGGCCAGTACTCATATCGGTGGCTATTATCTGGGCAGTTACTTACGCCATTATGCGTCGAGGTGCTCGGAGTGGTATTGAGAAAGCAGCTAAAATTCTAATGCCACTGCTCGTCTTGATGCTCTTAATCGTTACCCTTCGTGGAGTAACATTAGAAGGTGCTTCTGAGGGTCTTAATGTTCTCTTTACCCCAGATTTTAGTATGCTGACCAACTTCGACGTTTGGATTGCAGCCTACGGACAAGTATTTTTCTCACTTAGTATCGGCTTTGCAACAATGATTACGTATGCTAGCTATTTGAAGAAAGATCAAGACCTAACAAACAGCGGCCTGATTGCGGCGTTTGCAAACAGTGGGTTTGAATTTTTAGCAGCTATCGGAATTTTTGGTGCATTAGGATTCTTAGCGGCAACCACTGGAACGGATGTTGAGAATGTAGTGTCGCAGTCGATCGGATTGGCATTTGTGGTATTCCCACAAATTATTAATGCTTTCCCAGGATTTAATTCTTTGTTTGGTGTTCTCTTCTTCGGATCGCTTGTTTTTGCAGGGCTTACATCTGCCATTTCCTTGTTGGAGCCAGGAGTAGCGGCACTACGTGATAAGTTGGGGATTAGCCGTACCAAAGCTGTAAACTGGCTTTGTGGTATTGCTGCCTTAGTTAGTGTGTTGTATTCAACAGGAGGGGGAATTTACTTCCTCGATGTGGTAGACCATTTTACCAATCAGTATGGATTGTTAATCGGTGCTTTGCTAGAAGTAATAGCGATCGCGTGGGTGACAAAGCAACTCGGTTTCATGCACACTCATATCAACTATGTATCTGATATTCGATTAGGTGCGTGGTGGAAATGGATTCTCTTTATCACCCCCCTCATTCTAGGTGGATTGGCAGCCAAAACCTTGTATGGCGAGATTTCTGCTGGAGAACCGTATGGAGGTAGCTTAGGTGGAATGCTTGTGTTTGGTCTGGGTTCACTAGGATTGGCACTCGTACTTGGCTTTGTGCTACAAGGGATGAAATGGAAAACAGATATATCCTTCAAACGTGAGGAAGGGAAGGAGCATGCATCATGAGTGGTGGAGCATGGATTATGTTTTTAATCGGAGCGCTCGTATTGTGGGGAGGGTTTCTATTCTTTCTCACATCGGCATTGCGGACAGATAAGAAAAAGGGAAGAGCGAAATAAGGTGTTACGCTAGAAATGGCATGAACACCCCTCAAGGGATATAGCTCCTTAGGGGGTGTTTTTGTTTTAATGGAGTGGTAGTTTGTTTAAAGGGAACGACGTTTGGAAGCACGTTCCCAATTTCTTAGGTAAGGATAGGGATTAAAAGCGTAGGTGGTCTTGCCATTAAATTTGTATATGCCATAATGCAAATGGGGAGGAAACTTCCCTGAGGTTCCAGGAGGTCCATAACCAGATGAGCCCACATACCCTAAAATTGAACCGGGTTCAACAACTTGCCCTTGAGCAATCTTCTTGTCAAAACTGCTCAAGTGAGCAAAGTAGTGATAGTTATTATTTAAATCCCGTATGCCAACTCGCCATCCCCCGAACCGGTTCCATCCCTTCAGCTCAATGTAACCATAGCAAGGGCTGAGAACTGGGGTACCATAATCGGCAAAAATGTCTGTTCCTTCATGGATACGAAGTCCACCAAAGCCCCGACGATCACCAAATGTACTATGATAAGTATAGTTATAGCGCATAGGCATGACGAATGTGCGTTCATCCAACTCGAGGGAATTAAATTGCTGATATACTTTACTCATATGAGTAATGATGTCTACAGCGAGGGGATGTTGGTAATATTGCCAAAGTCCGATACGTATGTTCTCTGCTGTTACCCCGTAGGAGCTTAGGTAACGAGCAATAGTATAGGTAACATCTACTTCATTTCCTTGATCCGCTTTACCATCTCCATCCCCGTCTTGTCCGATACCAGTGAAAAATTGAATGGATGCTGGCTCGTTATCAGCAGAATCAGGATTTAATTCTCCTGACCAGCGTGAGGGAGGGATAGTGATGGAAATAAGACCCTCTTTTTCACTCAAATCTCGGCGGACACGTTGTAAATTACGTTCATATTGATCTATGGCAGCCAAGACACTCCAAGGCACTCCTGTTACGAGTTCTACACTTTCAAAGAGCGCTTTTCGTGCATCACTTTCGTTTGATGCCTTGTTATCATTTTCTCCTACTGCGAAGACAGAAGATGTCAGAGAGAAAGAGATGATAGTGGACAGAAGAACCATAAAGCCTTGTTTGAACATGCTAATATCACCGCTTTAATATGAGTCAAGTATTGATGAGGATGTAAAAAAATGTAGGTTCACACATAATGTGCCCAACATCGATGGATCTTATCAAGCGTGAAAAAAGCTTTTTTGTGGTAATATAAGACTTGTATCATAAAACTGAAGTCATCCTTCAAGGAGGAATATACTTGAAGAAAGATCGTCGTCACCAACGACCGCAACGAAAACCCGAGTGGTTGAAAGTAAAATTAAATACGGGGGAAAACTTCGGCAAGCTTAAGAAAATGATGCGGAGTAAGACCCTTCATACGGTGTGTGAGGAAGCACGATGCCCCAATTTATATGAGTGCTGGTCTCATGGAACAGCAACTTTTATGATTTTAGGCGATATTTGCACGCGGGCATGTCGCTTTTGTGCAGTAAAGACAGGATTGCCGACTGAATTAGATTGGGCAGAACCTGAGAGAGTGGCAGAAGCGGTAGAGCAGATGGAAGTAAAGCATGCTGTTGTCACATCGGTTGCACGCGATGATTTAGCTGATGGCGGTGCAGCTATCTTTGCTGCTACTATACGCGCGATCCGCAAACGTAACCCAGGAACTTCGGTAGAAGTATTGATTCCTGACTTTCTTGGGAACTGGGATGCATTAAAAGTAGTTATGGATGAGAAACCCGATATCTTAAACCATAATATTGAAACGGTTGGACGTCTTTCCGATCGTGTTCGTTCTAAAGCGAAATATCCTCGTTCCTTGGAATTACTATCGCGGGCAAAGGAGATGCAACCTTCTATTCCGACAAAGTCAAGCTTGATGGTTGGTGTAGGAGAAGAAATTGAGGATATTTTAGAGACTATGGATGATTTGCGAGCACATCATGTCGATATTATGACCATTGGACAGTACTTACAGCCAACATTTAAGCATTTGAAGATTGTACGGTACTATATGCCGGATGAATTTGTGATGTTAAAAGAAGAAGGATTGAAGCGTGGATTTAGCCATGTGGAATCAGGTCCGCTTGTACGGAGTTCCTATCACGCGCATGAACAAGTACAGTCGGCACAGACAAACATCGCTGCTGTAAATGAAGGCTAAGCACGAGAGATGGTATTAAAAACCAACCAATTCCCATTGTGAGGGAGTGGTTGGTTTTTTGAGGTTACTGCTGAATGGGAGGGGTGTGATCTCCCATTTGGCGAAGCAAATCGTTGATGTTGTCACTTTCTTCGCTTGTGGTCTCACCCTTTTTCACTTGTTCACCGATTTGCTCCATTTTAGATCGTAAATGTGGGTCTCCGGTCACATGGATGTCGAAGTAGCGAGGACTGATACTAGCAGTCGTTCGTTCAGCCGCACTTATGCTTTCTGAAGTAGGGTGATCTAGCCCTACAAAGATGTGGTCGTCTGTTACGAGAACCGTACATTCATCTACTTTGGATAGGCGTGTTACTAACTCTCCGATTTGACGGGCAAGGACGTTGCGGTCGATAAACGCATCAGGTTGTTTATCATCCCGATGTTGAGATGCTTTGAAACGAATATAGCCGAGCTTACTTTCTTCTTTGTTCAGATGAGAGGGGTTACTTAGCCCGGTCCCTAGGTATTGAACATGGTTTTTATCCTCACGCCCATCTTTATAGTTAGATTCTTGATCGCTATCATTGGAGCGAGCCTGATTGGAACAGGCAGTTACGAAGAGGGATAGGCATAGAAACAGAAGCAGTGAACGATGTTTCGTCAAGATGAACACCTCCTGTCTCTTAATGTGCCCGCTGATGAGCGTAGCTATGAAGATAATGAAAATAACGGCATGTATCAAAAATGGGTAAAGATGTGGTACTATGGAAGTAAGAACGGAAGAAAGCAGGCATACAAGATGGGTATGGTACACATTCAACAACAAGTATACGAACTGCTGACGGATCATAAAGAAGGATGGAAAAGTGAGATCTTCCATAAACGATATAGTGAGATATTAGGGAAATACGATTATATTGTGGGGGATTGGGGTTACGGTCAACTGCGATTAAAAGGGTTTTATGAAGCAGGGAGTCCGCGCGTGACGAGGGAGACAAATATTCATCACCTCCAAGAATACCTTACAGAGTACTGTAACTTTGGCTGTTCGTATTTTATTCTCCGCAAGATGAAAAAGGAGCGCATATAAAAATAAAATGAAAGGATCTAGCTAGTGTGAGACAACACTGAGCTTAGATCCTTTCATTTTATATAATGAGGTACTTTTACGTATCCTCATCATCGTGAATGTGATGACTACCAGGATCTTGTCTAGGAATACCTTCGTGGAATTGCCGATCTTCATAGGTAAAGCGGGGGGAAGCGTGTTGATTCTTGTACCAAGGGGTTCTCTTTCCCAGATGCTCTTCATTATGAGCGGCTCCATATGGACCATCTGCAAACTCTTCTGGTACAAGCTCACTTCGCTGTGAAATGACAGTATCTAGTTCCTGGAAGTTTTCTTCCTCGTCATCCCTATTCCGTTTTTTGTTACTCTCTTCAGGCGGTGGGGACGGTTTGTTATGCATTTTGATCACCTCATCGCTAGTGTGAGCGAGTAGCATAGAAGATATTCGGTCCATCGATGAGGTGAACAAGAAGCACTTGATTAGAGCAGAGTATTGAGAAATGAACGCAATTCATCTGCTTCTTCGTGATTGATTTGAAACGCATACTCGAGGTTTCCCTCTTCCTCCAAATCGTCAGATCCAATAAGAGCAAAACGATTTGATTGTAAATCGAGCACCATCATTTTCCCATAAAAGCGACTTGTTTGCACAAGAGCTAGATCAAAGCGATTGCTTTTTCCAACAAAGCTTAGAAAGCGAGTTGAAGTATCCTCTTGCTCATCATATAAAAAAAAGAGACCATCATTCATTGTTGTCATACGCGACTCCTTTGCCACCATTATTCGCCATTATTCATTATTTTAGCATATTCTAAAATAGAAGAAAACGGCTTCCCTTTTTCTGCTTCCGTGGTCCTAATTCTGCCGGAGAAACAGCAGCGGCAGCTAAGCGATGAGAGAAGGTGGCTTGACGCAATTCGATTTTTAATTGATCTTGTTTTCTTCTGATCTCCTCAAACATAGCAGAGACCTCTTCGGTTTTCGCGTATTCATGATTAGATTGGTGAATGCGATGCTCTACTTCTTCCAACGCGTCAAACAAATCGAATACATGATCTTCAATGCGCTCCATCCGTTTTGTCAAAGACTCTATCCATTTTTCCATGTTTGTCATGCTTTCCATGATTTGATCCATAGTGGCTTCTACCTTCGGCGGTAGATGAGGAGGAGAAGGAATTGCTAGATTGGAGGGATGCGATAGACCGCGAATTTTCCCTTCTTCCTTTAGGAGTTCCCGAACCTGACGCATAGAACGATTTTTTTCCTGTAGTCGTCGTTGGATTTCTTCTAAGCGTTCAAGGCCGCTTTGTGTGAGTAAATAATGACCGCGCTCGTTTGTTTCTGGTTGAATATATTCAGCGAAAGTATCGATCCATTTACGGATGGTACGAGCATGAACGTGAAGCTGACTTGCAGCCTCAGCAGTAGTAATATAAGTTTCTTTTGACATCATGCATCAACCCCTTGATACAAGAAACTCTCTCCTCCTCATATTCTTAACTTAGAGTGCAATTCCTTCATGCGTGACAAAGGATGTCAGGCTATGACAAACAGAGAAGTGAATTGACAAAATAAGAAACGACAAGAGGAGCAAAGGAATACTTGCGCGCCTCTTGTCGTTTCTTTGTTTCACTGTTTAAGTGGAGGGAATATTGATGGAGCCATGTTTAGGTTTCCCTAGGAGCCAGTGCAACCGAGGTTGTACGAGTGGCTTTGTTAAACGAAGTGTCCATGCGGTCGATAAAATATAGGTGATCAAAATAGAGAGCAGAACCGCATATAAAATGGACCAACTAGAATCTACTTGCTCGTAAATCTCTAAGGTGAAGAGGGTTCTGATCAAGAAACCATGTAACAAGTACACATATAATGTTCTTGTTCCTAGGTGGGTAAAAAATGTTTTCTTTGTAGGTGCAACGGCGAGAAAACTGAGCGACATGACGATACAAATACCATACAAGATAAAACGATACAGCACACCAACACCAACACTTTTCCCAAGTTCCACATATGGAGTGGAAAAGTATAACCATTTACGGATCTCCATATGAAAAGGTAGATAATGAAGTTCCATTAGATAGAGTGTGATAAAACTAAAAATAAGAATAAGTGCAGAGATGGTGCGTACGCTTTTTCTTTGTAGTTTGGTGATTAGTTCTGCGCTGGTGAAATAGCCCAGGATAAAGAATGGGAAGAAGGCAATCGTCTTATGGAAGGACAAAAATTTATCTGCATCTGTAAACCCAATCAGTAACCCAAGTGCAATAGAGATCATGAGAGGATATTTTAAGTTTAGAAAGTATGGGAGCAGTGTCTTCCACAAAAATAAACTAAACATAAACCACATAAGCCAATAGGGTGATAATAAATCAAGTTGATTATTAGAGTCAGGTGCATAGATGAAAGATTGATAAACTTCGTAAAGAAATTCAAATAAGAGGTATGGAACAAGAACGGTTGCAATCAGTTTTTGATATTGCCCCTTCTTGTGAATGTTTTTAGAAAAATAACCCGCAATAAAGATCATCAAAGGCATATGAAAGGAATAAATCCATAAATACAATGCGTTCATGCTATCAAATTGATCTGCCAAAGGTCGGATGGCGTGTCCTAGTACGACCAAAAAGATAAGCAAGAACTTGGCATTATCAAAGAAAGCATTGCGTGACTCGTTTGAGGTGCTCATGATGTTGCCCCTTCCTTGTAAAGAATCTATATATAGTAATGGAAAGTTTAACTCATTTGTTTCAATAAATGAATAAATAATATTTTAAAGAGTGAAGGGATAGAAAACAACCCCCTTCTTTTTGAATAGATCACTTAATATGGAATATAATTGAGCCCTGAAATGGGGGTATAGGGTAGAAGATTCATTGCATCCACTTACAAAAAGAGATAAAGTGATAAGGTCGGTGAAGAGGCAAAGAAGTCCTATTTGAAGGGAGAAGAAGGCATGATGTACGAAGTGGATACGACCCGTATAAACGCTCAGTGTGACATTTTACAAACTGCACTTACTGTGATGGAAGAAGTAAAAGAAAATGGAAATAGAGACTTGATGGAGCAGTTTGCGGTAGCGCGTGCTATTCATCTAGCGGTTGAAAGTGTAATAGATGTAGGGAATTCGTTAATTGATGGTTTTATTATGAGGGATCCAGGAGGATATTTAGATATTATTGATATTTTAGAGGATGAACGCGTCATTCCTGTGGAAAGCGTAGCCGAACTAAAGGCATTGGTTTATTTTCGTGAACGATTGGTTCGTTACTATCATGAAATGAAGGCCGATGAAGTATGGGAGTGGTTGAACCGCACGGATGTACTTTCTTCGTATCGAGGGTGGATACAAAGCTATCTTGCTAAAGAATTGGAGAAAGAGGCGCTTTAAGCGAATAGTATGATAAAATAGGTATTGAAATGGAAGGAGTAAGCTCGATGTCACCATGGTATGAAAAAAGTTTTGGAGAAGATTACTTACTTGTATATCGGCATCGTGATCAGGTTCATGCATCTAAGGAAATTGATGCGATCTGTACATGGATGGAATTAGGTGGAGGGGAGACTGTACTGGATCTCTGCTGTGGAACGGGACGTCATTCAATTGAACTGGCGCATAAAGGTTTACATGTAACGGGGATGGACCTGTCGACTACCCTGTTGCGACATGGGCGCAGGTGTAATCAACATGAAAATGTACATTATGTGCAGGGAGATATGAGGAAAGTTCCATTTGCTGATCACTCTTTTGATGCAGTTATGAACTTATTTACTTCGTTTGGCTACTTTATAGAAGATCATGAAAATAGCAAAGTCTTGACCGAAATTAAGCGGGTATTAAAACCGGGTGGGAAATTTGTGATCGATTTTCTTAATCGCTACTCGGTTGAGAAGCACTTAATTCCGGAGAGCCGTAGGCAGGAAGAGGATACTCTAATTGTAGAGGAACGCAAAATTGAGGGCCCATTTGTACATAAGAAAATAACAGTTACTGATA
This sequence comes from Mechercharimyces sp. CAU 1602, assembly GCF_024753565.1. NCBI lineage: Bacteria > Bacillati > Bacillota > Bacilli > Caryophanales > Thermoactinomycetaceae > Mechercharimyces > Mechercharimyces sp. CAU 1602. The sequence goes on along the minus strand of NZ_JANTPT010000001.1, from coordinate 1,816,572 downwards.
ATGAAGGGACGCGTACCTATCAAGAACGGGTGAAGATGTACACGAGAGATGAGATGGTGCAGATGATGGGACAAGCTGGATTAGCGATTGATGCAGTGTATGGTGATTATGAAGGGAAGATGTATAAAGAAGAGAGTGCACGCATGATTTTTGTGGGTACTGCTCGCTAGTCATAACGCATTTATTTGAAGGAGAGATTCATTATGAATAGTTGGAGTGAAATTACGAAGATTCGATTGCCGTTACCCTTTCCTTTAAAAATAATTAATGCGTATTTGCTTCGTGGCGAATATGGTTATACGGTGCTGGATACGGGTCTTCATACAGCTGATAGTATTCATGTTTGGGAGGAAGCGCAACGGAAAATGGGATGGGGGTGGGATGATGTAGAGAAGATTGTACTTACACACTATCACCCTGATCATTATGGCTTGGCAGGGTGGATGCAGGCTCAATCTGGGGCTCCAGTCTATTTGTCACGCATCGATTATGAACAAGCTCATAATTTTGTCGGCGCAGGCAGCACTTTTGCTCAGGGTTTGGTAAAGTCGTATGGAGAAAATGGCTTGTCGTCACAATGGGTGGAGCAGATTCCAGGGCATATTGAACATTTTCGTCCGTGGGTAGAGCCGCATCCCACACCTAGTTTTATTGCCGCAGGGGAGATGATCCGTTTAGGAGATCGCCAGTATGAGATTATGCATACACCTGGCCATGCGGATGGTCATCTCTGTTTTTATGATCGTGAACGGGAGTGGTTATTGGCGGGGGATTTTTTGTTACCTAAAATTACGCCTAATATTAGTATGTGGCCGGGCGGGCATCCAAACCCACTTCGATTATTTATGGAGTCATTAAATAAGATGAAGGAACTTCCGGTGCAAACGGTTTTTCCTGCTCACGGCACTGTGTTTCATTCTTATCGCGAACGAATAGAGGAGCTAGAACGACATCATCGTGAACGACTTGACCATATGAAGGGGATTTTGTCTCAATCAAAGGGGGGCATGACAGCGGTAGAATGTTGCTTTCAACACTTTGGTGACCGACTCTCCATTCATAACTTGCGCTTTGCCTTATCGGAAACACTAGCTCACTTAGAGTATTTACGATTGGCTGATGAGATAAGTCGTAAGTGGATCGATGATCACTACGTTTATTTGGCATAAAGGCGTGGTCAAGTTAGGGAAGGGGGAGGCGGCGAATGAATAATCAAAAAGGATTAGATGCAGGAATAAGGCTTAAAGACTTACAGGAATCCTACGATGTGAAGCTTCGACGGGTTGTGCTAGTTACAGGGAGTAGCAAAGGGTTAGGAAAAAGTGTGGCGATCTCGCTTGCTCAAGCAGGTTGGAATGTGGCTGTACATTACCACTCATCTAGGTCGGCAGCCGTTCAATTAGTCCATACTTTGCGTGATCAGTTTGGATGTGAGTCGGCTCCTTTTCAAGCCGATTTGAGTAAAGGTGGAGAAAGTAAGCGCCTTGTAGAGCAAGTGAGTACGTATTTTGGTCGTTTAGATGGTTTGGTGCATGCTGTAGGTCCGTTTGAACGTAAACGACGACATTTTGTAGACTACTCACAGGCAGAGATTGAAGAACTTGTTTATAGCAATTTACATAGTGCTATGCTAGCGGCGCATACGGCTCTTCCCTATATGCGTGAGCATCACTTTGGACGTATTGTGTTATTTGGCTTTGCGCGTGTACAGGAAGCTCCAGCATGGCCCGATCGTGCGACTTATGCTGCAGCAAAGGCAGGCCTTGTTTCCTTTGTTAAAAGTGTGGCGGTGGAAGAAGCTCCGTACGGAATAACCGTGAATATGGTTGCCCCGGCAGACATTGTTGGTGAAAACAAGGAGAAGACGATTGAGCAAGTAAAAGACATTTATGACGCGGAAGTACCACGAGGCCGTCCTGGTGCAGGAGAGGATGTGGCACGTGTGGTTCGCTTTTTGTGTGAAGAAAAATCGGATTTTATTACGGGGAATCAAATTACTGTTTCTGGGGGACTAGATATGATCCATCCCACATCTAAAGCGACAGAGACGGTGTCTCCTTCTCGGCATACACCTCCTTCTGATGGCATACATTAGAGTGAAATGAGAGGAGGACTGCGATATGGGATCAACGGCGAGATCGGTCAAGAGAACCGATATAGATGAGCCGCGGTTGGCTGAGTTGATCCAACATCATTATGGACTCACGATTGAGTCATCGGAGACGATCGGTGGGATAATTCGCTTAGAAACCGATCAAGGGCGATATGCCCTGAAGCGAGTGCGCCCGCGTGCGGAAGATCGGTGGCTGTTGATAGAGGAATTGGGTTCTTATACGGATGAAACCGACTTACTTTATATACCAAGACCAGTTAGAACGAAACGCAATTTATTAACAATAAATGGGTTTCACTCACGGTATGTATTACTCGATTGGATTGAAGGAGAGCCATTCCTCATTCGTTCAAAGCGGGATTGGGGATTGGCAGCCCGTTTATTGGCAGAAATTCATCGTGCTTCGCGTTCGATCATGGAAAGCAGCGAACAGGTGAACATCCCAAAGGCGATTGCATGGAGTAAGGATTGGGATAAAATGAAAAAGCAGATGCACCTATATCATACTGCTGCTTCATGGGCAACCAAAACACATGACATGGATCAATTATGGCTCCGCCACTCTCCATATATAGAAGGAATGATTGATGCTGCTCTTTCTTATTTAGAGCGAATCGGTGGGGATGAGGTTTGTCGTGATACGCTTCGCTATAGTCAGCTCTGTCATGGAAGTGTATATGCGCGCAACTTCCTTGTTGATGAACAAGGGTACTTACAGCTAGTAGATTGGGATCGGTTAGAGGTGGATGTAAGAAGTCGTGAATTGGCGTCTTTTTTGCAATATGCTTATGGCAAGACGCGGAATGCGGAAACGATCCCTGTCATTTTAGCGGCATACCAAGATGTATCCTCCTTAACTGAAGCGGAGTATGCACTGATCTATGCCCGGTCCATTCTGCCGGATCGGTCGATTCGAATTCTCAATCAGATTTATGGAGGTCAAACTGTCCCACTGGAGCAGGCAGAGATTCGCTTTCGCAGAGAGTTAAATAAAGAGGAGATCAAGGAGCAGTGGTTGCGTACCTATCCGACTCAGGTGGAAGAGGCTTTTGGTGTGAAGATTCCAAGGCTGGAGTGGCTCTCGTAGAAAGAAAGAGAGGACGAAATCCTAAAGAGGGGATAAGCCTATATTTCTCTTTGTGACACAGGGCACAAAGAGAAATATAGGCTTTATTTTTGTAGTTACTTTATCAGCAAGAAGGAGAGGAGGATATCAATCGTTCCAATGATAGTGATACTAATAATTAACTGTGAAAGGAGTCGGTGTTTATGAGACGAACTTTCATTCTGGAGGTGATCAGGTGCTTCTTGAAAACCTTCTAAGCGACTGCTCTGTCGTGGGAAAAGATCGCGAACGAGTTTAAACCCTTTCCCCATGACACTAAAGAACCCACCAACAATGACATAATAGATCCCAGCAATCATAAGGCAACATAACCCTGTTAGAAAAAGAACATTTAGAAGCTGTGTCATATTATCAGTTATTAGAATGAGTAAAACATATTGGGAAATAAGTAATGTGCATAGTACGAACGGAAATGCTCCCTTTTTTTTCAACTATTCAAGCACTCCTTTCTAATGTAGAATGTAAACAGACTGGTCAGATTACTTACGATTTTTTAATCACTTATAACACTTATTTAATGCTATTATATCAGCTGTGACTAGAAACAACTCAATTTAGAATATACCACATATCACTTTGTGAAAAAGGGTAATTCGCATTGAAGTTGAATATAGGGTATAATACAATTAATATAGTAGTAAGCAAGTGTTGTGGCGGTCTTTTATTTTCTGCTCGTATTCCGATAATTCATGAAGCAGAAGAGACAGATTAATTACCTAATGAAGTGAGCTCTAGCTCTATGCTATTGCTATATAAACATCATAATTTCTCAGGGGGTAATGGAATGAGCAAGTCGAAATGGTTGAAGAGATCTTTAGCCATTGGTATTGCGTCCAGTATGATTTTTACTGCGGCATGTACCGGTGGTGGAGAAGAAAGTAAGAAAAAATCTGGTAGCGAAGAGATGGCTGAAGAGCAGGTCTTAACTACCGCTCGTTTAAAAAGTGAACCACCGGCATTGGATCCAGCTAAAGCAGAAGATTCTTCTTCCGGTACGATTGTAAGATCCGTAATGGAAGGTTTAGCTAGAGTAGATGAGAATGGTATTCCCGAACCAGGGGTTGCTGAAAAGTGGGAAATTAGTGAAGATGGAAAGAAAATTACGTTCCACTTGCGTGATACAAAATGGTCCAATGGAGATGCAGTTACTGCAGGGGACTTTGAATATGCTTGGAAGCGCGTGCTCGATCCTAAAACAGCAGCACCATATGCTTACCAACTTCATTACTTGAAAAATGGTAAAGCCTACAATGAAGGAAAAGGTAAAGCTGAAGATGTAGGTGTAAAAGCTGTAGACGATAAAACCTTGGAAGTTGAGCTGGAAAAACCAGCACCGTACTTTGTTAGTTTAACTGCTTTTTATACATTGATGCCTGTAAATAAAAAAGTAGTTGAAGAAAACGCAAAATGGGGAACGGAAGCAGATAGCTATGTATCTAATGGTCCTTTCGTACTAGATACGTGGGAGCATGATAAAAAAGTTGTACTTAAAAAGAATGATAACTATTACGGTAAAGACCGTGTTAAATTAGATCAAATTAATATGCCAGTAGTTCCAGACGAACAAACTGGTTTACAGCAGTTTGATACAGGTGAGTTTGATGAAGGCGATAAAACCATCATTCCAGCAGATCTAGCTGATAAGTTAATTAAAGAAGAAAAAGCAGTTGCAAGTCCAATTATTGGAACCTATGCATATGAATTCAACGTAGAAAAAGAGCCATTTACCAACAGCAAGATTCGTAAAGCTTTCTCGATGGCGATTGACCGTAAGTCCATCGTTGAAAATGTAAGTCTTAGTGGCGAGAAGCCCGCTACAGGCTGGATTCCTTGGGAAATGCCAGATGTTCATGCGGAAAAGCCATGGCTTGAAAGTGGCGACTACAAACCGTTCATCAGCGAAACTGCTCAAGCTGAAGATGCGAAAAAGTTGTTAGAAGAAGGAATGAAAGAAGAAGGATATAAAGAGCTTCCAGACGTTACTTTGTCTTACAACACCAGCGATGGTCACAAAAAAATCGCTGAAGCTGTTCAACAAATGTTGAAAAAGAACTTGGGTGTTGATGTGAAACTGAAAAATTCGGAGTGGAAAGTCTTCCTTGAAGAAAAAGGGAATGGCGATTTCCAAATGGCACGCTTTGGTTGGCTGCCTGATTATATTGATCCAATGACCTTTATGGACATGTATGAAACTGATTCTGGGCAAAACGACCCAAGCTTTAGCAACAAGGAATACGATAAGTTGATCAAAGAAGCGAAATCAACGATCGATCAAGAAGTTCGTATGGAAGCTATGCGTAAGGCTGAGCAAGTGCTAATGGATGAAATGCCTGTAGCACCAGTATACTTCTACACTGAGAGCCACATGTCGAAAGACTATGTTAAAGATGTAGTGTATACTGTAGATGGACAAGTAGACTTTAGCGAAGCATACATCACCAAGCACTAGAGCATAATTTTTAGAGAAGGGTTGCGGGGAGTCACCCTCATAAGGGTGACTTTCCTGTGTCCTTCAGTTTAATTTCAAGGAGGTGGCGAATGATGATTCGTTATATAGGGAAGCGATTTATCATGATGGCAATTACATTATGGGTAATTGCAACCTTGACGTTTGTATTAATGAACTTGATTCCAGGTGATCCATTTACGAGCGAGAAAAAATACTCGGAGGAAATTCTTAATAACCTAAGAGCCGAATATAACTTGAACGAGCCACTACCTACGCAATATGTGCTCTATCTCAAAGATCTGGCTCAGTTTGATCTAGGACCTTCTATTAAACAAGCAAGCCGTGGAGTGAACGATCTTATCGCTGAAGGGTTCCCAGTGTCCGCTGTTTTAGGGATTGAAGCGATGATCATTGCGGTTATTATTGGTCTCTTTCTAGGAATTATTGCATCCTTACAGCAAAATAAGCCATTAGACTACCTAGCAATGTTTCTAGCAGTAATTGGATTATCTGTGCCCAGCTTTGTTATCGCACCTTTATTCCAAAAGTACTTTGGCGTAGAATGGGAGTTGCTCCCTTTGGCAGGGTGGAACGGGTTTGAGTACACGATACTACCTGCAATAGCGCTCTCTTCATTACCACTCGCTTTGGTGACACGCCTAATGCGTTCCAATATGTTAGAAGTGCTGGGACAAGATTATATTCGGACAGCCAGAGCAAAGGGACTATCACCTTATTTTGTTGTAAGCCGGCATACGGTACGTAATGCTATTTTGCCTGTTGTAACCATTATCGGTCCATTAGCTATTGGAATATTAACGGGAAGTTTTGTTATTGAAAAGATTTTTGCTATCCCAGGAATAGGGAAGCATTTCGTTGAGAGCATCAGTAACCGGGATTATCCTGTAATTATGGGTATGACTATCTTCTACTCTGCACTATTAATCATGGTAAACTTCTTGGTTGATATTGCTTATTCCTGGATTGATCCTCGCATTAAGTTAGGTGGAAAGGAGGCAAAATAAGATGGCAATTCCAGCAGAAAAGTTTGAGCGGCTAACTCAAAATGACAATAATGCAGAAGATATTAAGCGACCTAGTGTAGGTTATTGGAAAGATTCATGGAGAAGGCTAAAACAGAACAAGTTAGCCCTTACTGGTCTTATTATTATTATGGCACTGATATTGATGGCGATTGCTGTACCCGTATTTAGTGATATCTCTTATGAAGAACAGGACCTTTTAAATCGGGATGCGCCTTTATCAGGTGAGCATTGGTTTGGTACGGATGACCTTGGAAGAGACGTGTTTACACGTACTTGGTATGGTGCAGGGGTTTCTCTAACGGTAGGGATTGCTGCTGCTTTGATTGACCTTATTGTGGGTGTTATTTATGGTGGTATTTCAGGTTTTCGAGGTGGGCGAACAGACGAGTTTATGATGAGGATTGTGGACGTTCTGTGGGGACTGCCTTATCTGTTGGTTGTTATTTTACTCCTGGTGATTATGGAACCAGGCCTAGTAACGATTATTATTGCTCTATCCATTACCGGGTGGTTAAATATGGCGCGTTTGGTACGTGGACAAGTACTCCAGTTAAAAGAACAAGAATATGTATTGTGTGCGACCACAATGGGAGCAAGTACCTGGAGATTGTTATCTAAACACTTGATTCCAAATTCGATGGGACCTATCTTAGTTTTGGTTACGTTTACGGTTCCTAATGCCATCTTTGCAGAAGCATTTTTGAGTTTCTTAGGCTTAGGTATTCAAGCACCCTTTGCTAGTTGGGGTACGATGATTAATGATAGTTTGATTGTTATTTCTCCTTATATTGATTCATGGTGGCGTTTGTTCTTCCCCGCCTTTTTCTTGAGTTTAGTGCTATTAGCATTTAATGCATTAGGCGATGGGTTGCGCGATGCACTTGATCCAAAAATGCGGAAGTAAAGGAGGTTGGAAACAGTGGATCATTTATTGGAAGTAAAAGACTTACATGTCTCTTTCCACACATTTGCAGGGGAAGTTTATGCTGTGCGTGGAGTAAATCTTACATTAAATAAAGGCGAAGCTCTCGCGATTGTAGGGGAATCAGGGAGTGGGAAGAGCGTGACTGCGCAGTCGATAATGCGTCTGATCCCTATGCCTCCAGGTGAGATTAAAGAGGGCAGTATTCAATTTGAGGGCAAAGGGCTAACCGAGCTACCTGAAAAAGAAATGTATAAAATGCGCGGGTCAGAAATTGCGATGATCTTTCAAGACCCGATGACCTCACTTAACCCGACTATGACCATAGGACAACAAATTGTTGAAGGTCTGCTCTGGCACCAAGATATATCTAAAGGGGAAGCGTGGAAGCGCGCAGAGGAAATGTTACGTTTGGTAGGGATTCCTCATCCGGAAAGCCGCATTAAATCGTACCCTCATCAATTTAGTGGAGGAATGCGACAACGTGCGATGATTGCGATTGCACTTGCATGTAATCCTAAGGTGTTAATAGCGGATGAGCCGACAACCGCTCTAGACGTTACGATTCAGGCTCAAATCCTTGATTTAATGAAAGATTTACAAGAAAAAACCAATACTGCTATTATTCTTATCACCCATGATTTGGGTGTTGTTGCTGAAACGGCGCAACGTGTAGCTGTGATGTATGGAGGAAAAGTGGTAGAAACGGGCACCGTGGAAGAAATCTTTAATAATCCACGCCATCCTTATACATGGGGCTTGATGGGTTCGATGCCTTCTTTAGATTGGCAAAAAGATAATGATCTGAAGCCGATTCCAGGATCGCCACCTGACCTTTTGCAACCACCACAGGGATGTCCGTTTGCTGATCGTTGTCCTCATGCTATGAAGATTTGTAAAGAGGAATGGCCGGAGGAATCTGTGATTTCCGATACGCACAAAACATTTTGTTGGTTAGAGCATCCAGATGCTCCACCAGTAGATCGCGAAAAAATACTAGAAGAAATTGGTTCAAAATAACATTGATAATCGGAGGCCATGACAATGTAGGCCTTCGATTCATCCGTTATTCAGGATGAAATCGCTTTCATCCTGAATAATGTGCGTGTAGACTTTTCTAAATTGCAATCTTTATTTATACTATAGATAGAATCAGATTATATAGTATGGGGATTGTGCAGTTTAGGAAGTGTATACTTGAAGGCTAAGGGGGATATATGATGCAGAAGTGGGTCAGGTCGACATTGGTTGCAGTGATATCGAGTGCAGTCGTACTGTCCGGATGTAGTGGACTCGATGTGGAGAGCGATAGTGCTAAAAAAGTAGAGGGAGAGCAGAAACTTACTTTAACGACTACACAAGATATTGTGACGTTGGATGTATCAAAGGCAATTGACACTTCTACTTTTAACGCGCTCGATAATACGATGGAAGGGCTAATGAGAATTAATCAGGATGGGAAGCCTGTAAAAGCGATTGCGGAGAGTGTTGAAATTAGCGAGGATAAGAAGAAATACACCTTTCATTTGCGAGATGCTAAATGGCATGATGGTGAGGAAATAACAGCACAAGATTTTGAATATTCTTGGGAACGGACGCTAGACCCGAAAACAGGTGGCGAGTATTCCTATATCTTTGATTCGATTTTAAATGCGAAAGAGTATCGGACTGAGGAAGCGAATAAAGAAGATGTGGGAATTGTATCGATCGATGATAAAACGTTACAAGTACAGTTAAATGAACCCATTCCATACTTTTTAGATCTCATGGCCTTCCCTTCTTTTTATCCACAGAGAAAAGAATTTGTAGAAAAGTATGGTGAAGAATATGGGCAATCGGCAGAGTCGGTAGCGTATAACGGTCCGTTTGTTCTGTCGGAATGGAATAAAAATGAGTTTTATAGGATGAAGAAAAATGATACGTATTGGGATCGTAATGTAGTATCAATAGAAGAAGCGAGAGTAAACGTACTAAAAAAGACATCTGATGGAGTCAAGCAGTATATGTCTGATAAAGCAGATGTAGCACAATTGAGCCAATCTTTCACTAGTGCGTTTAATCAGACGAAAGAATATATCACCGTCACGAAGGCGACGACCTCATATCTAAACTTTAATACGAAAAATAAATATCTCCAAAATCAAAATGTAAGGAAAGCGTTAAGTGCAGCTATTGATCGAGAAGCATGGTCAGAAAAAGTCCTAAAGGATGGATCTGAACCTGCAGGCGGACTTATCCCGCCTACGATTTTTATTAGTGGACAACCTTTTCGTGATTATCCCATTCAAATCTTTGAGCCTGTTGAAGCGAAATCATCTTTAAAGGAAGGGTTACGTGAGCTGAATACTTCGGAAAAACCAACGTTTACGCTTCTTGTTTCTGATGATGATACTACCCGTAAGAAAGCTGTTTTTTTGAGGGAACAATGGGAAAAGTATCTAGGTATCACCGTAAACGTGAAAGCGGTGCCGTCTAAAGTGCGCTATAAATTGGAAGGAGAAGGGGCGTTTGATGTATCGCTTATGGGTTGGATCGGAGATTATAACGACCCGATGACCTTCTTAGAATTATTTCAAATGGACAATGAATTGAATTATGGAAAGTGGATGAATGAAAGGTATCATAACCTGGTGGAAGAGTCGAAGAGTACCACTGATTATGAAAAGAGGGCAAATGATTTGCGTGAAGCGGAAAGAATCTTGTTAGAAGAAGCCGCAATCGCAACACTGGATTACGGTAAGGAAGCGTATGTAGAGAAATCTTACGTAAAAGATATCGCCAGATATGCATTTGGCTCAGATTTTTCTCTGAAGTGGGCGTATATTGATCGAAGCGAAGATGAGTAAAGCTGGTTTGGGGAAGAAGAATCGCTCGTGGCGGTACCCGCGAGCGATTCTTCCTTGCGAATGGAATCAGACTGCCTTAGGGTGAATCAGTCCAGATGGATAGGCATTTTAGGTGCTCAATTATTGGTACAGGGATTAAATCTCATTGAAGTATGAGTGATTTCTAAGTATAATCAAAGAATACGTGTATCGGTGACTCTGTGAAGTATGAGATATCAGACTGAGATTAGCCTAACTTATGGATGGATGCTTATTTTTAATGATGTATAAAGTGATAGAAGATATTATTTTTAATTTATCATTTTTATTAAGCTACGAATTAGTGGATACTATGTGATCGGAGGGTGACATCATGGCAAAAACAGCAGAGAAAATTCTCGAAGTGAAAAACTTAACGAAGCACTTTAATATGGGTCAAGGAAAAAAAGTAAAGGCTGTTGATGGTGTAACATTTGATATATATCAAGGAGAAACATTTGGCCTTGTGGGCGAATCGGGGTGCGGTAAATCTACAGTTGGTCGTACATTAATTCGTCTGTATAATGCGACTGATGGGGAAGCTATTTTTGATGGAGAAGATATTTATAAACTAAAAGGGAAAAAGCTAAAAAAGTTTAATCAAGAGATGCAAATGATTTTTCAGGACCCTTATGCATCATTAAATCCGCGGATGACGGTTATGGATATCATTGCAGAAGGAATTGATATTCATGGATTGTTGAGTGGTGAAGAGCGTCGCAAACGTGTGCATGAACTATTAAGGATTGTGGGACTGAAAGAAGATCATGCTTCTCGTTTCCCACATGAGTTTAGTGGTGGCCAACGGCAACGGATTGGGATTGCTCGTGCTTTGGCGCTTAATCCAAAGTTTATTATTGCAGATGAGCCTATTTCAGCGTTGGATGTATCAATCCAGGCTCAAGTGGTTAACTTGATGAAAGATTTACAACGCAAAGAAGGTCTTACCTACCTTTTCATCGCCCATGACTTATCGATGGTAAAATATATTAGTGATCGCATTGGTGTCATGTATTTGGGTAGCATGGTAGAGTTGTCAGATAGTGATGAGCTATATGAGCATACACTTCATCCATATACACAGGCGTTACTCTCTGCGGTGCCAATTCCAGATCCAAATACGAAGCATGAGCGTGAGCGTATCATTCTTGAAGGAGATGTACCAAGTCCAATTGATCCACCGAGTGGATGCCGGTTCCGTACTCGCTGCCCACAAGCGATGGATATTTGTGCAAAAGAAGTTCCGGAATGGCTAGAAGCTCGTCCGAAACATTGGGTTGCTTGCCATCTATATCAAGAAGAGTCAATGAAAAAAGAAGGAAGACCTGTTCATTCCGCTGATGCAACTTAAAATAAAAACCCCGCTTTGGATCACTCCAAAGCGGGGTTTTTAGCGTATATACGTAGTAAAGAGAGTTTAGAGAACTTGCTCAACCTCTTTTACACCGGGAACTTCCTCAACCAATGCACGTTCGATACCTGCTTTTAAAGTGATGGTGGAGCTAGGACAGCTGCCACATGCACCTAGTAAACGTACACGAACAATGCCATCTTCGATCTCTACGAGTTCCACGTCGCCGCCATCTTGTTGGATGAAGGGGCGCAATTTATCCAAAACAACTTGCACTTGTTCTTCCATATCGCGTACACTCCTTTCCTCACCATTATAATCGCTCAGTTGAAAAAAATCCATGAGCATATGGAGATAGAAAGGAGAGGAAGAGGGCAAAAACTAATTTCCATGATGTGATGGAAAGTGATAAGATAAAAGTAGGATGGGTTTATTTCCGATAAATCCGATGAGGTTTTACTTGATTAACTGCTAATGATGAGGAACGAGGATATAATATTGAAGGGGGGAGTTGGTCTTAAGTGAGTAGACCAACGAATATGTGATGAAGCATGTATATGATGATATAAAAGAATTGATTGGTCAGACCCCGATTGTACGTATTAATCATCATGAAGTACCAGATGATGTAACCCTCTATGCTAAGCTTGAGTACTTCAATCCTGGAGGTAGTGTAAAAGACCGCCTTGGTATGGCTTTGATCGAAGCAGGGGAACGTTCGGGGGAATTAAAGCCGGGAGGAACAATTATTGAACCAACGGCCGGGAATACGGGGATTGGTTTGGCATTGGCGGCAGTTCGTACAGGCTATAAAGTGAAGTGTATAGTCCCAGAGAAGTTTTCACATGAGAAACAGGCATTAATGCGTGCACTCGGTGCAGAAGTGATCAACACCCCAACCAAGGATGGAATGAAAGGTGCGATAGAACGGGCTAAACAGTTAACGATGATGGAAGAAAATTCTTACTTGCCCTTGCAGTTTCAAAATCCAGCAAATCCAGAGGTCCATTATCGGACGACAGGGCCTGAAATATGGGATCAAATGGATGGTAAAATAGATATTTTTGTGGCCGGAGCTGGTTCAGGTGGAACTTTTATGGGTGCCGCCAAGTACTTAAAAGAGCAGAATCCATCTGTGAAAGCAGTTATCGTGGAACCGGAAGGTGGACATTTGAGTGATAATCCGGGGGCCCCTCATGATACTGAAGGGATTGGCATGGAGTTTTTACCTGCATATATGGATCGTTCCTATTTTGATGCTATTCATATTGTCTCGGACGAAGAGGCATTCCATTACGTGAGAGTATTATCTGAGCAGGAAGGGTTGTTGGTAGCCAGTTCTTCAGGTGCTGCTTTTGTAGCCGCCTTGCGGGAGGCAAAATTAGCAAAGGCGGGTACGAATATTCTCGTTGTCTTCCCAGATAGTAGTGAACGATATTTGAGTCAAGGGGTATACGCAGAAAGGGGTAGAAAATAGATGAAACTAGATACGAAAATGATACATGGTGGAATAGTTGGTGACAAGTATACTGGAGCGGTTAGTGTTCCGATCTATCAGGTTTCTACGTATAAGCAGGATGGGGTGGGAGAATTAGTTGCAGGCTATGAGTACTCTCGTTCGGGGAATCCGACACGAGCAGCTCTGGAAGCACTGATTGCAGATTTGGAAAACGGTGTGCGTGGCTTTGCTTTTGCTTCCGGAATGGCAGCTATCTCCACTATTGTCTCTTTATTTAATAAGGGGGATCATATCATTATCGGAGATGATGTATATGGTGGAACGTATCGCGTCCTACATCATGTATTTTCGCGCTTCGGTATTGAGATGAGCTTGGTAGATACGAGTGATGTGAACGAAGTTAAGAAAGCGATTCAAGAGAATACGCGGGCTATTTTTCTAGAGACACCAACTAACCCTCTCTTGAAGGTATCTGATATTAGTGCGATTGCAGACATGAGCAAAGAAAGTGATTTGCTCCTGATTGTAGATAATACATTTATGACGCCATACTGGCAAAACCCATTAGATTTGGGGGCCGATATGGTTGTTCACAGTGCTACCAAGTATTTAGGTGGTCATAGTGATGTGGTGGCAGGTTTGGTTGCGGTTAAAGATGAGGAATGGGGAGAGAAACTGTTCTTTGTCCAGAACTCGATCGGTGGTGTACTAGGACCACAAGATTCATGGTTGTTAATGAGGGGCATTAAAACACTAGGTTTACGAATGAAGCAGCATGAGCAATCGGCACGCCGATTAGCGGAGTGGTTAGAGACAAGAACAGATGTTGAGAGAGTCTTTTATCCAGGACTTAAGTCTCATGCTGGACATGAACTTGCCAGTACACAGGCACGTGGATATGGAGGTATGATCTCTTTTGATGTGGGTAGTGCAGAGCGAGCAGATCGCATCTTGAAGAAAGTTCAGTACTTTACACTGGCTGAAAGTTTAGGGGCAGTAGAAAGTTTAATCTCGATCCCGAGTCGAATGACTCATGCTTCTATTCCTCCACATCGGCGCTTGGAGTTAGGAATCACAGATGGTCTTGTGCGAATCTCAGTAGGAATTGAAGATATTGATGACTTGCAGGCAGATTTACAACAAGCATTAGATGCGAAGTAATGTTGGAGCTTGGATACAAGGAGAGGAGGCGAGTTCGATGAAAGATGGGGAGCAAGTCGATTTATGGGTGTACGGGACAGAAGAATTGTGTGCAAGCTGTGTTAACCTGCCTTCATCTAAGGAGACAGCTGTCTGGTTGGCAGCTGTATTGGAACGTAGGTATGGCAAACAAGTTCAAGTGCATTATGTAGATTTTGAAGAACCTCAAGATGAGGTACAGAGTAAGCTAGCTACACAGATTATAGAGGAAGAATTATGGTACCCTGTGATCGTGCTCGCTGATATGGTAGTAAGTGAAGGCAATCCACGTTTGCCACTTCTATATCAGAAATTAGAATCATTAGGAGTAAAAGTAAAATAATAGGGCTTGCAAATCATTTATTAGCCATGGTTATAATGGACGTTATAAGGAGTAGATGGAGTGAAGGATTGTGCGTCCTCTTGTGGAGTTTTGCGTTAATAATTTGTCGGATGAAATGAAGATGTTGAAGGATGAGTTGGAGCAAGATCCCACCTTGGATGTCGTCGAGTACGGCTGTCTAGGTAATTGTGGAGTATGTGCAGAGCGCTGTTTTGTCTTCGTCGATGGTGAATCGATAGAAGCAGATAATGCAGTAGCATTGCGAGAAAAAATAAAGAAAGCGCGGGCAGAGAGTGTAGATCCATATGATGTGGATTTTGATCTTGACCGCTTGCCATAGAAACACAGCCCGTGGGAGTAGCGATCACGGGCTGTTCTGTTCTCTTTCTTTTATTAAAATACCCACTCCCCATTTTTTTGTACTAATCTCCCATCTAAATAGATTTCTCCACCGGGTCGTAAATCCTTTACCATGTCCCAATGGATGGTAGACTTATTTGTTCCACCACAGCTATCATAAGCTGCGCCGAGGGCTAGATGGACAGTTCCTCCGATCTTTTCATCAAAAAGAATACTTTTACTTTGCCGGGTGATCCCATGGTTACAACCAATGCCTAATTCTCCGAGATAACGGGCTCCATCGTCTGTATTAAGAGCTTCTAACAAGAAATCTTCGCCTTTATCTGCAGTGGCATTGACGACTTTCCCTTGATTGAAGGTGAGTTGTATGCCGGCTACTTCTCGACCAGAGAAGACTGCAGGCCAATCGTATGTAATGGTTCCTTCTGTCTTATGTTCCAATGGGGCGTAGAAGAATTCTCCGCAAGGGATATTGTGTATTTCACTCGTATCTAATACGCCCTTGCGTCCTTCAATATTGAGTGTAATATCTGTGCCACTTGCCTTAATGCGCACCTCACGCGCCTGGTCAAAGTGGACAACAGCTGTTTCCATAGAGGTGTGCATGGCCTCAATATCAATATCAACAGCTGAATAGAGAAAATCTTCATAATCTGAAAGACTCATATCTGCTTCTTGTGCCAGTGCAGGTGTCGGGAATGCTGAGACCACCCACCTCGCTTCTCCGCGTAAGAGTCGTTCAGTAAAAGGTTTGATCGCTTTTTTATATCGTTGGATGCGTCTAGGGTCGATAGTAGCTAGCTCACGAGTGTTTTGCGGAGCATACAATTGAATGGATGCATCAGCATGTTCATATGCATAGCGTAGAATGGAAGGAATGGAATCGAGATGATGATCCATTGCCTCAGTGAAAAAGATACGTTGTCGTTCGTCTGATTCGGTAAATAGAAGGGGATGCGCCCCGCGCTTTAGGACCAGAGTGTATAGAGCCATGGTGAGCGGTTCCGATAAGGAGGACGATGGAATGAGGATTTGTTCATGTTCTTGTATTTTCAATGCATTGACAATGACGCGAGCAAGTTGATTAATACGAGGATCAGGCATATGGTATACATCCTTCCAAGCATAATAATGATTTCATATATCCGATATACTAAGAAATAAAATTCACAAATATTTTTTCATGGATAGCTTTACTTATTATTCAATATTATATAATATACTGTTTATAATACAATTTGTAAAGTCTGGTTCATCAATGGATGAAGCGGGTATAGAAAAATTAGCTGATGATCAGCTTTAAAACCCTATTTATGAACCAATATTGCCTATCGTATGATGATTAAGGGGGAGTTTGGGTGATTGAACGGCAGGCATTGGAGATGTTAATTGAAGAAATCAGGCGTCAAATGGTAGAAGCAGGGGACAAACTGGGCTTTCATCACCCTACCGTGTATCAATTAAGCTGCCGTTTGGATGAGCTTCATAACCAGCTAATTCGTTTGGAGCGTGAAAAGGGATATTTGATTAGGCGGTTTGATTCGCGCATTCGTGAAGCTCATGTGCTTCCTTATTAAAGAAGGTAGGGGTGTGCCTGGTTGTTTCGCTGCAAACTTCCCTGTATACTAAAGTTAGATGATAATGTTGATATGAGTTTGGAGGGAATCGGTACATGATTACCTTAAGCGAGCAAGCGATTTATAAAATTAAGGATATGATGAAAGATGAAGAGGGGCCGACTTATTTGCGCATTGGTGTTACTGCCGGTGGGTGTAGCGGATTCTCTTATGGAATGGGATTTGATGAAGAAAAGACGGATAAAGATGAGTCCTTCGTACAAGAAGGGATTCCGATTCTGATAGATAAAGCTAGTCTCGATTTGATTCGAGGATTGCAGATCGATTATAAAGAGTCGATGATGGGTGGCGGTTTCACGATCCACAATCCAAATGCGACAGCAACTTGTGGTTGTGGATCTTCTTTTCGGACAGCTACGCAGGCAGGAAAACCAGGCGATTGTTAATCATAGTAATAAAGAAGAAGAGGGTAGATGCCCTCTTCTTCTTTATTGTTTGGATTTTGGCTATCTCATTAAATTTAGAGGACGTTTTAATATTAATTCCGACTGCAAAATACGATCAAATACTCCCTTAGTCCCCGTGATGGATAGTTGTGCGAAGTTAACAGCTAAGAAGTCTTCCATACCGTCAATATCAATCCGAACTTCGGCTTCAAATATGGGATTGTCGGAGATAGCCAGGGGGAACAATTCTGGGGGGGCAGTGGTTTCACAAACAGCAGTTCGACCGGCAGCGATGGTTACATCGTCGCGGAATAGCAGTGTTTTACTTTGATTTGATTGTAACCGTAGCAAGCGGACACGTACTCTAGCAATATTGCTATCTTTTGGAC
Source organism: Mechercharimyces sp. CAU 1602 (assembly GCF_024753565.1). NCBI lineage: Bacteria > Bacillati > Bacillota > Bacilli > Caryophanales > Thermoactinomycetaceae > Mechercharimyces > Mechercharimyces sp. CAU 1602. Next base: position 1,798,948 of record NZ_JANTPT010000001.1, on the reverse strand, counting down.
TACTATTCATCACTTTAAAAAGTATAGCTGGACCTTCTACTGGAACTTCAGAAAGGTCATTAGCGACTATGGGTCCCGTTGTATAAAGTAATGCCATAAATTAATCTCCTTTCATTCTATTACTATGATATGAAATTAAATAGATTTTGTAGCGGCAGTTACATAAAGAAGAAAAAATTAGGTGTGGTTTTGTGATGTGATTTAAAAGAGAGGTGAGGGATTGGAATGATTTGATTGTTTACGGAGAACGCGGAGGGGGAACGACTAATGTAAGCATATAAGAACAACTGTCGAAGAGGTGGAATTAAGATGGGATCCAATAAACACAAACCCGAAGATAAAGAGCGTCAAGAAGAAAGAATGGTTGGTGAGGGGTTGGCAGGTGGTGAGGTTACCTCTTACACGAGTATAGAAACAGATGAAGCGTATCGCACAAAGCAAGATCAGAAAGAGGAGTGTTGTGATCACGAGCACGAAGGACGGGATCGTTATTTTTTAGATGTAGATCGCATGATGAATGAGGGTATGGCAGGCGGGATTGTGAGTGCTTACACGGGGGTTGACGAAGGCGACGACTTAAAGCCAGAAGAAAAGCCTAAGCATGATAAATGACTGTGATGGGTTGGGTATGATCACATTCGTTTCTTTTAGAGATGAGAAAGGATGTGATCAATTTTTTTATCTTTTTTAATCAAGCGCGTTTTGTTTTTCCAGAGGGAGGGTATATAATGTGTGGAAGATCTAAAGGAGGAGAACAAGTGAATTATTACGATCGTTTGAACGATTACTTTCCTGAACAAGAGATGAAGGACCGTGATCAGCTTAGTGATTTGATTAAGGAAAAAGATTTCTACTTTAAGGATGAAACAGAGGATTATGTACTCATGTATGCGGAATTTTCCTCTTTTCTATTTGTAGATTATATACTCGTGGATGAACGTGCGCGTGGTAAAGGGGTAGGCTCTAAGGTTATTGAAAAACTTAAAAATAAAGGGAAGACCATCTTGTTAGAGGTGGAACCCATTGATAAACAAGATGAGGATACCAAAAAGCGAATTCAATTTTATGAGCGAAATGGTTTTGTTAAAGCAGACCGCATTAAGTACCAACGGGAAGATGATGATGGCAACCAATTTGATATGATTATTTACTACTGGACGCCTGTGGAATTAACACAAGAAGAAGTGATGGATAAGATGGCGAAAGCATGTGAGGAAATTCATAACTTCCGTACGAAGAAGTATTACGGACGTGTGCTTGCAGATCCAGACGAAGTGTTGGAACTGAAGGAACCAGCCGTGCAATCTTAAGACCACCACCTTGTAAACGCTCACATCCCGGGAGCTCCTGGGGTGTGTTTTATTTTGCCTGAAGTGATTGCATCATACCCCTTCTATCCGATAGAATAGGGCGAACGTAAACTTTTCTTTAATTGAAGGATGGGTTGTCCCAATGAACTTTTTGATGATCCTTTTATTTATATTTGTTATTAATATCGCCTATGTGACGATCTCCACAGTGCGCCTTATTCTGATGATGAAAGGGTATCGTACAGTTGCATCTGCCGTGAGTTTTGCAGAGGTGTTCGTCTATATATCAGGGCTATCCGTTGTGTTAGACCACATGGACAGCATACTTAATGTTATCGTATACTGTCTTGGTTTTGCGATTGGTGTATATACAGGCTCTTTGGTAGAAGAGAAGTTGGCGATGGGATATGTAACCGTGCAAGTAATTACGCGTCAGGAAACTTCTGATATGCCTAACCAGTTGCGTGACGCTGGCTTTGGTGTTACTTCGTGGTATGGAGAAGGTCTCACTGGACAGCGGTTGGTGCTATCGGTGTTGACGAAGCGAAATAGACAGAAAGAGTTGGTTGAGCATGTTCATGGCATAGATCCTCATGCCTTTATTGTTTCGATGGAGCCCAAAACATTTGTAGGTGGATTCTGGGTTCGTCGTACACAGTAAGAGGCGTAGGGGTAAGAAAAGCGTCCCTTTGTAAAGGGACGCTTTTACTGTTCGTTTACCATCGCAATGTCGGAGTAATAACATTGACGGCAAAAGGTAGTATGTGGACACTGGTGAGTGTGGAGATCGAGTAGATTGTCGCTCAATTTCCCACCATCTATCGGTTCGTATGGACTGTAGTCGCCAAAGAGATCCATATAGCGACCATGATCTTCTAACGGGCTGGCACATTGAGGGCAGAAAGCATCGAGGGACTCATATCCATTGCAGACGGGGCATAGCCACTCCATTTTATTCGTCGCGCCTCCCTAGTATATTGGGAATGATCAGATATGCCATTAACACGATGAAAGCTAATATCCCCCCGACCCAGCCTGAGGTAACTTCATCACCACGAGTAAGTACACTCCCAATGATAGCAAGAGGGATGAAGAGGGAAATAACGATCAGTCCGATGTAATAAATGGTTCCTAGAATACGCCGTCTGTACACGATCCGGTCAGCCTATCTCTATAAAAGCTGCGATAGCTGACACTCACCTCGCTTTTATCCGTAGAATAGCCTTAGCTTGTCTCATACGCCCTTCTTCATACTCTAAAATTTCATGTTGGAACTATGCCCAGGTTGTAGGCGAGCGTCTGGATTAATATATTGCATGGCATTATTTACAGCTGTTGGAGCTTCGCCAAAGCCAACAGCAATCAGCTTTACTTTGCCAGGATACGTATTTATATCGCCGGCGGCATAAATGCCAGGGATATTTGTTTCCATGCGGGAGTTCACAATAACATTTCCCTTCTCAATCTCTAATCCCCACTCCTTAATCGGACCCAATGTAGAAACAAAACCGTAGCTAACTATTACAGCATCAACAGAAAGTTGTTCGTGTTGACCTGATTTTTTATCGGATATAGTGACGCGCTCAATCCGTTCGTTACCATACAACGAAGTGATATCGCGCGGCGTAATCACTCGAACCTTGGAAGCATGCATTTGCTCTACACTGTGCTCATGAGCTCTAAATTTATCACGTCGATGAACCACAGTTACACTTTTTGCAATTGGCTCAAGCATAAGGGCCCAATCGACTGCAGAGTCGCCTCCACCTGCGATTAATACGTCTTGACCAGTAAAGCGACTTAAGTCTTTGACAAAATAATGGAGGTTGGTCTGTTCGTATTTTTCCGCTCCCTCTAGTTGAAGCTTGCGGGGCTCGAAAGCGCCAACGCCCGCGGTAATAATGACTGCACGTCCATGGTGGGTGGTTTTATTGGTAGTTACATGAAACGAGCCATCTTCATTTTTTTCAACATTTTCTACTTTTTCATCCACACAAAAAGTGGGATCAAACTTTGTTGACTGTGTGATGAGATTATCGACTAATTCTTGGGCGCGAATTTTAGGGAAGCCTGCTACATCATAAATATATTTCTCTGGATATAATGCAGAAAGTTGTCCACCTAATTGGGGCATACTTTCGATCACTTTTACAGTTGCTTTACGCATTCCAGCATAAAAGGAAGTAAATAGTCCCGCGGGTCCCCCGCCGATGACGATAATATCATGTATGTCTGTTTTTTCCATGGGTGCACCTCCGGATGATTTTGGTAGTTCTTAGTATTCTATATTGACTGGTTGATCTACCTTTGTCCTCTTTTTCCATTATACTGGTCTGTCAGTGGGTTGAGAAGAGGATACTACAATATGTGATGGGCACAATATGATTATTCATTTCCCCTTGTCAAAAGTTCGTGAAATAATTATCATAGTGTAAGTGGGGTTTGTACGGAAATGATGGATACGTCCTTATTACCGAATTTATTAACCGATAGTATTATCGATGGAATGGGTGAGAAATATGAGTAAGCCAAAGATATTAATCCTTGGGGCTGGTTATGGCGGTCTCATGACAGCTAAGGGTTTACAGAAAGGGCTTTCCTATAACGAAGCGGAAGTAACCTTGGTAAACCAGAATCCCTATCATTATGTGACGACAAAGTTGCATGAACCTGCGGCTGGAACGCTTCATCATGATTATACACGTGTACCGATCAGCAGTGTGCTGGATGAGCGTAAAGTACGGTTTGTACAAGATCGTGTTACAGCGGTCGATCGTGAGAAAAAAGTAGTAACCTTGGAGAATTCCAATGAAGGTTTAGCGTATGATTATCTCGTGATGGCAATGGGGAGCGCGCCAGAAACATTTGGCATTCAAGGGTTGTTGGAAAATGCATACTTCATTCGGAATATCAACAGTGTACGAATGATTCGTGAGCATATTGAGTACCAGTTCTCTCAATATCATCTGAAAGGCGAGCGCCAAGATCTTGTTACCATCGTAGTTGGTGGAGCTGGCTTTACAGGCATTGAGTTTGTGGGTGAGTTGGTAGATCGTATTCCTCAATTGTGCCGTGACTACGATATTCCTCAGAACAAAGTGCGTTTAGTTAATGTGGAAGCGGCTCCAACGGCCCTACCAGGGTTTGATAAAGATCTGGTTGAGTATGCAACCAACTATTTAGAAAGCCGTGGAGTAGAGTTTAAAATTGGTATTCCGATTGAATCGTGTTCCCCTGAAGGTGTTGTACTCAAGGGTGGAGAGGAAGTTAAAGCGGCTACCGTAGTATGGACTGGTGGTGTTCGTGGTAACAAAGTGGTTGAAGAATCAGGTGTAGAAACCATGCGTGGGCGCGTGAAAGTAGATGAATTCTTGCGCGCACCAGGTCATGAGGATATCTTTGTAATTGGGGACAGCTCTTTAATCATCAATGAAGAGATAGACCGCCCCTACCCACCAACTGCTCAGATGGCCACACAGCAAGGAGAATGGTTAGGTAGAAACTTACCCCTCCTCATGCGCGGTGGAGATGTGAAGCCATATGAGTTTGACATGAAGGGTACGTTGGCCTCATTGGGTCGCAATGAAGCGATTGGAATGGTGGGAACGAAAAAGATGTTTGGTTCGACCCCTGCTTTCCTCAAGCGTGCTAACGACTTACGCTGGTTCTATAAATTAGGTGGAATCTCCATGGTATTGCGTAAAGGGAAACTGTAAGTAGACGATGAAGAAGGCAAAAACACTGATTATCTGCAATCGGTGTTTTTGCTTTTTTTGTACTGTGAATTGCAAAAGAAGCAATCATATGATTCTCTACACAAAATGTTAACAAATTATTTTAAAATAGGAGAAGATGCTAGAATTAATAGTGATGTAAACGCTTTCAAATAACAGGTAAACGCTCTCATTTCCACCAATCCCCCCTTTTCAAATGATTAAAAGTATTGTACTATAAACAGAAAATTAGAATTAAGAAGAGGGAGCTGAACATGATGGGTATAACGATCGCAGAGATTCATCTAGAAGTATGTTCAATGTGTAAAGGGGATGGTTACGTGCAACTCCTGCTCGGCGGATCTGAAACCTGTCATGCATGCAAAGGATCAGGAATACGTGAAAAAGAAGCAGAAAAGGGGGAAAAGTAGAGAAGTGAAGAGGCTAGCTGTCTTACTATATAAGAAGGAGCCTTCCCATGCGGGTATGGCTCCTTCTTTGTTTGGTTCGTACCTTATAGAGTGTGGAGAGCGTCGATGATATCCTTGTGGCTGACACAAGTAAACATCGGTGTGTCTACTAAGGTATACCGACTTGCTTCTGTCTCACGTAGTTCCTGAACTAAGTGAAGAAAGTCTTTGATTTCGTCTGTTTCAAAGGCGACGACAAACTCTTGGTCATCGATTCCGAAGGAGTAAGTGGTATTTAATTTTACAGAGGGATATTTTCCTCCTACTTGGATATGTTCATCCATCATTCCTTGGCGGGCAGGGAATGAAAGTTGATACCAATCTCTTGTCTTAATGAACGGATAGACAAAGAGGTACTTACTCTGTCCAGGAATAATATAAGTGCGCGGATTCTGATGAGAAGGATCCAGTTTATCCACATATATACTACGTTTACTTATGGAAAGATAAGAATAGCTAAGTTCCATATACTTTCCTAGACCAGTATGCAAAAGGCGATGAGTCATTTCTTGAAATGATTCTACATCTTTGGCAATGCGCCAGAGCACAAGGTCGACATCGGCTCGAATACCGATAGTGGAGTAACTAAGCACCATCATGTCATTGCGAGCATGGTACTCTTTCACGACAGCGGCGAATTCTTCTTTTCCGCGTTGTTGTTCTTCTTCACTTAATCGACGGAAAGCAGGGTCTAGCTTAAAGAAAGAGAAATTAATGTATTGGGTAGGTAGAGTTGGTTTCTCTCCTGTCGTTTCAGTCCCAGTTGATCCAGGACGAGCTGAACGTGGTCTCATAAAATGATTCCTCCTTTGATTCATACACTTACGATTGTACCCAACTTGGAATAGCATGCGCAAATTGATAATGGAATTGTCGCTTACATGACACAGATTAAATCGTGCTGACATTGACCCCTCTATCGATTTTTTGTAGACTATACAGGAACTACATGTAGATAGGAATCGCAAGTGGGAGGAGGCGATGAGCGATGATGATGAGTATACCCCAATTAATAATCTCTATCCTGCTTTTTATGGCATTAGCTTTCGGAGTTGGTTTTATCTTTAATATGATTTTAAAGACGACATGGCTTCCGATTATAATATACGTAGCATTGGTAGCGTGGTTGATGTTTGACCTCTTCAGCGAAGGTCGTCAAGCCCTAGGTGGCGATCTTATCGTATTGGTAAGCGGATTGATCGGTGCATTCCTAAGTGGATGGGTAATTAAAACTTTAAGAGATAAAGGCTTTCAGATGTTCTAAGTGTCCTCTTTTATGGAGGACACTTTTTTTATGTAACGGGGATGTTAGAGGTGAGTGGGTGGTTTGGGTCAGGGGCGAGAATATGATTAGGATAGAGCAGATGGGCTAAATATTGAATTCCGGTTAGTAAGCGGTAGGATGGTCTACAGTACCAGCCTTCTTCTAAGATCGTGACTCGTTCTGGGTGGGCGATAGGGGTATTCTGCCAAGCTGGACGTTGCAAGATAGGCTCTTTCTTCACTCGTTCAATCGGCACACCTGTCCATACGATCAGCGCTCGATCCGGGTTTCGGTCAGCAACCTCCTCCCAAGTGCTCTTCACATTTTCTTCAGGTTGGTCCGCAAAGATATTAACTGCACCTACAAGTTTACTGACTTCACTTAGCCAGTTTCCACCTCCAGGAGTAAAAACAGGTTTGGGCCACCACTCCCAATAGAGGCGGGGCGGGGGTGTTAGTTGAGGGATATGGGCACGTAGGGTGGAGAGTTGATTTGTTATTTGGGAAACCACCTTCTCAGCTTTTCTTTCTTGCCCACAGTGTTGACCCACGGTTCTTATATCTGAAAGAATGTCTGAAATCGACTTAGGGTTAAGGATAAGGGTATTGATATTTTCCTTTTCTAGTCGCTCGATATTTCGTTCCATTCCAGGGACACTGAGTGAAGCGAGTACCAGATCTGGCTGTAGGCGCTGCACTTTGTCGATATCGATGTGAAGATCGGGCCCACAACGGGGGAGATGTGAGATAGAATTTGGCCAATCAGAATAGTCGTCGATCCCCACCAATCGATCCGTAAGTCCTAGTGAAGCGAGCACTTCGGTATTGCTAGGACAGATGGATACTATCCGTTTCATAAGCTATTCCTCCTTATGTTCTCTTCCCCATCTTTTCTAATGCCAGAAGAAGGAAACAAGTAGCGCAACCGCAAACCCAAACCAGGCACCTGTAAACACTTCGATCGGTTGATGCCCTAATATTTCTTTGAGGTTGACGCGGGTTTCATCTGGGCTCTTCTCTTTCATCTGTCGCAATTCGTCCATGAGACTGGCAAAGTCATTACGTAGTTGATTGAGCACTTGAGCATGCATGCCAGCTTGTCTTCGCACACCGGTAGCGTCATACATGACGATAACAGCAAAGACAGCAGATAAGGCGAAAATAGGTGAGTCCATTCCTTCTTGTAAGCCGACAGCAGTGGCTAAAGAAGTAACAGCTGATGTGTGGGAGCTCGGCATTCCCCCAGGGTTGACCAACCAATTCCAATCCCATTCTCGATTCATAAAGTAGTGCCAGGGTAGTTTTATCACTTGCGCGGACAAAATTGCGATTGCAGCTGTCCATAATGGATAATTAGTAAGTAGGTCCCTTAGCATAAGTTCATCCTTTCTAGCGTTATCCCTGCGCTTATTTCATTCTACACCTTAATTTTAACATAAGCAGGATTGCGGCTCGTCTTAAATCGCTCAAAATGTACATCAAAATGTACATATAGAGAAGAAAGAAATCTACATCGGGGTCAAGGAAGTAAGACCTTGGTAGGTAGGAAAGGTGTAAGTTCAGCTATGTTATAAGAGGAGCTAAGCAATATTTCTAGTTACTCGCATAAAATATAATGAGTCAACAGAGAATACAGGAGTGATCTCATCTTCCTCTATTCCTACACGATGGGGAAGATAAATCGGTTTCCTTTAGTGTAAAAAAAAGAGTGAGAAATATGTGTATGAGTGGGAAATCCATTATTTTCGGATTGACGAATAGCCCAGGGATTCGATATAATAACGGTGAAGGGGAGTAGCTGCACATTAAAGTCGTCATTACGGGTTCGTCCCCGGCTTTAGTGGCAACGAAACGTTGTTAGCGAGACCTTTACCGATGATAGGTAAATGGTCTATTTTTATGGATTTTTATGAGACTTTTACCTAATCACGGTAAGGGTCTTTTTATTTAAATAAAAGGAGTCGAGATCCATTGGAACTGGGTTCAGAATTTATCGGAGCATTAATTACAATTATTATTATCGATCTACTTTTAGCAGGGGATAACGCGATTGTAATTGGACTCGCTGCCAGAAGGCTTCCGAAAGAGCAACAGAAAAAAGCGATTGTCTGGGGAACCGTAGGTGCGATTGGGATTCGCATCCTGGCTACATTAGCGGTTGTCTGGTTGTTGAAAATCCCGGGTTTGCTGCTTGTGGGTGGACTTCTGCTGGTATGGATCTCATACAAACTGTTGGTAGACGATGGAGAGCATGATATTGAAGCGGGCAACAATTTATTTGCTGCCATCCGTACGATAGTGATTGCGGATGCAGTGATGGGACTGGATAACGTGATTGCGATTGCAGGTGCTGCGCATGGGGATTATGTACTGGTTATTTTGGGGCTACTGATCAGTGTACCCATTATGATTTGGGGCAGTGCCATTATTCTTCGCTTAATGGAACGCTATCCAATGATTATATACTTTGGAGCAGCGGTTCTTGCTTTTACAGCCGCTAAGATGATGGTAGGAGAAGGGTTTGTGCAACCATTCTTCAACCAAAATCCATGGATGCAATGGATTGTGATCGTAGCGATAGTGGTAGGGGTATTATTGCTTGGTTGGTGGAAGAACAAAAATGCTGAAGAGGGGGAGAAAGGAAAGAGGGAAGTAATTTAGTGTGAGTATGAATAAAGAGAGCATCGGCTGGAAATGCCGGTGCTCTCTTTATTCATACACGTGCTAAAAATGACCGGTGTGCATCTGTTAAAATCCCTTCCTCATCCCACTTTTGCAGTAATAGTTCTAATTTACTAGAATCTGGGTGGTTCGTTTTTCGGGCTAATTGAAGGGCGTTTACTCCGGCTGATATATTTTCTGGATCTAGGTCTAATGTTTTTTGATAGGCTGCAATAGCCTCATCGTCACGCTGTAGTTGTGAAAGTGTATAGCCACTCATAAAATGGGAGAATGTGAGTCGAGGGAGTCCAATCGTAGCTGCTTTATGGTACATGTCTAATGCTTCATCGAAGCGCTTGAAGTGGCTATATACTTCAGCTAATTCTTGATACGATATGCTCCAGTGTGGATCTAGCTCAATCAAATTACGTCCCGCTTGTTCGGCGAGGGAAAATTGACGGGATAGATAGAGGTGCTCTTTCACTTCTGATTCGTAGGCTGTTTTCATCGCATCGGCTCGTTTTACTTCTTCTAAGGGAGTGCGGGGAGTGGCGATCATAGCATAGTGCAAAGCTAGTTTCATGATTTCTCTTGTCTCTTCTACTTTTTTCTCTTCAGCTGGAATCATGGCATAGGCCCGATGAAAGGTGGAGAGCGAAATGTAATCTTGAAAGTCGACGCTGTGACTCAATTTTTCTTTTGCTTGCAATCCACACTGTACAAACCATTGATATAAAGATGATTTTACGCTTTTTTGCTTAATATACCAGACAATCGCTTGTGAGGACATATTAAGTTGAATGCTTGCTGGAATTGTGTTTTCTGTGATGATGTGTTTGATGGATGTGAACTCTTCATCAACAGCGATAACACCTAGTCTGTTCTTAATGACAAAGGTGAGTAAGTAGAAATATAATTGTGCGCAAGGGGTTAGTTGATAGCGATCCATGCTTGTAAGTATACTCCATGCTTGTTCAAAGCGGGAGATTGCAGTGAGATGGAAAGCAATGTTGAGCTGTTCTAAAGGGGAGAAGTGAGAGCGGTTCTCCCAATTTTTTTGGAGGGTTTCAATTGGGCCATCTAAAGGATATTCCAACCGACTAACTTGTTCCAATGATAGATTGGCGACTTGAGCAACTTCAAAGAGCGTGGTTGGCTCCATTACTTGATTTAGATGATAAGGTACCCGTGTAAAGTCAAAAGAAAAGTTATACTCTGGGAGCGCGCGGCAAATATTTTTGCACCAAATACTCGTATCATTAGTTTCCTCTTTTAGGTGCAGGATAGCTGATAAAAAAGATGATTGCATGGTTTCACCTCTCTATAAGAGTATTGTTATTCAAATGAGCCTAGTTTCTCTTTATGAATGAAAAGTGAATCCCCATGGGGATTCACTTTTTTGAGATGATTAAAAAATTTAGATTAAGCAGGGAACAATGCGGACAAGGATTTTACGTTTTTGCTTTCGAATTTCATGTGGCATGCCTCCTTTCTATAATACTGACTTTATTATACACTAAGTTTAGAAATTTTCAATTATTTTTTTAATAAATTATACCAATCATCTTAAAAATAGAAAATGAATAAAAAAATTACTTATTCACACTTTTGATGTGGTAAAATAAAGGTGATAGGGTGTGTATGGTCACTTTAATAGGAATGAAGGAGGATGTGAAGTGGGTAAACAAGGACAAGCGTTGTGGACGAAAAACTTTGTAATACTTTCCCTTAGTAACTTTCTCATGTTTGCTAGTTTTTATATGCTACTTCCTACGTTACCTGTCTTCGTGGTGGAAGAGTTAAGCGGAACAGAAGCACAAGTTGGTTTGATTATCGCGCTATTTACTACTGCGCAGCTTATTTCGCGCCCTCTAGCAGGGGTATGGTTAGATCGTTGGGATCGTAAGAAGGTTTTTCTTCTTGGGAGGATTTTATTTTTATTAGCGACCCTTTGTTATCTCGGTGTAGTTGGGTTATTTATGCTATTGTTGTTACGATTATTTCATGGCTTTGGTTTTGGGCTCTCGACAACAGCGTCGGGTACGATCGCGGCAGATATTATCCCAGAAAGTCGAAGGGCAGAAGGGCTTGGAATTATACATAGCTTTGTTAGTGTTGCGCTTGCTATAGGTCCATTCTTCGGTTTGTGGGTGATGGGAGTATGGAGTTATCAGGTGTTGTTTTCTGTTTGTTCGGTAATAGCATTACTGAGTATTATTTTTGCCGGCTGGATTGAGGTGAATAAAGTAGAAAGTAGTGTTAAAACTGAGCCTAAGCGGTTTCAGTGGAAACAAATTATAGAGAAAAGTGTGATTCCGACAGCAGTAATCGCAGGTATACTTTTCTTTGTATATGGTGGGCTAGTCTCTTTTTTGCCATTACATGTGAGTAAAGTTGGGTTGGTAGAGGCTGCGGGTTTGTTTTTCGGAATTTATGCGACTGCCATGATGTTTGTACGTCCTTTTGCAGGAAAGTTAGCAGATAAACGTGGATTTAGTGTTGTGGTTTATCCTGGGTTTCTCTTTTCCATTGTGGGGATTGTGCTGTTAAGTTGGGCGGATAATCTATTATGGATCGCATTGGCGGCTGTTTTCTTCGGTGTTGGCTTTGGTGCGGTACAACCGTGCTTGACAGCATTAGTGTATCGTGAGATCTCGCCCGAACGTAGGGGTGCGGCTACCGCTACTTATATGATTGTGGCCGATGTGGGCATTGCTTCGGGTTCCTATCTATTAGGAGTGTTAGCAAAGTTTACAGGATATACTGCCATGTTTATGGGGTGCTCATTGGTTTTGCTTATCGGCGTGCTACTTTATTATATTCGGATGTCCACTGCTAAGAGCGTAAAGCAAGAAGAGGAGATGTATAAAGTAGAGGCGAAGTAGTAGACCTATAAATCAAAAAATCCTTCAGTCTCATGGATACGAATCAACTCAGAAACGGGGACGATTTCGATGCCAGCTTCACGAAAGAACGGGAGCATGGATTGTATGGCACGAGCGGTATTTTTCCCTGGTATCCCAACATGGCCGATCCCAATTGCCCAGCCACGCGTCTGTGCTTGCTGGGCCAAAACATGTAATTGTTTTTGAATATGAGTTGGGTTATTTTCATTATCTAAGAATACGGTACGCCGAATATAAGGAACACCTAACTCTCTAGAGAGGGTGGGGATCTTCGTTTCTTCACTGGTGCGGCTATCTACGACGAACAATTCCTTTTCTTTCGCCACTTCCAAGATATTTTTCACTACACGTGGATCGGCTGTTGCACGCGAGCCCATGTGATTGTTGAGACCGACAACGAAGGGGATATGCGCTAGATCATTATGGAGTTGATTCTTAATTTCTTCATTACTCATCTTCGTTGTGATCGCTCCTGGACCGAGCCAATGAGCCGGACCGGTTGTCGCCTCTAAAGGAAGGTGCAAAATTACTTCAAATCCGTGCCGATGAGCACGATATGCTTCCTGTTTTGTCTGAGGAAGGCAGGGCATAATGGCTACGGTGAGTGGGGCATCAATGGTAAACATTTCTTCGGTTCCTTCAACACCATTGCCCAAATCATCAATAATGATAGCCACTTTTGGAGAGGGATGGTGAGAGGAAAGGGAAGCGTACGTGACAGACTGATTCGCTCCTAAGATAAGCGCTAGTAGAATGGAAAAGGTTAGGGTAACTCTCATGGGCGGCCTCCTACAAGATTATATCAACTACTAATATGTGCGATATCTAGCCGAAACATACATAGTGTAAGGATTGGAGAGATGGGGTTTGAACAGTATAATCAGGTTTATGGGGATCATGTTTTTACTCCTCGGAGGGCTCTTCACATATCAATATTATAAATTCGAACATGTTTTCTCAGGAAGTTTTTTTTCCTATATGGGTCCAATCTTTTTTGTGCTCGCTTTTCTCTGCTTGATAGGATTCCCGCTCGTCAAAATGATAAGAAGATGGAACCAGAGGTATTTACGCTTATATGGAAAAAGAGTAGAGGCTGAAATTACGAGGGTGTATATTGATTATCGTCTAAAACGTAAAGGGATGGGTGTATGGAATACCAGTTCGGGACAATCCCCTTATGTGATTGAAGCTCATTGGGTAGATCCCGTCACAAAGCAAGATTATATATTTACAAGTGGCTATTTGTGGCATGATCCATCGCCATATTTGGAATCGCAGATTGAAGTGTACATAAAGGAACAAAACCCTCATCGATATTATATGGATTGTCGCTCAATTGAAAAGTTAGCCCCAAAAGAAAAGGCGGGGTTTGATTTTACGATGATTCTATTCTTCCTTATGGCTATATTAATAGCGGCACAATTTATTATCCCTGTAACAGTGGTGGATCATGAGTTACTGCGTACACTCTTAATAGGGGTATCGATTCTCATACCGATCTCCGGATTAATAAGTAGTCGATAAGATTGTATATATTGTTAAAAGGGAACAGCGAAGAGATCTCTTCGCTGTTCCCTTTTGGGATTTAAGTTTTTCTGTTTATCTAATGACAAGGAAAGGGCGCATCATCTCGTAATCCTCATGCTCTAGCATATGACAATGCCAAACATATCTACCGGTATAAGGGCTGAAGCAAGAGATAATGCTAGTCACCTCTCCTGGGGGAGATATGACTGTATCTTTCCATCCTGCCTCCGAAGGAGACGGAGGGCGTGATTGTTGTGTGAAATGAATGCGCCCTGTCGCTTGATAACGCTCAACATCGAAGGAACGACGACAAAGAATGAGAAATTTGACTAGATGAAGGTGAATAGGGTGAGATAACTCTGTTGTGTTGATAAGGTTCCACACCTCTTGGGTTCCAAGTTGGGGACATATGGAAACAGGGTCATTCCAGCGCTCGTGGTGAAGAAGCATAAGTGGGCGCCCGTAGTGGTCTTTGCTCTCGTCAAGGGACAGAAGTCGTATGGGTGTGGTTGGAGTAGGTTGAAGTCTCTTTATGGGCACGAGTGAAGGGGGGATTTGGCTGATGTCCTCTTCTTCTAAGGTTTCTTGGACGCGAAACTGCATCACATGTTCTGTGCTGTCTCCCTCTATTGGTTTCCCATGGGGATAAGGGGTGGGAGCGTTGTTTTTGAGAAGTAGGCTCTCTCCAGCTTGGGTATGGAAATCAATAATGATGTCGGCTCTTTCAGCGGGGCCGAGAAGGAGCTGTCGAATGGTGATCGGATGAGGTAAGAATCCTTGGTCTGTGCCGATTTGAACGAAGAGCTGATTAGAGCTTAGTTGTAGGCGTAAAAAGCGAGAATTACAGCCATTGAGGATGCGAAAGCGATATTTACGTGGTTCTACTGATAAATAAGGCCACACTTTTCCGTTTACGAGCATGGTATCGCCAAAAAAATAACGAACAACAGACGGATAAGGCCAATCGGACTGGGTGTATTCCGGTTGATTAGGGTAGTATAATGAACCATCCGCTTGAAAAGAGCGATCTTGGATGATGAGTGGAATCTCATAAGGGGATTGCGGAAGGTGAAATCGGTGCTCTTCTGGATCACGAATAATATATAATCCAGATAAGCCGGCATAATTGTTGAGACGTGTAATTGCGAGAGCATGGTCATGGTACCAGAGGGTGGCGGAGGGCTGTTCATTGCGATAAAAATATAGGGGGGAAACAAAATATGGACCACGCTCTCGGAAATCTCGTGTAAACCAGGCTTCAGGATACCCATCATAATAAGTAGGATTTATACCACCATGTAGGTGTGTAACGGTACGTACATCGGGAAGGCAAGAATTTGCCCCTTGGATTGAGTGATCTATGGGAAGTAGATGATTACTAGGTAGTTGATTGCACCAGGAGACGTAGAGGGGTTGACCAGAACAAACATCAAAAGTGGGGCCAGGGTAGTGACCGTTAAACCCCCATACCATGGTGGAAGGGAGTTGTGAGTGCAGGGATTGGCGAAATTGCGTCATCTTCATCTCGTAGTAAGGTAAGTGGTTATACGTACCGATGGGACGGGCTAACGGTGGGATAGGCAAAGCGTCCCTATATTTTTCTAGCTGCATGTATGCTCACCTCTGCTACAGCGTATGGAAAAGCGGGAGTGGGTATGAAAATTATTTCTTGGAACACTTTGGTTGCTAGGATGGCCGATGATCTCTCCACCCAAATAAGTTCTGTTCCTTAAAGGAACAGAACTTATTTGGATATAAATAAAGTTAGGTGAATTAATCTAGTCTTTCAATAATAGAAGCAGTGGACATGCCATGTCCAATACAGATCGTAAGTAGACCGTAGCGACCCTGGATTCTTTCTAGTTCGTGTAGCAAAGTAGTGATCAGTTTTGCTCCTGTTGCCCCGAGAGGATGGCCAAGAGCGATGGCTCCACCATTTACATTTACTTTGCTCATATCTGCTTGCAACTCTTTCTGCCAAGCCAGCACAACGGGGGCGAAAGCTTCATTAATTTCAATTCGATCCATATCAGCTAGTGTGAGACCAGCTTTTTGAAGTGCTTTGCGGGTGGAAGGGATGACCCCATCCAACATCATAGTGGGATCGGAACCGACGACTGCTTGACTGATGATGCGAGCACGTGGACGACAGCCAAGTTGTGTAGCTTTTTCACGGCTCATAAAGAGAACAGCAGCTGAACCATCGCTGATTTGACTGGCGTTACCTGCAGTAATTACCCCATCCTCTTTAAAAACAGTTCGTAGAGTAGACAGTTTTTGAAGAGAGGTGTCTGCGCGGGGTCCTTCATCAGTTGTAAACAGAAATTTGTTTTCGTTTGAGTCTTGACCATACAGAGGAGCGATCTCACGTTCAAAATGACCAGCTTCTATAGCGGCGAGAGCACGCTGGTGACTTTGATAAGCATATGCGTCTACATCTTGACGGTTAAAGCCCCATTTTTCGGCAATCATTTCTGCCGATACCCCTTGGTGCACGAAGGGGTATTTTTTATGAAGAGATGTGGGAATTGTGCGCTCATTGCCATCGGATCCGATAGGAACACGGGTCATGCTTTCGACACCAGCTCCGATGGCGATCTCCATGTCGCCAGAAGCGATCGCTTGAACAGCAAAATGGGTGGCTTGTTGACCCGATCCGCACATGCGGTTGATGGAGACTGCGGGGACGGTGGTCGGAAAGCCTGCTTCTAGTGAGGCTAACCGTCCAATATTATACCCTTGTTCATCTATGGGGGAGACGCAACCCATTACAATATCTTCAATGGATGCAGGGTCTAATTGCGATCGGCTGATAAGTGCTCTTAAGGAATGAGCAGCTAGTTCAACTGGATGGATATGGCGTAATGCGCCGTTACGTTTACCGACAGGTGAACGAACAGCTTCAGTAATGACAACTTCTCTTAACATAATGATGACCTCGCATTCTTGTAAGTGATTCACGAGCGCAGGAGGAAGAAGGGGCTGCTATTTCCTCCTTCTTATTATGAATCGTAATGGTAAAAGCCTTTTCCTGTCTTTTTACCATAATGACCTGCTTCGACTAACTTTTTCAACGTTTGTGTAGGACGAAAACGGTCTCCATATGCTTCTACCATCCCCTCTGTGGCGTAAAGAAGGGTGTCTAATCCAACGAGATCGGCTAATTCAAAGGGACCCATGGGATGGTTTAAACCGAGTCGTATAGCTTTGTCAATATCTGCGCACGAAGCAATTCCTTCTTCATAAATACGAAAGCTTTCAGCTAAAAGGGCAGAGAGTGCGCGTGAGGTAACGAATCCTTGTCCATCCTTTACGATGACAGTCTCTTTTCCGATCTGTTGGGAAAATGATTCAATGGTGGCAATGGTGGATTCATCCGTATCGACGGCACGCACAATTTCAATCAAGCGCATGACGGGAGCAGGGTTAAACCAGTGCATACCGATCACTTGATGTGGGCGTGAGGTGGCGCTAGCAATAGCAGTCACACTTAACTCGGAAGTATTGGTTGCCAAAATAGAGTGGCGTGGAGTTAGACGGTCCAACTCGGCGAACAATTCTTTTTTTAAGTCCAGATTTTCTGGGATTGCCTCGATCGCAAGTTGGACTTCACGACTAGCTTCTGCTAAATCCATGGTGACAGAGAGGCGTTTTAGTGCTTTTCCAGCCTCTTCTTGCGTGAAATGTCCTGCCTTAGCAAAACGGTATAAGCTTTTTTCAATACCGACTTGTGCGCGCTCGATCGCATGTTGTGAAATATCATACAAGATTACATCGGCGCCCCCTTGAACGATGGCTTGTGCAATACCAGCACCCATCAATCCTCCACCGAGGACTGCGATTCGTTCGATCTTCATGGTAACTGCCCCCTTCAATTAAAGTCCGAGGTTTTTGGCCACGATCATTTTCATGATTTCGTTAGTGCCTGCGTAAATGGCAGCTACTGGAATATCACGGTAGCGACGAGCGATTGGATATTCTTCCATATAACCATAGCCGCCGTGAAGTTGCATACACTGTCCAGACACCCGCTTTGCCATATCGGTAACCCAGGACTTTGCCATAGATACTTGTGTAACTACATCGTGTCCAGCCATATGTTTAACGATGAGGTCATCTAGATAAGTACGGCCAAAGGAAACTTCTGTAGCGAGATCAGCAATGGTGAACTGGATATGCTGCATTTTGCTCAATGGTTTCCCGAACGCTTCCCTAGCTTTAACATATTCAATGGTCATTCGAACCATCTCTTCTGCTGAAACTTGTGCGAGCAGAGCAGCAAGTAGACGTTCTGGTTGCAGTTTATGCATCAAGTAGTGAAAGCCAGCACCCTCTTTTCCTAATAAATTGTCCTTGGGAACGCGGCACTCTTCAAAGATGAGTTCAGCGGTATCTTGACTGTGTAATCCTACTTTGTCTAATTTACGACCACGTGAAAATCCTGGGGTATCTGCTTCGACGACCAGGAGGCTAATCCCTTTATGTGCAGGAGTGGCATGAGGGTCTGTTTTGCAGACGACAACGATGAGATCACCAAGAATCCCGTTTGAGATAAATGTTTTTTGTCCATTAAGAACATAATGATCCCCGTCAGAGATGGCAGTAGTGCGGATGTTCGCAAGATCAGATCCAGTACCTGGCTCGGTCATGGCAATAGCGGTGATCAGTTCACCTGAGATACAACCAGGCAACCATTTCTTCTTTTGTATCTCTGAACCGTAGGTGGAGATGTAGGGAACGACAACATCACTATGGAGGCTGAAGCCCATTAGCCCTGTGCCCACTTTCTCTAATTCTTCCGCAATAATAACAGAGTAGATAAAGTCGGCATTTAGTCCTCCGTATTTCTCATCTAAGCAAGGCGATAGATATCCTTGTTCACCCATCTTAAGCCAGAAGGAGCGCGGAACCATCCGCTCTTTTTCCCACTGTTCAAAATAAGGACGCGCCTCTTTATCCAAAAATTTGCGTAGTGATTCCCGTAAAATTTGGTGCTCTTCTTTTATATATGATGCTTGCATGATAAGTGCCCCTTTCAGTGCTGGATAAGTGAGGGTATCATTTGTTATACATTGACGCTAAGAAAAGGCTGATTGATTTCACTATTTCTTCTTTCCTCCATATTCTAACACGATTTACGTCTGTGGGTCATCGTAGTCACTCTCACGAAAAGTAAGTAAAATCTTAGTAACGTATTGTTTTTTTGTTACACTAGAGCTATAGGATAAACTTACATACATAAAGGAGACGGTAATAATGGTTTATAAGAATCGCTTAGGTGAAGAGAAGTCACCTTATCTCTTGCAACATGCAAGCAACCCCGTTGATTGGTATCCCTGGGGAGAGGAAGCCTTTGCACAAGCAAAAAAAGAAGATAAGCCGATATTTCTATCTATAGGATATTCAACTTGTCATTGGTGCCATGTAATGGAAAAGGAATCATTTGAAGATGAAGAGGTGGCCGAACTACTCAATCGTGACTATATCTCAATTAAAGTGGATCGAGAGGAGCGCCCCGATATTGACCATATCTATATGACAGTGTGTCAAGCTCTGACTGGACAAGGAGGATGGCCGCTCACAGTGATGATGACACCAGAGAAAAAGCCGTTTTTTGCGGGAACCTATTTCCCCAAACGAAGTCAGCGTGGGATGCCAGGGATGATCGAATTGCTAAATCGTATTTCGGACGTATGGCAAAATGAACGCGATAAATTACTTGAGTCAGGGGAGAAAGTGACTGCTGCTATTCGAGCGTATGCCAAAGCGGATCAGTCAGGTGACTTGTCGCTAGTCATAACAGACTCTGCTTATGAACAGGTGGCACAGCAGTTTGACTCTGCTTATGGTGGCTTTGGGCAAGAGCCGAAATTTCCACGTCCACACGACTTTCTGTTTTTACTACGTTATTGGAAGCAAAGCAATGTGTCTGAAGCACTCACGATGGTTGAAAAGACTTTGACAGCCATGCATCAAGGTGGAATCTACGATCACTTGGGATTCGGTTTTGCTCGCTATTCTGTCGATCGAGAATGGCTTGTTCCTCATTTTGAAAAGATGTTATATGATAACGCCCTGCTGGCGTATGCGTATTTGGAAACGTATCAAGCAACGAAAAAAGAGAAGTACGCACGTATAGCGGAAGAAATTTTCACTTATGTGTTACGTGATATGACCTCACCGGAAGGAGGGTTTTATTCAGCTGAAGATGCCGACTCGGAGGGGAGAGAAGGAAGGTTTTATGTATGGTCCCCGGTAGAAATCGAACAGGTTCTAGGTGAAGAAGAGGGGCAACTCTTTTGTGAGGTTTACGATGTAACTCCAGACGGCAATTTTGAAGATGGTTTGAGTATACTTAATCGGATTCACGATCCATTGCATGCTGTAGCTGCACGTGAGGGGATGAGTGAAGAAGAGATAGAGGAGCGTTTACAGAAAGCTCGTGCACAATTATTATCTGCCCGCGAGCAGCGAATTCACCCTCATAAGGATGATAAAATTCTCACCTCCTGGAATGGACTGATGATCGCCGCGTTAGCAAAGGGGGCGCAGGTATTGGGCAAGCCGCATTATGCAGAATCAGCTGCTCGAGCTGTTCAATTCATCGATCAACATGTGCGCCGTGCTGATGGAAGACTACTGGCACGTTTCCGTGATGGAGAAGCCGCATTTCCTGGCTATGTAGATGATTATGCTTTTTATTCATGGGGTTTGATTGAGCTATACGAAGCGACAGGGAATGTACACTATTTAGAACATGCGTTACAGGAAACTGAGCGGATGATGGATTTGTTTAATGATGAGGAATATGGTGGTCTTTTCTTTTATGGACATGATGCAGAGCAATTGTTGACACGACAGAAGGAAATATATGATGGCGCTCTTCCTTCAGGGAACTCGATTGCTGGCTGGAATTTAGTACGCTTGGCAAAAATGAGCGGTAATGAGCATCTACATCATCTAGCCAAAAGACAGCTAAGTGCGTTTGCTCGTAATGTTGAGCAAGGGTCGATGGCATATACAGCTTATTTAGTGGGCTTGCAGCTGCATCTAGGGGCAACTACTGAGATTGTGATAGTGGGGGATTCAAACCTGCCAGTAGTGAAGGAGATGAAGCGCATCATTTACTCAACATATCTGCCGGACGCCGTTATCCTGTTTCGCGATGGTCAAAATCAGGATAAGCTTGCTCAATTTGCGCCCTTTACAGCTGAGCAGCATGCACCAGCAGGAGAAGCCAGAGTTTATATATGTAAAAACCATAC
The DNA here is from genome assembly GCF_024753565.1 of Mechercharimyces sp. CAU 1602. Lineage (NCBI taxonomy): Bacteria > Bacillati > Bacillota > Bacilli > Caryophanales > Thermoactinomycetaceae > Mechercharimyces > Mechercharimyces sp. CAU 1602. The sequence goes on along the minus strand of NZ_JANTPT010000001.1, from coordinate 1,777,833 downwards.
TTGCCAAGCACCATTGGCAACCGTGGAAGAGTTGGAATTGGAGTTAGGCAAGTAGATGAAATAAAAAAGGGCATCCTCTTTCCTGTAGGGAAGAAGATGCTCTTTTTTCTATTCTTCGTTGGCTTGTTTTTGTTGCAGCACAAATGCTTTTTTGTATTTATGAGCATTAAATCGAACCAGATAGCCAGAAGAATGGAAGATTCGATATGCTTTCTCCAAATAGTTCTGCTCATGAAGCCACTTTAATCCCTTTTGAATCGCTTCATCATCCGTCTTGGCTTCGAGTGGTTCGTCGTGTAGAGTGCTTGCATCTTGATCGTATACGGTAATGTGGTACATCGCACTTCCCCTCCTTCTTCTTTATTATAGCAAATGGGAGGGGATTTCCTCGACTTTCGTAAAAGGAAAATTAGTGAGCAGGAGGTTGTTGCTGTTGATCGTTGGGATACATGGCAGAGGGAGATTGGCATCCGATAGGAATACCAGCTTCGTCCAATGCTTCTTTGAGGCATTTACGAAGCTCTCTTTCTACCGTCCACTGGGCCATGTTTTGTGTACGAGCCAGGATTCGAATCACCATCTCAGATGAGGATAATTTTTGTACACCTAAAACATCCGGTCCCTCGATTATTTGAGGGGTATCTGTTTTAGCTTTATCGCAGGTACTTTGGAGAATGTGGATAACATGGTTTATATCAGATGTTGGGGCGATACTGATGTCGATGAGTGCTCTCATGTTCCCACGCGAATGATTGGTGACGGTGTCTAACTTCCGATAAGGGATAAGGTGAATGTCTCCACTAAATCCGCGGATTTTTACTATTCTGCGCCCGATGTTTTCTACGATACCAGAATAGGTACCAACGCTTACATAGTCACCTACACGTATTTGATCCTCTTGAGTGATGAAGTAGCCCATTATAAGGTCAGTAAGAAGTCCACGGGTACCTAATCCTACTATGAGGGTACACATGCTTGCAATAATAGCTAAACTAAGTAAACTAGCCCATATATCCATACCCCATAATGAGAGGAGGGAGAAAGCGATAAGATAGAGAAAGACGAAACGAACGATGGAAGTACTTAGTGTAGAGATATATTGTTGCCCTGCAGGAGAGGTCTCCTTATAGAGAAGGTTTTTTCGTATCGATCGTTTGAGATACTTCTGAGTCAAAACATACATAAGGAGTAAGGTGATTGAGATGAGGGTGAATTGAATGTATGGGATGATAATGCTGGACAAGTTCATGAAGGATCACTCCTTTCCATAATAATTGGGATAAAAGGACACCTGTTGTTCATTATACGCACCCATCTTGAAATATTTCCTGGTCGATAAGAAATCGGTAACTCGAAGATCATGGTGGATTGATTTTTTTATTAAAAACGATTATTATGGTGGTTGGTTAAATTAATGTTCGTTATTTAGTTGATTTAGGAGGTAATAGTATTGAATTTATTTTCATTAGAAGATAAAAAAACGAACGTTCGCACTGAGGTGGTAGCTGGATTGACTACCTTTATGACGATGGTATATATCGTGGTGGTCAATCCGGCGATTTTACAACAAGCAGGAATGGATTTTGGAGCAGTCTTTGTCGCTACTATTCTCGCTACAGTGATTGCGACACTAATTATGGGTTTATTTGCAAACTACCCAATTGCAATCGCTCCAGGGATGGGATTAAATGCTTATTTTGCTTATAGTGTTGTAGGACAGAGTGGGATTCGATGGGAAGTGGCATTGGGTGCCGTATTGGTAGCAGGGGTTTTGTTTGTGCTCCTCAGTGTTACTTCTTTTCGTGAGCAACTGATAAAAGCAATCCCGGATAGTTTAAAGTATGGAATTACGGCAGGGATAGGATTGTTTATTGCTTTTATCGGACTAAAATCGGCAGGAATTATTGTTGGAGATGAAGTGAATTTGGTAGGTTTAGGAGATTTTCATGCACCAATGACGATATTAAGCCTGGTAGGGCTTTTTCTCACGTTGGTATTATTCACTTTCCGTATACCAGGTTCTTTGTTTATAGGGATGGCGTTAACGGCATTGATCGGAGGAATGAGTGGGTTGTTTGTCAGTCCAACAACGTGGGTGACTGCACCTCCTAGTTTAATGCCTACATTAGGGGCAGCAGTCATCTCACTGCCAGAAGTGTTTTCTCAGGGGTTGTATGCCGTGATTTTTGCCTTCTTGCTGGTGACTCTTTTCGATACTACAGGAACGATGATCGGGGTAGCGGAGCAGGCAGGTCTGATGGGTAAAGATGGTTCTTTTCCACGGATGCGCTCAGCTTTGTTAGCAGACTCTATTGGGATGACGGCCGGTGCCTTGATGGGTACGAGCCCCACCAGTGCCTACATTGAATCATCGACGGGAGTGGCATCAGGGGGGCGGACTGGCTTAACAAGTGTGGTCGTAAGCTTATTATTTCTGTGTATGCTCTTTTTTGCTCCGGTGGTAGAGGCGGTTGCAGGAGTACCTGCGATAACCGCTCCAGCGCTTATTATTGTAGGGTGCTTTATGATGGGGGGACTAGCAAGGGTAGAGTGGGGGAGGTTTGATGAAGCATTTCCCGCCTTTATTGTAATGATCAGTATGCCACTTACTTTTAGCATTGCAACCGGCATCGCCTTTGGATTTATTACTTATCCTTTATTAAAAATCATTCAGGGGCGTTTTCGTGAAGTGCATCCACTGCTGTATTTGTTTATGGTATTGTTTTTACTTCAGCTTATTTTTCTTCCAGAATAGGGGTTGGAAAGGAGATTTGTCCCTTGCAATGAGGGAAGCAATGCTGGTGTATTTGGACTGTAAAAATGCTTCCATGGTATAATCAAGCGATGGAAAACGTTACAGCTACTGAAGAATGGGAGATAGATGGATGATGGTAAAAGGCTGGACGCAAGGGCGATTTTCCTTGCTTATTTTTATCGTACTAACATCAGGGTTTGTTCAAGGACTACTGCTCCCATTGCAGGCAACGATTTTAGAACAACAAGGGATAAGTTCCAGTCTAAATGGATTGAACACGATGGCACTCTACCTAGGGGTACTTGTTGTGCTCCCTTTTTGTGGGGGTGCGGTGCGGCGCTTCGGATATCGGGGCGTGATTTTGATAGGAGGGGCAATGACGTTAGTTAGTGTTCTTTTATTTCCTCTTTTCTCTCATTTGACGATTTGGATCGTATTACGCTTGCTCGTTGGTGCAGGCGATAGCATGATCCACTATGCGACACAATTATGGGTTGCAATAGCGAGCCCAAAAGAGCAACGTGGAAAATTGATCTCACAGTATGGGGTTGCATTTGGTTTGGGATTTGGTCTGGGACCTCTAGGGGTAAATTTATTGGTATTTGGTGAGTGGGTACCCTTTGCAGTTATGGCGGTGCTCCTTATGTTAGCCATATTGTTAGCGGTACGTTTAGATCAAGCTTTCCCTCCGCAACAGAACAAAGAGAGGAAATATAGCTGGAAAAAAAGCATGCTCATGGTATATAGACTTGGTTTCGTCGGCTTAATAGCAACACTGATTTATGGATTTTTGGAGGCATCGATCGCGGGAATGTATCCTGTATATGGTTTGCGAGCAGGTCTTAGTTCTGGAATGATCTCCATCGTAATAACCGCTTTTATTTGTGGGAGCTTACTGTTACAACTGCCGTTGGGGATACTTAGTGATCGTTATGGACGAAGACGAATTTTGCTTTTCATAGCGATGATTGGGATGGTAGGGATGGCTCTACTACCTTGGGCACATACAACATCGGCATACATGGTTATATTGCTGTTTGCTCTGATGGGGGCATTTGTAGGTTCACTCTACTCACTAGGATTAGTTTTCCTAGCAGATAGGGTACCGAAGGAACAGATGCCAGAAGCCAATGCTCTAGCATCTGCACAATTTGCTATAGGTAGCATGATGGGACCGCTTATTGGCGGGGTCTTATTACAGACTATCGGTGGAGGAAGTTTATTTTACTTTTTGGCGTTGCTGTTTGCTGTTTTTATCGTGATGATTGTGATTGATCAATTACGTCCCATACATGCGGAGATGGAGTATCCAGCTGCGTGATTTTTCTAATTCTTACTAGAGTAGTGCTGCTTCGCTTGGGTTAGAATTTCTTTAGTTAAACGTTCACTTCTACCAGAAGAATTTTTGATCTCCTCTATGACAGTGGAAGGGAATATATTTTTGATTTCATCCATATAATTGACACCTTCTTGTGGAAGGTAATGTTGTGTGATTTGATAACTTCCATCTTGTAGTTGCTCTATAAAGAGAGCTAAGGGGAGTTGAATAGCAGAGCCTTCTTGTAATTCTCCTCCTTTTTTATTGTATTCGATCGCCTTTGCCCAAACATAGACACGCAGTTTGTTCTCTTTTACTTCGGTACCTAACACTTCGTGTGCGGCGAAAACGATTCCCTCCTCGCTTTGAATACCAATATGATCCACAATGTATTGGTTTAAATCGAGCCCTGCTATTATCTGCTCATGGTTGTCAAAAGTGGCTGTTTGATCTGTAGGAGGATTACCTGTAGGGGCTGATTCTTGTTGTTTGTCATTGCTGCTACATGCGCTAAGAACAAATAAGATGACAACAGTAGATAAGAATAATGACATATAGCGCTTCACGATCAAAACCTCCTCTTTTTCTTCTCTCTCTATCTTAGCGAATAATGAGGAGGAGGAATAGGGGGAAGCGAAAATGCGTCAATGAAAAAGAGAATTTTGGGAAACACCAAACGTCAGTAACGGGACACGAGAGGAGGCTTACGTTTGTTAAAAGAGCAGATATGGAATGTTCGTTTATATGACCCAGCACTAGATGAGGAAGAAGTTGTTCAACTTCATATCGATCTTTTACTAGAGCATTATCGTCTTTGGGCGCAGATATTGGATGAGGAGTATGATGTCAACGACGGTGAGCGACGTATAGTAGAACATGATGAACGGGCAAAGTGGGCACAAGAATTGCGCAGTAGTGTAAGCGATGATAATTGCCGAGTTTGGGTGTTTACTCACAGGGAGAATGAAGAGATTTTAGGGTTTTTGTATGTGGAAATAAGGCAAGACCATCTTACCTTTTCTCAAAGTGGGGTTATTAGTGAGATTCATGTTCATCCAGACTATCGACGACAGGGATTGGCGCGTTCCATTCTTCAGTATGGTGAGGCGTGGTTTGATGAACAAGGGATATCTCACCGCCAAGTGTTTGTTACGAGTAATAATCTAGCAGCTGTTAAATTATACCGTACCTGTGGGTATGAAGTAGCCGATTATCGCATGGTGAAAAAAGAGAAACCAAAAAAATAAACACCCTTGAAACCATCTGGTTTCAAGGGTGTTTTTATAAAAGAGGTTTTATTCTCGGCGACCGCCTTGTTTAGCTAAACGACGGCGTTCGTTTTTAGCCAGGACGCGTTTACGAATACGGAAAGATTCCGGAGTAACTTCCAATAATTCGTCTTCGGCTAGGTATTCGAGTGCATCATCTAGTGATAAGTCTTTTGGTGGTTCCAAACGAAGGGAGTCATCGGAGCCGGAGGCACGGAAGTTGGTTAATTGCTTTTTCTTACAAACGTTAACCTCCAAGTCGCCCTCGCGAATATGTTGTCCGACCACCATGCCTTCGTAGACGGGTGTTCCAGAAGGGATGAAAAGCTGCCCTCGCTCTTGAGCGGCATGTAAACCATAGTTGTTTGTTTCACCAGGCTCCCAAGCTACGAGTGACCCATGGCTACGGGTTTGGATATCCCCTGTAAAGGGTTGGTAACCAGCAAATAGAGTATTGATTAATCCTTCACCACGGGTAGCAGTGAGGAATTGTTGCCGGAACCCGATCAATCCACGAGTTGGGACGAGGAAAGTGTAGTGAATGAGACCATTATCGCGCAGTTGCATATCTTGCATCTGCCCTTTACGTTGTCCGAGCAATTCAACTACGGCGCCTTGGTAAGCTTCACTCACCTCTACCTCAACACTTTCGAAGGGTTCATGCCACTTGTCTTCGATCTTTTTCAGAATCACTTCAGGCTTGCTCACTTCAAATTCGAAGCCTTCTCGGCGCATGTTTTCAATTAAGATACCGAGATGAAGTTCACCACGACCGGAGACATAAAATGTTTCCGCGGAATCCGTTTCTGCCACCTTTAGAGCCACATCGCGTTCAGATTCCAAGTAGAGGCGTTCGCGCAGTTTACGGGAGGTGACAAATTTACCTTCACGTCCAGCGAAAGGACTGGTGTTAATACCAAAAGTGACACGCAAAGTAGGTTCTTCCACTTTAATACGAGGCAACGCACGTGGGTTGTCTGCATCTGCGATGGTATCCCCAATGCCTACATCGCCTAATCCTGTCAATGCGATAATATCTCCGCAAGTGGCTTCCTCTACTTCCACACGGTTCAGCCCTTGATGAGTAAACACCTGTGCTGCTTTTACAGGTAGATGAGAACCATCTTCTGTAATATGAATCAGGGGTTGATTTTTTTGAATGCGTCCGCTGTTTAGACGACCAATGACGATTTTACCTTTATAGTCATCAAAGCCCATCAGAGTGGCTTGCATCTGTGTTGGCTCATCTAATGAAACATTAGGGTGAGGCAAGTACTCAACGATTTCTTCAAAAAGAGGCTCCAGGTTTTCTGTGAGCTCTTCGGGTTCTTTTCCAGCAATACCAGCAAGTGCACTTGTATAGATGACTGGGAATTCAGCTTGTTCCTCTGTTGCTCCCAAATCGACAAATAGGTCAAAAGTGGTATTGATCACATAATCTGGACGTGCGTTGGCGCGATCGATTTTATTGACGACCACGATTACTTTGTGACCACGTGAAAGAGCTTGTCGAAGCACAAACTTGGTTTGTGGCATGGGGCCTTCTACTGAGTCGACCAGAAGAAGTACACCGTCTACCATATTCATGACGCGCTCTACTTCACCACCGAAATCAGCGTGTCCTGGGGTATCAATAATATTGATCTTAATATCTTGATAGGTGATAGCTGTGTTTTTTGACAAAATGGTGATCCCACGTTCACGTTCCAAGTCGTTGGAATCCATGACGCGATCATCTACATGTTGGTTATCACGAAAAATTCGGCTCTGTTTGAGCATCGCATCAACGAGAGTGGTTTTACCGTGGTCAACGTGAGCGATAATAGCTATGTTACGGATATCAGTTGGTTTCATGTAATGTAGGTACGCACCTGTGGCGCACCCACCTCCCTTTTATCATTAATCACATCTCTTCACCGTGTGAAGAGATCGTTGTATCCCGAAATCATTTGCATCCAAAGGGAAATTATATCATAGTAGCGACGGGATGACTACTCTTTCAACAAGACCAACCTAAGGTGGTTTATCATACATATTTACAATGAAAAGGGGATTGCGCCTGGTCAATAATAGTATTACCGTATAGAATGAATAAAACGCCTAGCAATATAGAGGATTGTGAAGAAAAAAAGAGGGGGAGAGTAGAATGACGACAACAAAAGAGGAACGCACATGGGGGATGATTTGTCATCTTAGTGCACTCATAGCCTATTTGACAGTAGTCCCTCTAGGGACGATTATTGCGCCATTGGTGGTTTGGCTGTGGAAGAAAGAGGAGTCTTCATTTATTGACTACAACGGAAAGGAATCCATAAACTTTCAGATTAGCTTTTTAATCTACGTGTTAGTTGCTTCTCTATTATGTTTTATTCTCATAGGTTTTATTATTTTGCCTATCTTATATGTGTGGGGAATAATCTGTACAGTTTTAGCCACTGTGCAAGCAAAAAAAGGCGAGGAGTATCGTTATCCGCTGACTATTCGTTTCCTACGATAGAAAAAGAGGGGAGAAAGGAAAGGGGATATGGTGAAGAAAAAAAGATGGGCTGTGGTATTGGGGATTCCCCTACTAATCGGTTTAGGTGGCTTTGTGTATGTGTGGAATTTAGTCTCTGCCCATGATGAGACAGCGATGCCGACAGAAAAAAGAGATGTAGCCATTGTTCTAGGGGCGGCATTGTGGGAGGGAAAGCCAAGTCCTGCATTGGAAGAGCGGCTTCAGATGGCGCTTCAACTTTATAAAGAGAAGCGCGTGGATGTGTTACTTCTCTCGGGAGGAGTAGGAGATGATGGCATCTCGGAGGCGGAAGGAATGAAGCAATATTTGGTCGAAGAGGGGGTTCCGGTAGGGGCACTTCTACTTGAGGAACAGGCAAGAAGCACAGAAGAAAACTTACGTCATGCCCGTACTTTGATGAAGGAGAAAGGACATCACACAGCTTATCTGGTCACCCATGATTATCATATTTATCGTGCACTCAAGTATGCTCATAAAGCGGATGTTACGGCGAAGCCGGCGGCGGTTCATTCAGAAGTGTTATGGATGGGCTTTCATAAGACGAGGGAATCACTTGCTGTAATGAAAGGCAGTTTGTTTGATTGGTAAGGAAAAAGTAATAAAACGGAGTAAAAGCGTGTATGAATGATCGAGATTGAGCGTAAAGATAAGGGGATCAACCAGCTAAAGTTAGTTGGTGGAGCGAGGAGGAGTGGAAATTGAGTCAAACTCTCTCTGAAAAAGAGGAGCGCGCTTGGGCGATGTGGTGTCATTTGAGTGCCTTGATTGGATATTTTCTTATTCCTTTTGGCAATGTATTAGGACCTCTTATAATCTGGCTCATCAAAAAAGATGATTCTAATTTCATTGATCAGCAGGGAAAAGAGTCGCTTAATTTTCAAATCACTATCACGGTATATATGATCGTATCCATTATCTTGATGGTGATTTTGATTGGGTTTGTACTGGCTGCTGTTCTTTACGTGGGGGCGTTGGTATTTATGATTATAGCCTCGATTAAAGCAAACGAGGGTAAAGAGTACCGCTATCCACTCACGATTCGCTTTATTGGATAGACAGCTTGTTGATAAGCCACCTGGTCTGATGACGAGGTGGCTTATTGTTGTACTACTTTATCTTTCAATTGTGAGTGGGCCCACTTCCATCGATGTAAATGATAATGCTTCATCAAAGGCAGCTTTCTGATCGATAAATTTATAGGAGTTGGAGATTTCACCACTATCTAAGTTGATCGGGGCTAGGATGAGTGAATCTCCATAGTAAGCGATTACCACATGGGGAGATGGAGAGAGAGTAACTAAATACTCCTGTTGATTTTGTGCGATGATTGAGCCGCTGGAATATGAGATAGAAACCACGATAAGTGCGAATGTGATCATGGCTGCTTTGAGGCGACGAGAATAGACGAGCATGAAAAGGAACCATGCTGCGAATAAGTAAGTGAGATAAACCCCTAGGATGAATGGAAACTTAGCCCAAGAGAAAGTAAAATTCATTTTGGTAGCCAATAGGATGCCGATCGCAGTGATAAGCAGGAAGGGAAAGAGATGGCGTCCATACTTTTGCATAAATGGACTGTCGATCGCAATGATGAGAATGAGAAAACAAATGACGAGAATGGAGATCGAGAGGATAACGGTATTTATTCCGATGTCAATAAACATAGAGGGAATTCCAAAATAACTCTTGTAGGCAAGGTCACTAAGATAGGCGGAGAAGTAACCTAGTCCTGTGATTCCTGCAAGGATGAGCCCATCAGATAAAAGTTTGGAGGCATAATTAAACAATGGATTTGAAGAGGTGGGGTGTGGTTTTAGTGAAAGAGAGCGGCGGTTTAATCCAATCATGTAAGAGCCTCCGTTTGTTAGAGTAGTGGTGTTTAAAGCTGAATGTCAGGTGATAGGTTCCTTTTTCATACATACCTTTACTATTGTACTGAAGAGAGCATAGAAGGAAAATAGTAAAAGTCATATTTATGAAAATGAATAAGGTGGAGGTACCTAATGATGATTGACAATACGAACTAATTGTTATATTCTAAAAACAAGCAAGCGCTTGTATTGAGAAGAAGTGGAGAAAATCTGATGGGACGAAGTCAAAGGCGTGAAGAGATTATTGAAGTGGCGAGCCGCTTATTTCATTCACAAGGATATGCAGCCACAACGATCCGAGATATTGCCGAACAAGCAGGGTTGTTGTCAGGAAGCTTATATGCTCATATCCAATCAAAAGAAGATTTATTATATGAGATTAGTTGTCGTGGTGCAGATGCTTTTTTAACAGCAATTACCCCCATTGTGACAGAAGCGGGTACAGCAGAGGAGAAATTGCGTCGTGCCTTAGCTGCGCATGCACAAGTGGTAGCCGATCATTTAGAAGCGGCGACCGTATTTTTTCATGAATGGAAAGCGCTTTCGTTTGAGCGGAGAGAAAAAATTCAAGCGAAGAGAGATGAGTATGAAGTTTGTTGGTCACAGATTATTGTGTCAGGGATGGAGACCGGGGAGTTTCGACAAGAAGACGAAAAATTTATTCGGCTTTTACTTCTCTCAGTGGCTAACTGGATGTATGAGTGGTATCGCCCTGATGGGGAATTGCCGCCGAGAAAAATTGCCGACCGATATGCGGACATTTTGCTGGAGGGTCTAGCAACAAAGAAAAAGGGGGGATAGACGTGAGTGAAAGACAGGAGGGTGAACATACGGTTCGTTTTATGGAGCGGCTGCAAAGTGGTGACAAGATAGAGGCGACAGATTGGATGCCAGAAGAGTACCGTAAATTGCTCATCAAGTTGATTCATATGCATGGTGTAAGTGAGATTATGGGTGTGTATCCCGAGAAAGAGTGGGTGCCAAAAGCACCTACGTTAAGGAGAAAACTAGCATTGATGGCCAAGGTGCAGGATGAGATGGGACATGGTCAATTGCTTTTACGAGTAGTGGAGGATTTAGCGGCTCCCTTGGGTGTGTCACGGGAACAGTTAATAGCGGATATATATCTGGGAAAAGTGAAGTTTCATAATGTTTTCCATATGAAAACGTACTCGTGGGCAGATGTGGGTGTAATTGGATGGCTGGTCGATGGTGCAGCTATTATTAACCAGACCGCTCTACTAGATACCTCGTATGCCCCATATGCACGTGTATTAAAGCGAATTTGTGCAGAAGAGAGCTTTCATATGCAGCACGGTGAAAATATTGTGTTAGCGCTAGCAGGAGGGACAAAAGAGCAGCGCAAAATGTTACAGGAAGCCGTTGATCGATGGTGGGAACCATTGCTGTTTTTTTTCGGTCCGCGCGAGGTAACACAAGCAGCGCAGAGAATGATAGATTACCGTATCCGTACGAAGACGAATGAAGAATTACGACAGCAATTTTTTGATAAATATGTGCCTCGAATGAAGTCTATCGGACTTAGAATTCCAGATCCACACCTCCATTATGATGAGGAGAAACAGTGTTGGATGTACACGGATCCGGATTGGAAGTGGCACCAAGAGATGGTAGTAAAAAATAAGGGGCCCATGTCGTCAGAACGAATTGTTTTACGAAAAGAAGCGCATGAAGGGCAGCGGTGGGTACGTGAAGCGATGATGTACGCATCTGCACATCGAAGCGGATAAGGTAAGGAGGGGAGTAAAGTGAGTCAACAAGGACAGCAAGGGGAATATGAAATCTATGAAGTTTTTGTTCAGAAAACACATAAGGATATGCACATGCATGTGGGGAGTGTAAAAGCGCCTTCAGCGGAGTTTGCACTCCAGGTTGCACGCGAAAACTTTTTACGTCGGGATGAGGCAATCAGCTTATGGGTGGTGCGACAAGCGGTAATTCATCATGCCCCAGGGGAGCGATTTTTTACACGTTCGATGGATCGGAGTTATCGGGAAGTGAAGGGTTATACGGAAAATGGTCGTTTATGGCGTACCTATCGTGAACATCCGTTACCCGTAGAGAAGGAAGAGCAGAGGGTGACTAAAAGCGAAGCGGTAGAGGAGGGATCCGTTTGATAATGATAGATGAACAGAGATCCGAACACCCCGTCTATCGCTCGGCGGTACGGGATCTTCTCTATCAACTGGCAGATGATGAGCTGTGTATCGGACATCGCGCTTCAGAGTGGCTGGGGAAAGCACCTGATCTGGAGGGAGATGTCGCGTTTGCTTCGATTTCGCAAGATGAAGTGGGACATGCGTTATGTTACTATGAGCTACTTCATGAGTGGGGAGAACCAGAACCAGATGCCCTCGCATTTATGAGAACACCAAACGCATGGCGAAATGCAGTGTTGGTAGAGCGAGATAATGGGGATTGGGCACATACGATTGTACGTCATTTTTTCTACGATATGTTTGATGACATTCGACTCGAGGCGCTGGAACGAAGTAGTTATGCTCCGTTGGCACAAGCGGTGGAGAAAATTCGTAGGGAGGAGCATTATCACCTGCTTCACTTCACACTTTGGTTTACTCGACTGTTGCAAGCGGGAGGGGAAGCACGACAACGGATGGAAAGAGCAATCTCTGACATCTGGCCCGATGTAAGTGGCTTGTTTTCCTTAGGGGAGAAAGAAGAGCAATTATGTGATTGGGGAATTATGCCGTTATCTTCTGTGCACATACAAGAGAAGTGGGAAATGAAGATGCGTGCACTTTTTGCAGAAGTACAGCTACCCTGGCCAGGGGAACTTCCACAACAGGCGATAGCGGGACGAGTGGGACAACATACACCTGCATTAACAAGTTTGTTAGCTACGATGACGGAGGTGCTGCGTGTAGATGCTACTGCTCTCTGGTAAGACGAAGAGCACTGAGCTAGGAGTGATAAAAGTGATAGTGAGTGAGCAGGAGATATGGTTGGAGCTACAAGAAGTGAAAGATCCCGAAATTCCAACTGTAAGCGTTGTGGAACTGGGGATGGTGCAGGAGGTGGAAGTTGACGGTTGTCGGGTTAATGTATTCCTCATCCCTACTTTCGTCGGATGTCCTGCAATTGAAATGATCAAGAAAAATGTGAAGGAACGTCTCCTGGCTTTAGCGAATGTAGAGGAAGTAGTCGTCACTTTTTTGCGCACACCGATTTGGACAAATGATCGTATTTTACCTGTCGGGAAAGAAAAATTAAAAAGCTTTGGAATTGCACCCGCACAAAGCACACTGAAAGAGCATGCTCCTCCTTCCATTCCAGCATGTCCGTACTGTGGAAAGGAAGAAGGTGAGGTAGAAAATCTATTTGGTTCAGCCGCTTGCCGCTCTCTGTATTACTGTAAAAATTGCAGACAACCATTTGAAGCGATGAAACCAGTATAGAATCATGGTGCGAAAAAATGTATGCGCTTTCATATGTATGGAAAGCAGGGTGAGAATCAAGAAAGAAGTTCGTAAAAACCAATGTTTAAAGGAGAATGATCAATGCATAAGCTCGTAGCTATTTACAAGCAACCGGAAGATACCTCTACGTTTGATGAGCATTATTTTCATGTTCATGCCCCACTAGCAAAAAAAATGCCAGGCTTAAAGAAGATTGAAGTGACACGTTTTACGGGCACGCCGATGGGAGATAATGCTCCTTACTATTTGCAGGCAGATTTATATTTTTCTGATCGAAGTAGCTTGGATGCTGCTATGGGCTCTAAAGAAGGGAGAAGTGCGGCGAAGGACGTGATGGGATTTGCAGGGAAACTGGTTACGATGATGGTGGGAGAAGTAGTGACCGAAGAGGATCTAGTGTGATTTTTCCTCGCATAGCGGTAATCGGTGCAGGTACTATGGGAGCAGGTATTGTGGAGTGTTTCGTGCGCGCAGGTTGCACGGTTCAACTATACGATGTGGATGAAGAAAAAGGAAAGAGGGCATTGGAGCAGCTCTCACAGCGGTTTGCTAAGCGAGTGGAGAAAGGAAAGATGAGTGATAGTGAACGGGATGAATGGCTTACCCGAATTCAACTGATTCCTCAATTGTCCCAATTGAAGGAGATTGAGTTGGTGATTGAGGCCGTTATCGAAGATTTGGATGTAAAACGAGAGTTATTCGCAGTCTTAGAGTCGTATGTGGGTGATAATACGATCCTGGCAACAAATACATCCTCCTTTTCCATCACGGAGATAGCGGGGATGACAACCTTTTCACATCGTGTATTAGGGTTACACTTCTTTAATCCAGCTCCCGTTTTGCCTTTAGTAGAGGTTATTCGTGGAATGAAGAGTGGTCAAAAGGAAGTAGAGCAGGTATTGTCGTGGGTGAAGTTGATTGGAAAAGAGCCAGTTATTGTTGAAGACTCACCTGGATTTTTGGTGAACCGGCTGGCACGTTCGTTTCATACAGAAGCGTACCGTTTGGTCGGTGAGCGTATCGCTAGTAAAGAACAAGTGGATCAACTGCTTACAGATAATGGTTTTGCGATGGGTCCGTTTGCATTGCAAGATTTGATAGGCATAGATGTAAATTATGCCGCTTCACTCTCTATCTTTGAACAATTTTACTATGATGCCCGCTATCGTCCTCACTATTCTCAGCGGTTGCTGGTTGAAGGTGGACAGTTAGGAAGGAAGAGCGGAAGGGGGCATTATTCGTATGAGGGATAGAGTATGGCTGATCGGAGAAGGTCCACTTTTAGAAGAAATGTATGCTTTCTTAAATGAGAGGGATTGGCAGGTAGTGATAGAAGGGGAACCACTGCGGGAGAGGAGATTCTCAGCAGTTGTTGATGTGCGCAGTGGAGCAATAGAAGAGAAGGAAACCGTATTACGGCGTGTTGAAGAGTGGATTGATCCTTCGGTTCCTATTTTCTCTTCTGCTTTGCATGTTTCAGCTACGCGGATTGCGTCATGGTTGAAACATCCTCAACGGATCTATGGTTTTTCCCCTCTGTTGATGGCGGAAAAAAAGATAATGGAAGTAAGCCGACCTATGCAGGCTGAAGAAGAAGGATGGGAGAAAGGAAGAGTATTCTGGGAACGAATGGGCATGCATGTGGAAGTAGTGGGTGATGAACCGGGATTAGTATTTCCGCGTACACTGGCTTTACTGGTTAATGAGGCTGCCCTCGTTCTCAATGAAGGGATTGCATCGAGGGAAGATATTGACCGCGCGCTCTGTTTAGGAATGAATCTCCCAACGGGTCCCTTATCCTGGGCTGATCGGGTGGGAATTGATCAAGTAATTTGGGTGTTGACTGGCTTAGTAGAAGAGCTGGGAGATGATCGGTACCGGCCCACCCCGCTCTTGCGGAGAATGGTTTATGCTGGACGGACGGGGGTAGCAGTAGGAAGAGGGTTTTATACTTACGAAGAGAGTGATGCACATGCGTGAAGCGGTCATTGTGGATGCTGTTCGGACACCGATTGGACGTTTTCGTGGGAGTCTGCGAGAGGTGCGTCCAGATGATATGGCTGCCCATGTACTGCGGGCTTTAATCGAACGAAATCCTACACTGCCCCTGGAGCAAGTGGAAGATGTGTTTTTTGGTTGCACCAATCAGGCAGGTGAGGATAATCGTAATGTGGCACGTATGTCATTATTATTGGCAGGTTTTCCTCAAGAAGTAGCGGGAGTAACCGTTAATCGCCTTTGTGGTTCTGGTTTGGAAGCAGTAAATCAGGCTGTATCGACTTTGCATATGGGGTGTGGCGACGCATTTGTTGCAGGGGGAGTGGAAAGCATGACGCGCGCGCCCTTGGTGATGCTTAAGCCGGAAGAACCGTTTGTGCGTGGAGAACAGATGATGGTAGATACGACCTTAGGTTGGCGTTTTGTTAACCGAAGATTGGCAGCAATGTATCCTCCACTCGCTATGGGGGAGACGGCCGAAAATGTAGCCAAAAAATTTGATATTACGAGAGAAGAACAAGATGAATTTGCTCTTCAGAGCCAGAAGCGTGCAACCGAGGCGTGGGAAGAGGGGCGTTTTTCTACTGAGGTTGCTCCGATCACTGTTATCGGCAAAAACAAAGATCACGTTTTATTTCAAAAAGATGAGCATATACGTCCGTACACAGATAGGGAGGCATTGGCGAAACTAAAACCGGCCTTTACTAGCACTGGAACCGTGACCGCAGGTAACTCTTCAGGAATTAACGATGGGGCAGCCGCTCTTATCATAATGGAACGAAAGCGAGCAGATTCATTAGGGCTCAGAGCACGAGCACGAATTGTCTCTTTTGCTGTCGCGGGGACTGATCCCGATTATATGGGGATGGGACCCGTTTATGCGACCAAAAAACTTTTGCACCGAACTGGGATTTCTAGTGAGCAGATTGATTTAATTGAATGTAATGAAGCATTTGCGGCACAGACGCTGGCAGTGATGAAAGTGATGGAATGGGATCCGAACAAGGTAAATGTGAATGGCGGGGCCATCGCATTGGGGCATCCTTTAGGGGCTAGTGGAGCACGGTTGGTAACAACGCTCGTACATGAGTTGGAACGTCGACAGGGTCGTTATGGCTTAGTTACGATGTGTATTGGTGTTGGTCAAGGGATTGCTACTCTGATTGAGCGAATAGAGTAGATGTGGGGATAAGTGATAAATTTCTAAAGGGAAAAGGAGAGGTATAAGATGTTAAAAAGCTCTATTGTAAAAGAGATGTACCCATTGTTTATTAATGGTGAATATGTACAAAGTTCCTCAGAGGAGACTTTCCCAACCTATAATCCCGCCACAGGGAAGCCGTTGGCACAAATTGCAAAAGCAAATCGTGAAGATGTAGACCAAGCTGTGAAAGCTGCAAGGTTGGCGTTGGAAAAGGGAAAGTGGGCAAAGTGGCCAGCCTCGCGCAGAGCTCAGATTTTAAATCGAATCGCGGGTATCATGAGGGAGCGCTTTGAGGAATTATGTGAGCTAGAGGTATTAAATAGCGGCAAGTCATTATCGGCGGCGCAGGGGCAAGTACATCAAGCAATAGAAGATTTTGAGCTGTATGCGGGTGCATGTACCACTTTGTCAGGTCAGACAAAGCCAGTTCCTAATGGATTCTTCCACTACACAAAGAAAGAACCAGTAGGGGTGTGTGCTCAAATTATTCCATGGAACTATCCATTGATGATGGCGGCGTGGAAAGTAGCCCCTGCATTAGCAGCGGGATGTACTATCGTTTTGAAACCAGCTAGTCTTACTCCTATTACAGCTTATGTATTAGCTGATATTTGCCACGAGGCGGGGGTGCCTAGTGGTGTGATAAATGTGGTAACAGGAAGCGGCGCTGATATCGGGGCTTATCTGACAGAACATCCAGGTGTAGATAAAGTTGCTTTCACAGGTGAGACCAACACAGGTAAAGATATTATGAAAAATGCTTCTGCTACTTTAAAGCGGATTACGTTAGAATTGGGTGGAAAATCTCCTAATCTTGTGTTCGCTGATGCGGATTTAGAAGGAGCAGTCGATGGTTCTCTTTTTGGGATCTTTTATAATACTGGACAATCGTGCGAAGCACGTTCTCGGCTATTTGTGCACGAGTCTATTTATGATTCATTTATTGAGCGGTTTGTGGAGAAGACGAAAAAATTGAGGCTGGGTAACCCATTACAGAAAACGACCCAGATTGGCGCTATAATTTCCGCGGCACAGTGCGATACGATTGATTCCTATGTCCAATCTGCGATAGCGGAAGGAGCACGTGTGTTGTGTGGGGGTAAGCGCCCTGAGGGTACGGATTTTCAAGAGGGGCATTGGTATGAGCCGACGGTCATCGTAGACTGTCATAATCAGATGAAGGCAGCCCAAGAAGAGATATTCGGACCGGTTGTGATGATCATGAAGTTTAAAGAGGAACAAGAAGCGATCCAATTAGCCAATGAAACAGAATTTGGGTTAGCAGCGGCGGTGTGGACGCAAGATTTCTCCCGTGCACATCGGGTGACAGAGAAGCTGAAAGCAGGGGTAGTAATGATCAATACGCCTTTCTCTGCTATGCCAGGATTGCCTTTTGGTGGGTATAAACAGTCAGGCTTCGGGCGTGAACTGGCGATTGAGTCCCTGGACCTTTATTCAGAAACGAAAAGTGTTCTCTCTTTTATTGGGCCAAAACCGCTTAATCCGTTTGGTGTGTAAAAAGGAGGGAACGGGTTGAAACCAGGTTTGATTCCCGGTATACGGAAAGAGAAAACCATTACCGTCAAGGAAGAGATGGTGGCCTCTTTTGGAGGGGTGAAAGTGCACCCAGCTCTTTCCACTGTGACAATGGTCTACTATATGGAGTGGGTGGGGCGGGAAATTATTCTCCCTTATTTAGAAGAGCATGAGGAAGGGATCGGAGCTAAAATCCAAGTTGTACACCATGCCCCAGCTCCAATAGGAAAAGAAGTTACGTTTGTCGCAGAAGCGGTAGAGGTAAAAAAGCGTCAAGTGATATGTCGAATAGAAGCTCATCATGATCGTGCAGTGGTGGGGTCAGCTCATTTTACGCAAGCAATCTTACCTAAAGAAGAAATCAAGGTACGAATTCAGGAAATGAATTAGAAAAAGCCAGTTAGGGCCGGTTGCTCTAACTGGCTTTGTTATCATATTGGGGGGAGATGCAATAATTATAATTACTGCTTTGGAATCCCTAATTCTTTCAATTTCTTTTTTGTTGTTGTCGTTCCGAGATCATAGATCTTTTGATATAAATCCTGCAGAGCGTAATCATATTCTTTGTCTTCTTGTGAGGCAGAGTCGGCGACTAAGAAGGGAACGTGGGTTTTGATTAGACCGTCGAAGTCTTCTTTGGCAGTTCTTTCAAAGAGAATTTCTAGTTCATTTCGTTCATCTGTTGTAGCTTCAATCTCAAAATCATAAAATGCATCGTTCTCATCTTTGGTTTCGCGAATTTCAGCTGGGGATTCTCCAGAGTGAAACGCGACGTAATATATTTTTTTATCCATGATGTCACCTTTCTTTATTGATCGTTTTACAAAAGAATAGGTAAGGCTGGTGTGATAAATACTTGCTTATATCTTCACCTAACCGTCTTTTTCCATACATTCTAATCTTGACTTTAAGGGTTACTGATAATAGGGTTGTGGTATTAGAGGTGTAGAGGAAGTGAGTTTGTTAAAACAAAGACTTTATAGAAGAAGGGGAGAGACATGACAGCGACCTTATATGATGTCGCTGTGCGTGCCGGTGTTTCTGTCTCCATAGTTGCACGAGTCATCCATCAGAGCAAAAACGTGGAACCAGACGTTCAGCATCGAGTACAGCAAGCGATAGAAGAATTGAAATTTAGACCCAATTTGTTTCTTCAGCGTAAACAAACGCAACAAGTGGTTACGATTGCGCTCATCATCCCCGATTTAGAAAACCCTTTCTTTTCAAAATTAGCACGAGCGGTAGAGACAGCTGCGAGACAGAGAGGGTATACGGTTTTTATTTGTGTATCTGACGATCGTGCTGATCGCGAAAAAATATATATTGATACATTAAAAAAGAATTTGATCGATGGGATCATCTTAGCCTCCAATACTTTGGGACCTGAAGATCTATATGAAATGAAGATTAACGCCATCCCTTTGGTTGTATTAGACCGTATGGACCATGTGCGTGATCACGATCTATGTACCGTTCTTTCTAATAATCGTAAGGGGGCAAAAAAAGCGGTTCAGCATCTGATCGAGATCGGATGTGCTAAAATTGCTCATATTGCAGGACCAGAAGCGATCTTACCAGCGAAGGAACGAAGGCAAGCATACTGTGAAATGATATATCCTCATCGTATCGTTACTGGGGACTTAACATTGGATGGAGGTATGCAAGCAATCCAATCCTTACTAGAACTTGAACCTGAGGTAGATGGAATCTTCGTCGCCAATGATTGGATGGCGATAGGAGCTGTAAAGATGCTAAAGCATCTAGGGAAGCGGATTCCCGAAGATATTGCAGTATGCGGCTTTGATGGCATTGAACTAGGGGAGATGATCGACCCTCCATTAACGACGGTGGCGCAACCAATAGATGAAATGGGAGAGGTAGCTGTAACGATTTTGATTCAAAAGATAGAAGGAAGAGATTTTGCTCGTTCGGATACATATGAATTAGAGGGTAAGCTCATGATTAGAGAATCGACCACAAAAGGGGTATGAAGATAAAACCTTTGTGGAAAGCGATTCTCTTTTTTCTGCTTTGTTGAAAACAAAAAATAAAAATTATGTCTTTTCCTATTCACTTGACGAAGGAGTGGAATGCATAGTATAGTATTACTTGTCAGCGAGATATCAGCAATATCATTTGCCTTTTTACACCAAGCCGAAGTGGCGGAATTGGCAGACGCGCACGACTCAAAATCGTGTTCCTTCGGGAGTGTCGGTTCGACCCCGACCTTCGGTACCATACCAAGAGAGCAGAGTTCGTATCATACGGGCTTTGCTCTCTTTTTTTAGGTAAGCATACTAATATCTACTGAGGATGTTGTGGGTCTGAGTTGGGCGGATAGATATAAGAATATTTTAACTTATATTTAAAAAAGATAGAGATGAAGAAAAATGGTACCAACTAACTAAATATATAGGTAAACAAACGGCTATAGTCGTTGGAATGACAGGGTTTTACCACTATATGAAACTTTTTATATCTAAAATGAAAAAAACCGTTGACTTTAAAGCTCTGTATAACGTATAATAAATCTTGTAAGAGAGAGCAACAAACAAACATTCGGGTCAGATAAAACAACATAACGGGACGTGGCTCAGCTTGGTAGAGCACCTGGTTTGGGACCAGGGGGTCGCAGGTTCGAATCCTGTCGTCCCGACCACACAGGACAAGTCTTTGAGGACTTGTCTTTTTTATTTTTTTCACAGAGTGTAGGCGAATCGCAAACGTATATCGTGACTGTGGATGAAAGAAACACCGTGAATAGATAAAAGGTAATCCCAAGTATACATAGTAGGTCGTTCTTTTTTTGACTCATTCTTAAATTAGGTGTTATAGCATAGTCTACAGTAGCGTATTGAGGAGGAGGGAGAGGAATGATACAAAGCCATGTTCTTCGCAATTTAAGTGATGCAGGAATTGACTATGCTTATTGTCCTCATGGAGTAGTCCTTACCTTACAAGACTCTTACGAATTGATGCTGACATTTGAACATACAGGTACAGGGCGATGGTATGAGGAAAAAATATATAGCGAAGAGAGCGAAAGTTGTGTGAAATCGTCTTGGTATTCTTCGGTATGGTCAGGAGTGGACCTCTGTTTTACGGAATTCGAGGGGTCTTTAAAATATGATGTGTATCTTTCTCCGGGTGCAAAGGTGACAGATGTTCGATTAAGGTACTTGGGTGCAACCGGCTTATCTATAGATAAGGATGGTAACTTATGTGTGGACACCCCATATGGAGAGTTGATAGAACAGAAACCTAGCGGTAGTCAATGTATAGGGGGAGAGAGTATCGAGGTTCCGATTCAATTTAAACTTCTTGGGGAGGGATGGTTTGGTTTTGCGTGTGATACATGGCCTTATCCTGATTTGCCTTTGGTCATCGATCCCCTCCTTCTTTATTCAACGTACGTGGGAGGAAGAGGGGATGACGTGGGGAATGCGATTGCGGTGAGTACGAGTGGTCATGCATATGTTACAGGAACGACATTTTCCGACGATTACCCCATCACCACAGGTGCATTTCAAAGTATAAAGCCGGGAATTAATAGTGCTTTTATTACACAGCTGAACGTAAACGGAACATCACTTATCTACTCTACTTACTTGGGAGGGAATATGGGAGACTTCGGTTGTGGTATTGCCGTTGATGAAGAGGGAAGTGCGTATGTGACCGGCTCCACCCTGTCGAAGGACTTCCCCATTACTTCAGGTGCGGCACAAACCGTATTTGTTGGAGACGAAAGCTCGGTTTTTGCTAGTAAATTAAATGCAAGTGGAGCCTCCCTGCTCTACTCTACTTTTATTGGTGGTCGCAATGATGATGAAGGGAATGCGATTGCGATTAATAATAATGGAGAGGCATTTATAACGGGTACAACTCTTTCAAGGGATTTCCCAGTGACACGAGGGGCGTTTCAACAAGAGCTAAAAGGGACGACTGCAGCTTTTGTTACACACTTGAATGATACAGGAACTTCATTTTTGTATTCCACGTATTTAGGTGGGGGAATGGAAGATGGCGGTTTTGGAATTGCAGTAGATGGAGCAAGCTCAGCATATGTGACCGGCTCCACCTTCTCTTTTGACTTTCCCGTCACAAGTGGTGCCTTCCAAACCCAATTGGCAGGAAGCTCAGATGCGTTTGTTACCAAGTTTAATTCTGCAGGCTCTTCTCTGGTTTACTCAAGCTTTCTTGGGGGTAGTGGTGGCGATGTAGGTAGGGGAATAGCGGTGGATCAAGATCGGGATGCTTATGTAATAGGTATTACGGCATCAACCGATTTCCCCGTTACTGCAGGTGCCTTTCTAACGATGGCATCAGGGGGATCGGCATTTGTGACCAAAGTAAATGATACGGGGACTTCACTTGTTTATTCCACCTATCTTGCCAATGATACGATAGGATTAGCGTTGGCCGTGGATTCGATTGGGAATACATGGATTACAGGTAGTGTCTCATCTCTTCAGTTTCCTACTACAGAAGATGCATTTTCACCTCGCTTTAATGGAGGCTCAGAAGATGCCTTTATTTCACAGCTAAGTTTGACTGGTGCAAATTTAATCTATTCCTCTTACTTGGGGGGATCAAACTTAGATATTGGTTCAGGAGTGGCTGTGGATGGGAGAGGAAATGCGTATGTAGCAGGGCAAACAGAGTCGGTCAATTTCCCTACTACTCCGGGAGCTTTCCAACGAATGTTGGCAGGCGGATGCGACGTGTTTGTAAGTAAAGTTGGTTTGTCGGCAGTACAAGGGGTTACTGGCGCTACCGGCCCTACAGGCCCCCGCGGACCTCGGGGGCCTCGGGGAGCACGAGGTCCGCGGGGAATGGGAGGCACGGAGCAGGCTTAAGGTAGATAAGTGTGAGATGTTGTTCGGATCACATTTGCAGGTGATTGATAAATCTCGTCATCTACGCTCAATCTATGAGGCGGGAGATTTTTATGATGAATAGTGTGAGAAATGATAGGCTGTCTAGAAGATCTAGACAGCCTATCATTCTACAATCGTCGTTTGACGCACTTCGCCACCATTTACTTGAGTAAATAAAGTACTTACCTCATGAGCGATGGAGTGAAGAGAGGACGCTGTTGCTCCTTTAAAAGAGAAGATCACTTGCAGGCAATTCGTTGTTTCCTTCGTTACTTGACTTATTTGTGAATCGACATAAGGGCTGCCGAAGGGGCGATTCACATCTTGTAATACAATCTTATTTGCTAGGGAGATTTCACGTCCATTGAGACCGAGATAGTGATCTTCTGTGTTCCCGATTGTACAGGTAATGGGCGAGGTAAGTGCAGAAGCGTTGTAGATGCCAAAGGGGAGAAGATAGCGAAGGGAAAAGAAGTTATTGGCGTCAACAGCGCTATTGACAAAATAAAAAGGATCTCCTTTTAAGATGCGTCGTAGCAGGGCTTCCGCAGACGGGCGATAACGGGATGGAGAACTGCCCACTTGTTTGAATGCATGTCGGAAGAGTTGAATAGGGGGCAACTCGGTTATAGTGGTCGTCTCATATTCCAAGCGTAAATGCTCCGTAAATAGCTGGGTACGATCTTGGAACATGTGTGAAGAGTCGTTAATTTCACACCCTACATAATGAAGGAGCGCTAATTGAAGATCGGGTACTCGTTCCTTTAGCTTGTTGTCTAACGTGAGTGAGATCAATTTGCGATTCACCTTCCCTTCGATATAACATAGAGAAGTATAGTGTAAGTAGTACTCGTTTCTTCTCTACTTTAGCCAGTATAACATGAGAAATTGGGGCTACATAACAAGGAGGAAACAGCTGTTATGTTAGAACAATCGTTAATACGAATCGATGGGAAAGGGTATAAGGCATACAAAGATATTCAAGGGGAGTATGCTTTTCCTGATTACACTTTGTATATTGATTATGTACAAGGGGATCCTTTTGCCTCACCATCACGAATCCGCGTGCGGATGGAACAAAAGAAAGCACGATATCAGTTAGAATGGTTTAAAGATGACTATCGCAGAGTCGCATTAGAAGATTTGATATTACGAAAATGGGTGGATAAAATCAAGCATTATGCTTTCCGTGTTCATGGAACAGGTAAAAGTGGCATGATGATGGTAGATACACCAGGGCAGGAGATCCTCCCTCGAACGGCTGTTGTAGTAACATCCGAGTATGTAGAGGTGCGGATGTCGGTTGGCTTACCTGCACAAGGCCGTCGGGTATTGGGCAGAAAAGCGGCACAAATGTTGTGTCAGGATCTCCCGCAGTTGGTGGCAGAAGCGTTACCGATGGAGAAAGTAGGATTGAACGCAATAGAGAAAAGAATGAGATTAATAGATAATCAGCGAGCGATTCGTCACTATCTTAAAAAACATCATGCAGTTGCCTTTGTGCAAGATGGTGCGATATTACCACGAGCGAGTGGAATTAGCGACCGTCCTTTGTCAGAGGGAAATGTGGTACCATTTGTGTCGCCGGAAACGATGTGTGTAGAAATTAACGTTCCCCATGGTGAAGTGATTTCTGGGATGTTAATCCCTCGAGGGATTACATTGATCGTAGGAGGTGGCTATCACGGCAAAAGTACACTGTTACGAGCATTGGAGCGGGGTGTATATGATCACGTAGAAAGCGATGGTCGTCACTACGTGATCACGGATGATCATGCGATCAAGGTGAGAGCGGAAGATGGACGGAGAGTGGAGAAAGTAAATATATCTCCGTTTATTAATAACCTTCCATTAGGGGGGGAAACCACTCGCTTTTCATCAGAAGATGCGAGCGGGAGTACTTCGCAAGCTGCAAATATTATGGAAAGCTTGGAAGTAGGGGCATCCACTCTCTTAATTGATGAGGATACCAGTGCGACTAACTTCATGATCCGGGATGGACGCATGCAAGAACTAGTCACTAAAGGGAAAGAGCCCATTACTCCTTTTATCGATAAAGTGAAGCAACTGTTTGAGGAGAAGGGAGTATCTAGTATCCTGGTGTTAGGTGGATCAGGTGATTATTTCGATGTGGCAGACCATATCATTATGATGGATGAGTATCGTCCCTATGAAGTAACAAAGAAAGCTAAGGATATTGCGCGTATACACACGCACAACCGTAAAGCTGAGGGCGGTAGTTTCTTTGGTGATGTAACAGCACGGGTAATGATGGCGCATAGTTTTGATGCGCGCAAAGGCAAGAAAGAGAAAGCGGATGCAAAAGGATTACATCAAATCATATATGGAAATACAGAGTTAGATTTATTGGGACTAGAACAATTAGTCGATCGTAGTCAAACACGTGCGATTGCGGATATGATGAGAGTGCTGGAAAAGCGCATGGATGGGAGTAAAACTCTTATGCATGTATTGGAGGAGCTATATAAACAAATCGAGAATGAAGGATTAGATTGTATCTCACCTTATCAACGAGGAGTGCATCCAGGGGATTTGGCGCTTCCACGTATGTTAGAATTGGCGGGTGCGATTAATCGCCTACGTACATTAAAAGTGCGAGTATAGGGGGCGTCGTGATGAAAGAAATACAGATTTACACTGATGGTGCGTGTTCTGGTAATCCGGGGCCGGGCGGTTGGGCGGCAGTTTTGCTGTATGAGGGAATGCGAAAAGAAATCTCGGGTGGTGAGAACCAAACCACCAATAATCGCATGGAATTGACAGCTGCGATAGAGTCACTAACCTGCTTGAAAGTTCCTTGTCAGGTGAAACTATATACTGATAGTGCTTATATGGTTAATGCCTTTCACCAAAAGTGGATTGAGAATTGGCAGAAGAACGGCTGGGTAACAAAAGGAAAAAATAAGCCAGTAGAAAATAAAGATTTGTGGCAGCGTTTGATTGCATTAACGCATAAACATAAGGTAGAATTTATTAAGGTAAAAGGGCATAGCGATGATGAGTTAAATAATCGATGTGATGAATTGGCGCGAGCTGCGGTACCGCGCTAGACGTAATATATAAATGGTGTAGCAGATTTTATATCAGTGATGACAGGATTGTAGCTTTCCTTCATGGTGCAAAAAGGGACCTGAAAGGGGGCTATTTCCTGTTTTAAAATCAGATATTGATAGATTACAAAAGGTGGGGAGGGGATAGGTGTGCATTCAGCAGAAATCAAGGCAGCATTGCAGGCATACGCGGGTGAGATTGGCATTGATCAGATCGGCTTCGCCTCGGCAGATCCATTTGTGGAACTAAAAGAACGGCTTGTTCGTCATCGGGAACTTGGATATGAGTCAGGGTTTGAGGAACCCGATTTAAAAAAACGTACGGAACCAACAGAGACTATACCTGCGGCTAAATCAATTATTGCGATCGCATTAGCCTACCCCTCAAAGATGCCTCATCCTCCGCGTTCTAAGGAAGGTGAGTATCGAGGCATTTTTGCACGTGCTTCGTGGGGAACTGACTATCACCATGTACTTCGAGCTAAGTTGGAAAAGTTACAGCAAAAATTATTAGAATTGGTTCCTGTGGCAACAAGCGAGATAATGGTAGATACTGGTGTGCTCTCTGACCGAGCTGTTGCTGAACGAGCGGGAATTGGCTGGAGTGGTAAAAATACATCCATTCTTTCCCCTCATCTGGGTTCGTGGATTTATTTGGGTGAGATGGTGACAGATATCTATCTTCCTCCTGATCAACCAGTAACACAGAGCTGTGGAGAGTGCACAGCATGCATGGATGCATGTCCTACAGGTGCATTGGTTCAACCAGGGCAGCTTAATGCACAAGCTTGTATTGCATATTTAACGCAAACAAAAGGGTTTTTAGCGGAGCAATATCGAGAGAAGCTGGGAAATCGTCTCTACGGATGCGATACGTGTCAAGTTGTTTGTCCGATTAATCGCAAAGTGAATTTTACACATCAAGAAGCTTTTACTCCAGACGTAGAAGAGGTAAAACCATTACTTAAGCCGTTACTAACGATGAGCAATCGTCAATTTAAGAATCGGTTTGGGCATATGGCGGGTTCGTGGAGAGGAAAAAAACCGTTGCAACGAAATACGATAATTGCGCTGGCGCACTTTAAAGATCATTCTTCCATCCCGTTATTACAACAACTGCTACAAGAAGATCCACGTCCTGTCATTCGAGGTACGAGTGCTTGGGCACTAGGAAAGATTGGGGGGGAATCTGCAATGGAGGCACTCCAATTGGCACAAGTGAGCGAAGAAGATGAAGAAGTGTGTGCTGAGATTGCGCAAGCATTGATACGTTTGGAGAAGGAAAGTTCTCATCGAGAAGAGAAAGAGAATGTAACATTTGGTTAGAGAGTGGGTGAGGAGAAATGAATCCGCAAACGCATATATGGATCTGGAGTCGAATGGAAAGTCCGATTGGACCGCTTACATTGGGGTGCACACAGAAAGGAGTGTGCGCACTCTCTTTCGGCAGTGGAGATGCTATTATCGCTCAGTTAAAGGCATGGGGGAAGCGCTGGTTTCGGTCGATTACGATCGAAGAAAATGAACAGGAGCTACAGTTGGTGGCAGAGCAACTACAAACTTATTTTAACTCCACCCGCCGATCCTTTGATGTTCCATTGGATTTATACGGTACGCCATTTCAAAAGAGAGTATGGGAGGTATTGGAAACCATACCGTATGGTGAATCGCGCTCATATAAAGAGATCGCACAAGCGATCGGCAGTCCGAAAGCGGTACGGGCAGTAGGGGGAGCAAATAATAAAAACCCTATTCCAATTATTATTCCTTGTCATCGGGTGATCGGACATAGTGGTTCATTAGTGGGGTATGGCGGAGGATTAGAGAAGAAAAAGGTGTTATTGGAGTTGGAAGGGCTACTATCACCTTCCTCTTCTGTGACATAAAAGGAAGATCGAAGGAGTGTATAGTTCTGAAGAGGAACTGTACACTCCATTTTTATACGATAGAAAGTAGCATAAGTTGCATTTCTTGCTACCGTTCATAGTATGAAAGGAGAACGGACGGGAAGGGGGAGGGGAATTGAAGGTTGGTATTGGTAGTGCCCGTTACAATCGATGGGCAGCAAAACAATATGCAGAAAAATGGTGGAATGGATATAATCCGCGCTATCAAAAGTTCGAGGTGGATTGCACTAATTTTGTTTCGCAATGTATGCGAGCGGGAGGCATTCGCTTAGATGAACGGGGGAGTAGAAGCCAGGGATGGTGGTATCGTGGGCAAGGTACATCTAGTGATCAGTGGAGTTTTAGCTGGGCTGTCGCTCATAGTTTGCGTTATTATTTGTTAAGTGGAGGAGTGATGAAGGCCAAGAGGGTGGAGACAGCGATGCAATTGCAGATAGGGGATATCATCTGCTATGATTGGGAGGGAGATGGTAAATGGAATCACAATACCATTGTAACTACACATGATGGTGCTGGGATGCCATTAGTTAATGCCCACACAATAAATAGTTATCATCGTTATTGGGCATATCGAGATTCGCATGCATGGACGCCGCAGACGAAGATCGAATTTTATCAAATCCAGGCGTAATAGGTAAACGTACGAGGGGCGAAGATGAGGGAGGTAAACAACATGTCCTTTCATATTGTATTAGTTGAACCAGAAATCCCACAAAACACTGGAAGTATCTCCCGTACCTGTGTTGTGACAGGAACGGTCCTTCATCTTGTTCATCCACTTGGATTTACGATTGAAGACAAATATGTGAAGCGTGCGGGGATGGATTATTGGCCCCAAGTAGATATACGCCATTACAACTCTTTTGCTGAGCTAACATCCACATATCCAGAAGGGCGCTTTTTCTGTGCCACGACCAAGGCAGAGAAACCATATACCGCTTTTACTTATCAAGAAGGGGATTTTTTTGTTTTTGGGAAAGAATCGGCGGGCTTGTCGCCAGAGATTTTACATTCACATCGAGACCGTCTGATTCGGATACCCATGGATCCAGATTATCGCTCTCTTAATTTGGCAACTACGACGGGGATTGTCCTATACGAAGCTTTACGGCAGGTAGATTTTCCACACTTAATTTAATATCAGAGGGAGAAAGGAGCGAATAAAATGCGACGTGTTGTCTGTTTTGACCTAGATGGTACCTTATTGCCGATGAATACGGGTGCCTTTGTTCAAACGTACATGGAATCGATCACACCACATATGATGGAGGTTGCACCCCCGAAGCACTTGTATCAAAGTGTGATGGATGCATTCAAGCAAATGGTGAAGAGTACAGATGGGGTAAAAACAAATGCGGAAGTATTTTGGCATCACTTTTTACCTGCCATCGGTAAGGATGAAGCAGAGATTCTCCCCATATTTGAGCAATATTATGCCGATCATTTCCCAAAGTTAAAAAGATATGTAGAGCCAAATCCACTATCTCGCCAGATTGTACAAACCTTGATTGAACGTGGATATGATGTCGTGGTGGCGACCAACCCAGTCTTTCCACGGATTGCGATTGAGGAGCGTTTACAGTGGGCAGGTGTTTACGACCTTCCGCTCAACATGGTTACTTTTAGTGAAGAGACCCATTACTGCAAACCCAATCCTCAATATTATCAAGAGATCGTTGATCGTTTGGGTGTAAAGGCAGAAGATTGTATGATGATCGGAAATGATGTGCAAGAAGATCTGGTAGCACAAACGTTGGGGATGAAGACATATTTAGTTACGGACTGTCTTATCGATCGAGGAACTCCGCAATATCAGCCAGATGAACAAGGGAGCCTTGAAGATTTATGGAAAATGATTCATACAGATAAGCGCTGGTTGGAAGTGGATTGACTGACCAGCCAGCACAAGGAGATTCACTCTCATATGTCATATTTTTGAGAGTGGGTTTGTATTGTGTAGCAAACAGTGATCATTCATTTTAAGAAAGAGATCTTTGTATTGCGTAGAGAAGGTGTGTTCACCTTCTCTTATTTTTTGGACAGGAAAAGGAAGCACCTTTTTAGTCGCAACATTGTCCGCCTATACGCATAAATATATATAAATTTTCTTTACTACCTGACAAACTTTGCAGTGGGTGTGGATGATTTTTAGAGAAGAGACAATGTCTAAAAGCAAAAAAGAAGAAGCTGTTCGTAAAGGAGAGAGTGTGTATGGACATCCTGAAACGCATCGCAGAACAGCGAGAGCAGGCAGAGAGACTTCGATGGGAAGGTAATTTTTCAGAATATTTAAGTCTTGTGCGAGAACGACCGGGTATTGTACAAACCGCTCACTCTAGGGTATACCAGATGATCGCGGATCGTGGAATAGAGAAAGATGTTCATGGAAATAAGCGTTACACTTTTTTCAGTAATGAGATTTATGGGCTGGAACGAGCGATTGAACGTTTAGTAGAGGAGTATTTTCATTCGGCAGCTCGTCGTCTGGATGTTCGCAAACGAATATTGTTGTTAATGGGACCTGTAAGTGGAGGGAAATCAACTATTGTAACCCTTCTTAAACAAGGATTGGAACAGTACTCTCGTACGGATGCAGGAGCGGTTTATGCTATTAAAGGTTGTCCCATGCAAGAAGATCCACTACACTTGATCCCCTCTCATCTTCGTAAAGAGGTGGAAAAAGAGCTAGGTGTTCGGATTGAAGGGAATTTATGTCCTTCTTGTCGATTGCGCTTGGAAGAGGAGTATGGAGGAAGAGTAGAAGATGTTATGGTTGAGCGTGTCTTTTTGTCAGAGGACGATCGTGTAGGCATTGGTACCTTTAGCCCCTCTGATCCTAAATCTCAAGATATTGCAGACCTAACAGGGAGTATCGACTTTTCCACTATCACTGAGTTTGGCTCGGAATCTGACCCCCGCGCATACCGTTTCGATGGGGAATTAAACAAAGCGAACCGTGGTATTATGGAATTTCAAGAGATGTTAAAGTGCGATGAAAAATTCCTGTGGAATTTGTTATCCCTTACACAAGAAGGAAATTTCAAAGCAGGACGATTCGCCCTGATTTCTGCGGATGAGCTTATTGTCGCTCATACAAATGAATCAGAGTACAAGGCATTTATCAGCAATAAGAAGAACGAGGCGCTACAATCACGAATGATTGTGCTACCGATTCCGTATAACCTGCGTGTCTCTGATGAGGAAAAAATTTATCATAAGCTGATTCAAGAAAGTGATTTGAGTCATATTCACATTGCTCCACATGCACTGAAAGCAGCTTCGATCTTTTCCATCCTGACCCGTTTGAAAGAATCAAAGAAACAGGGAATGGATCTGGTGAAAAAAATGCGCCTTTACGATGGAGAGAGTGTGGAGGAATATAAGGGAGCAGATTTGGAAGAGTTGCAAAATGAACATTTGGACGAGGGCATGTCTGGAATTGACCCTCGGTATGTAATCAATCGTATCTCCAGTGCGCTAATTCGCAGTGAAGCAACATGTATCAATGCACTGGATGTTCTGCGAGCACTAAAAGATGGATTGGATCAACATCCGTCTATCACGAATGAACAGCGCGAACGATATTTAAACTTTATCTCCATCGCTCGCAAAGAGTATGATGATTTGGCGAAAAAAGAAGTGCAAAAAGCATTTGTCTATTCGTACGAAGAATCAGCCAAAACCTTGATGGATAACTATCTCGATAATGTAGAGTCATTTTGTAATCGCAATAAAATAAGGGATCCGATCACAGGCGAAGAATTAGATCCAGATGAAAAGCTGATGCGTTCCATTGAAGAGCAGATCGGCATATCGGAAAATGCAAAAAAATCGTTCCGTGAGGAAATCTTAATACGCATTTCTGCATATGCCCGTAAAGGGAAGCGGTTTGATTATAACAGTCATGAGCGTTTGCGTGAAGCCATTCAGAAAAAGCTGTTTACAGATTTAAAAGATGTAGTAAAAATCACAACCTCAACCAAAACACCTGACGAAAATCAGTTGAAGAAGGTTAACGAAGTAACTGCGCGTTTGATTGATGAATACGGTTATTGTCCTGTATGTGCCAATGAATTACTGCGTTATGTGGGTAGTTTGCTTAACAGATAAGTCAAGGGGACGGAGGCGATGGGAAATGTCAGATCAGATGTATATCCTGTCCCGGGAAGACTGGTCCCTACACCGCAAGGGGCATCAAGATCAATTGCGGCATCAAGAAAAAGTACGGGAAGCAGTAAAGAAAAACCTACCGGATCTCATCAGCGAAGAAAACATTATCATGTCGGACGGTCAAAAAGTGATTAAGATCCCTGTCCGTTCAATGGAGGAGTATCGAATCCGCTATAACTACAACAAAAGCCAACACGTTGGGCAAGGTGATGGCGATTCTCAAGTAGGGGATGTGATTGCCCGCGAGGCTCCGACAAAAAAGGGGTCGGGAAAAGGAAATGGCGCTGGGGATCAACCGGGGCAAGATTACTTTGAAGCGGAAATTTCGATGGAGGAGTTAGAGGAAGTATTATTCGCAGAGCTAGAACTTCCTCGTCTGAAGGAGAAAGAAGAAGCAGAAGTTGAAGTAACAGATATTCGATTTAATGATGTTCGTAAAAAAGGAATGATGGGTAACATCGACAAAAAAAGAACACTACTATCAGCAATAAAACGAAACGCTCTCAGTGGAAAAAAGAAGAAAAAAGGCCTCATCTCAATCGATGATCTTCGTTTTAAAACATGGGAGGAAATCGTAAAGCCTCACTCAAATGCAGTTATTATAGCCATGATGGATACAAGTGGAAGTATGGGGGTTCCTTAACTAACTATAGGATTTATAGGGGTTTTGCGAGACTTCTCATTAAACAAGCAAGAGCTAGAAAAGCTGCAGAAAAGAAAGGTGAAAAATAAATTCCGCAATCCACTTGTATTTCACTCCTTCAGACGGCTATACGTTATAGAGGGAGTTTTTTCTGTTATGGCAATATATTATTCTTAATAAAAATAGAATGTTAAAGGAGAAATGAAATGAAGTTCAAAGGTAGTATGAGCAAAGAGGGAATTCTTTGTAACAGATTATTGATTATTCTGGATATACATATCTACTGACAGCAGTTCCTTTATTTTGTTTGGATACCATTGACAATACAGCGACAGAATGGAATAGTAGTTATGCTGGGGGTAAGGGAACACTGTCAGTTGTAATAAGGACCTGTGCTAAAACATATTTAATAGCTATGTACCTAGTGGACCAGTCACGTTAGGTATTGTTCCGAATACTGATTTTTTTCAGGACATGTGGGATGAAGTTAGATCGGACTATTCATATAAGCAAAAGATAACGGGTTCAACAACATATAGTCAGTAGAAGTTGAAGGTATCAATTTTGTTGAAGGGTACGCCGAACTTATGTGAAAGACCGTATTTTTTGATTTGAGGAGTGAAGGTGTATGGATATGGTTGTGTATGAACCTTTTTATATTTTTGTTCTAGTTCTTGCGTTAGGTATTGCATTTTTGTTCTATGCGGGTATCGTTCTCTCCAGAGTCAAGTTAGACGTCTTTGTTTCGATAATATTAGCAATTTCGGGGTTAACTTATCTACTGGTAGCTATATATATGACAGGGAAAGGTTACTATGTTGATGGGAACGATCCAGATAACATGATATTTCATGACTTTGGGTTTATGGAGTTATTAATGATAATAATTCCATATACTTTTCTAGCGATTGCAGCCAGCTTGGGTGTAAAGAAAGAAAAATAATTCTTTCAGATCGTGTTTTTTATCATTTGAATTGGAATATGCTTTTCTACCTTCATTAACCCGACATTAAGTTCGCTGATAATCCTATTCATAGATATTTTTGTAAACTACTTATTTCTCTCCTTCAAACGGTTATACGTCATAGAAGGAGTTTTTTTATTTCTTCCCGTCCACATGGTAGAGCCGATCGAACATATCGAATAGCACCAGGATTACCCGTCCATTGTGGCGTTTTTTGTGTCTTCATTACGCAAATAAGGAGGAGATGACTAATCGAAGAGTTACGAGAGAGAATGCGTCGTATTCGTTTGTATAAACCTGATGGACCGTTAAACCCGATAGGAGGAATTACTATGCTGACCATTCTGGCCGTCCATTTCAAATAATGTCACACTAGAAAATCGAAGCTACAAAGAAGTTCTTTAACGACGGGAAGGACCGTCGTCATTTTTCGTTTACCGATATGGGGGACATACGTGAGGTGATTCTTACGTTATCGACGGTTCATTGCGGTCACTTATTACACTTACAATGTTATATGGAGCTATTTACGGGGTTTCTGATTCGCGAAGATAGAGAGTACTCGACGTGGGACGACGCAAGAAAGGTACTTGACATTAGAAAGCGTTCCATTACGGATTTCAAGAAGGCGATGCTAGACAACGACATCATCGAAAGAACCGCGAATGAAGACGGAGAAGTCGTGTTGAGAGTGAATCCGCGATATCACTTCCGGAACGAATTACCGGAGAACAAGCGCGTGATTAAGACATTTACGAATCGGCTTAAGGAGATGGCCGAAGAGCTAAAGCCACATGAAGTCGGTATGGTCTACAAATTAAATTATTGCCGTATATCCATCAGAATACGAATTCGATCTGCGTTAATCCGTTTGAACGTGATCCTGCGAAGGTTAGGTAGCCAACGTGGGAGCAAGTCGCGGAGCTATGTGATCTCTCAAACGCAAAGATGTCACGGTATCTTCGTCTGACTGTCGGAGATCCACATGTCTTCGCGAAAGTCAGCGTAGGACGTAAGCGGTATTAAAAGTTGAATCCGTGGATCTTCTATCGCAAAAATGGTAAGCCAGACGATACCTTGACGGAGATGTTTGCAGTCAAACCGAATTTGAAGAGGGTAAAATAACGGTTCAATTATATAGCTAATACCAATTAAATTGTTTTACCTTTTTTATGAGTAAATGGATGTATCGCAGTCACAGTAAAGGTTACAGCTTATTTTTACATAAAAAAGTTCAGATTTTTTTCTTTATAGTCGTTATGAAACGAAGAAAATGGAAAGCCTTCACAAAAAAATATGGACTATAGGGACTAACGAATAGGCGCGTTTGGGTACCGTTGATTTAGTACGTAGGGGAGTAGATATGTCGGTATCATAACCTATTACGAAATCAACGGTGATGTGGTATTCGTAAGATATTTGTTCGAAGAGATGAATCCGACAGAAAATGTTAGAGAGATCTGCTGTACTACCATAAGTTAATTCTTTCGCTTGTAGGTATTTCTGTATTAACTCTTGTCGAGAGAACTTTTTACCGAAAAGTATAGCTTTGAAAAGTATAGCTTGAATATTAAACCCATCTATCCAATAATCACGTAATCATGACTGATTGCTAATCAGTCTTTATAGCAAGATATATACTCTAAGATACATCAACGGAAAAAGAAAGACACGACAAGAAGGAGTGTCCATTGGCGTAGTAATAATCCAATCCATACCGCCAAATATAGCGCAATAAACATCTATTACTATTAAATACTATTTATTTAAAGTTACTATACCCATATCCTTATTCGTGAGTAAGTAGTTAAGAGAAAGAAAAAGCACGGCAGGAGGGAGTGCCAGAGACGCAGTAATAACGCTAATCGTATCGCCATAAATAACGTTATTACTGTCAAGTCCTTACCTGTCCTTGATTTTTGTTGCGAGTAAATAAAACCAATCGGAAAACTGATAAGGAGGAATTTTATTGTGAAGTCCATTACGTCAAGAATACCGTGACGACTATCGTAATGACGTTTCTATTAACGCTATAGGCGTATTTAAGCCGCTTAGTCGCGCTGATAAGTCTACTGCGTTATCTAGCGAAGAGCTATGCAAACGAAAACCATACGGAAAGGAGGCGAAATCATGGCTTTAAAACGATTGGAACATCGCCAATTAAAAGCAATCGAATTACTGGCGCAACCGAATCGCGGTAGTAATAATCCGAAGCAAGCGCGTTCCATGAAGCATGTTGCGGAAATCGTAGGAGTAACGCGTAAGACGATATACGAATGGTTAAAGGATGACTTGTTTCAACGGGAGTTAAAACGAGAGATGTGTCGTTTAGTTGGTAATGATATTCTTGATGTGATTAAGTCGATGGTGAAACAAGGAAAGAAGGAAGCAAAGCATGCGGAGCTGTTGTTAAAGACGTATGGCGACATGTTAACGGATGATGTGCGTATAGATGCGACAGTGAATAGTGCTAAGACGATAGACTTTGACGAGATTAAAAGCGAGGGCAGATTCGTTTAAGAGACGTAAGCAGGAAGAAGATGATGGTTTGGAAACGGAGTAATAGCAAATTTTAAACGGGTAGGGTCCGGAATGTATCTAAATGATAGTGGGGCACAGCGTAATTAATGACGCCAGAGTTTCGTTTTAATAGCGGAGCACTTCGTTTTACTGCGGGTGTCACTTTCGTTTAACGGGGTTTACGTATAATAAGGTAGGTATCGTATTGAATGCGAGTGGGTGAAGGTGATTACGAGTTACGAGGTATCGTATACACCCGCTGCACTCCTTTTATGGACGCTACCCTCGAAACTTTCCGTATCCCTACCATTCTCATACCGTATATTTACATTTACTATACGCTATTTCATACATTACGGAGGTCCTATCTATTATTGGGACATGGGGGTATATTGCGTGGAGTATGCGGTGTATAGAGAAGGCGTAGTGCCATACGTATCAATGGTTAGAGACGTTTTGCATTACGTAGTTGTACGCATGGATACATAGTGCATACTGATGATGACGTTCATATACCTCTTATCGGTATACACGAGTGTAGTTGTAGCAAGCGATTGACGTTTCGTTCAATGTAACAAAACACATTTTTGTGATTTTCAATATGAGTCGATATGAATAACGATTCGTTAACGCAGAGAGACGAAAGGGTGACGATTCGTATACGCTATGAACCCCCCAGGCGGGGGTAGCGAAGGGATGGCGTCTGGCGTAAGTAGAATCCGCGTAATAAAAATAATGTTCGGAGGGAAATGTTGACATGCAAAAGGGAGGCGGAGGGATTACAGTAAAGTATCCTTCCTCTTTTTTACAACGAAATGTGACGCTAATATACCGATAATCGTAGTGCTTGTAAACCAACCTATGACATGTTCGATAAACGGTATTAGCGTATAACTGTTATCAATATCTAGATTCGTCGTTTCAGGAAAAGAGAAGAATGGTTTCAGTCCAACGAATATGGCAGGAAGAATATCGTTCATATTATCGCTATTATTGAGGTCTTCTATATGTTCCTTATCGAAAACCAATAGTTTTTCTTCTTCCCCTGCTTCTAGTTGGTTATCGGAGTAATAGTAGTAAGTGCTCCCGAAGGTCAAACCTGTAGAAACAAGGATCAGCCCCATGATCATTATATAACATAGGAGTTTCCACCATATCGAGATATCCCTAGGTAAAAAATTGATTAAAAAAGCGAAAGAGTAAAAAAGAACAGCCACTAATAAAATAAATTTTACTTCAAAATCATCGTCTGCAAGGAGGTAATCAGAGAACTCTATAGCGTAGAGAATCAATACAATGAATCCAAACATAAAGTGTGATCGGTAAATAACAATTAATATAGATAGCAATATTAGTACCCCGAAGACGAAGTCAGCGATCTTATTATCTAGAAAGATAGCTATTATTGCTGCGCAGATAGTTAGTAGTAGATATTCATATTTAATATCTATGAGACGCTCTAATTTCTTAAGTTTAGAACAAACGAGTTTTCTAATGTTTTTCAACAAAGAGGTGAAATCCCCTCGTGATGGCCTGTATATGTTGGACTTAACTTCTTTCCAGCTCTTAAACTGCTTTAGCAAAGCCGATTTTTTAGAGATATCTCTCCGAACTTTAAAATAAATCAAATAGAAAGAAGCCAAAGCAAGGATCGTCAAAATTGTTTTTAGTGTCATCATATTCACCTCGTTAAATGGTATATTTCCAATATTAAACTACATCAGGTTCTAAACCAACAAGAAAAAGAGTCGGAACGCATCTGCTTCTCATCCGTATCCATATCGCCAACCAATCGCTATCTTACGCCGGCCCCTACGAAGCCTTACGTTTCCGCCAGAAGAGGCGAAACCAAATAATCGCTAATACGATAACAACCATAATCGCACCGTAAATTCATCGGTTCGTCAGAAGCGATTTTCGACAGATTGCTACCTTTGCTATTTTTAACGGTATCCGTCTTTTTTTCAGTTTGCTTATTGTCATTGTGTTAGTGTTGTCAGGGGTATCGTTGTTATCGTCTTTTGGCTCTTCTGTGGTTTCTTCATTTGGTTAATCTTTTTTTGTCTTCGGGCTTCTTTTTCTTGGAATCTTGAATTTCGCCTTGAATTTCGCAAGGTTTATCCGGCCACAAGCTCGATTCCACTTCTTCTGCGATTAATTCAATATCTATATTTCCCTTACATTAACATATTCAAATATACTACAGTGGTTTAGGAGGTGCGTAGTGTCAAGCGTTACTAAATACCAAAATCAATACTTATAATAAACTATTTACAAATTAATCTATTTAGTGTAATATACAAAAGCATCAAAATTACATATGGAGGTAGATTAATGAAAAAATTGATGAGTTTATTTATGGTATTATTAGTGGGAACGACTTTCACACTTTCGAACACTTCATACGCAGAAACCCCGATTACAAAAGGTGAAGGAAAAGGGGGAAGTGCCGACTTTTACTTAGAACTCAGTAGTAAATTGCAGTCATATTTTGAGTCGATTGAAAAAGGGGAGATTACAGAAGAGAAATTTAAATCATTAGTTGAAGAGAATATAGCAAGTCAATTGCAAACCGAAGAAGATGAAAAAGCATTACTCGAAAGTGAGAGTAGAGTTGACTCACCTAATAAAATTGTAGGCCCTGAACAACCTCAAAAAGGTAGTATCTATGACTATTTTGGTAAATTTGGCTATAAAGGCACTGAAGTATCATTGTGTGCTAAAAATCCACTAGATTGTAGGGAAGCTCAAAAATTAGCAGAAAAAGCATTAAAAGATGCACAGGATCGTTATTCAGATTACACCTTGTGGCAAGGAAATGGTGATGCTTTTCGTCACGCGTATTGGTGTGCATTGATGACTAAGCATATTAGTAGGACCTTTGCTTGGAAAATGGGGTATGCTCACGAAGGGTATGCAACAGGAACCTATGATAAGATAGGAAATTTGGATTCAAAGATGGATGTGCGAAATAATCATTTAGGTAGAATTGATGGTACGAATTATAAAAAATATAAAGATGGCGTAATAGCAGACAAAATAGCGGATAGCGTTTCCAGCGGCAAAAAAGTTAGGATTCGTACTTATACAAAAACAAGACCTGCTGAATGGATGGGCGGTGTACCCACTAAGTATCAAGGTAAATTTGTTAAGACCTCTGATGGTGGAAGACAATACTAAACAAAGAGGGATGAAAATAGGTGAAAAAGTCGATGATTTCAGTTTCGATAGCCTTATTATTAGCTAGTATTGTATATATCCTCTGGAGAGTTACTGCTTCCCCATTATGGCTATCGGATATGTCAGTGGAAGCAAAGAACCCTGTCACTTTTAATTGGTTTACTATTTCAATTGATACGAAAGTTATTGAGCCAAGCAGAGATGAATCGGTGTACACTTTTTCTTTATTGCCGGTCTATATAATGGCGACAATTTCTTTGATCCTGGTGGCATTTTCTTTTAAGAAGAACAAATAATTGAGAAAGAAGAAAGGTGGCTGCTCGCCACCTTTCTTCTTTGCTATATAAAGCTCATAGGAGGTGTCATATGAATAACGAACGGAACCTCTGACAACTCCGCATCTCTAAAAATGGAAACGAAACGCCTACGCTTGGTAGTCGCTAAAGGTAGGGAGTTGTGTAGTCAGTACAGTAAGGCAATCGAGAAGATTAACGAAGAGACTTCACTAAGGAATTTGAAGCGAATGGAGAAGACGAGGTGTTTTTTAGCTCTACTCTCTTTGGGAAGATGTAAAAGATGCCGGTAGTAACATTGCAGAGGGAGTCGAAAACCTTTGGGAGGAACGAAAGAAAATAAGGAGTACATTTTCGCAGGTCTAACGATTGTCGCAGGCCAAAGATATTGCTCGTGATATGGCGTTTGATGGAATTCCGGGGATTATAGGTGGTGGGATTGGAGCAGTAGCGTCACGTGGAGCTATGGCAGCAGTTTCACGATTTGGCACGAGTGCTACAGGACGAAAGCTCATTCCAGGACTTGATGGAGGATTAGCTGGCGGGGGAACAGAGAACCCATCATATAATACCTTAAATGGAAAGTAGTTCAATTTAATGCTGCTACTGACGGGAGTATTTCTCGGAGTATTCGGCGGGAGTCAGATATTAGGCGCTGTTGACGAGTTTGGACCGATGGAAGGGCAGAAATTGGCGAAGGAAGCCAAGGATGTCATCGCCAAAATGGACGATGAAGATCAACTGGTCAACGAGCCTATTGAAAAAGAAATCGATGAGTCCAGTTGTTATCAATCCTTGCGACAGAAGTACCCAGAAGAGAAAGTACGTGCGATTGCACGTAATATTGAACAAGGCAATGCGTTTAATCGGAAAATACCCTCCGAATATCCGCATAACGAGGTGTACATCGAAAATAGTAAATCCCCGAGTGGATATGTGCGGTTGGATTCGTATAATCCTTCTACAGGAAAGATCGTCGAGGAAGTATACGCGGTTGGCAGATATTCAG
The DNA here is from genome assembly GCF_024753565.1 of Mechercharimyces sp. CAU 1602. NCBI lineage: Bacteria > Bacillati > Bacillota > Bacilli > Caryophanales > Thermoactinomycetaceae > Mechercharimyces > Mechercharimyces sp. CAU 1602. The sequence goes on along the minus strand of NZ_JANTPT010000001.1, from coordinate 1,737,273 downwards.
TCACAAACAGCAAAGAGTTATATCAATGAGTTGAAGAATAAGTATCTGCGGGGTGCTAAAGATCGCAGATGTGAAGACACAGAAGAAAGAGTCAGGGCATCAGAATGAGGATTTAGCGGGATCTGAACTAGCTGATGACGGTCAAATGGTTTTAGAAGTACCCGTCCACAAAGGAAGCATTCCGAAGGAAATATTGGACTATGCAACTGATAGAAATATCCTTATTAGGGATGAATAAAGGGAATATATTGAATTAGTAGTTGAACTAAGAATGAAAATGGAATACTTCGAGCACTGGGGATCTCATTCGAAGAAAGGGATTGGGAAGCTATCTCAAGAAGAAGCATATTCATTTCATAAGAAAGAAAAGCCGTATGTGGGAGTCATCACGAAAGATGACACTCCACAATACATAGTTGAGGTTAAATTTAACTTTAAAGTGTATTTTTGTGGTGTGCTACATTTACATGAGAATCTTCGTTCAAGGTTATCGGAAGCGTTTGAATGGCGAGCTCAAAAACTTTTCTTGAAGAATGTGAAGAAGAGGTATATAGATGGAGGAGAAATCAGCTTAGTTACCTATCTCTATGAAACAGATGGAACTTACCGAAAAAACTTTTTCATTAATGGGAAGGGAACCAACACCCCAGAGTATGGAGAGTGTGATGTATCGAGTCACTTCCGCGAGATGATTCAATTCGGTAACTACGATTCGATCCTACCCGAAGAAGCAAAGAAAGGTTTACAGGAAGGTTGATCAAAATGGAATGGGAGCATACAAAACCCGTGTCACTAGAGACTATTTACGCAGTTGAAAGAAAAGTCGGCTTTAAATTTCCACAGGATTTCATAGACTGTGCCAGTAGAAATAATGGAGGGATGCCCGAGCCTCATGTCTTTGATCTAGGGTCAGTCAAAGAAAAAGTATTTGGTGCTTTATTCGATTTTAATGATTCTGGTAAGAACTTTTCTGTCTATGAAGCATATGAAACGGCTATTGAGGAACACGGGCTTCCAACTGAGTTATTTCCATTTGCAGATGATCCATCTGGTGACTTTTTCTGTTTTGATTACAGGTCCTTGGAAAACGGTGAGCCTATAATCGTGCTCTACGATCATGAACGCGAATATGATCCTGAAAACGAAAAGGATAGCCTACGCAAAGTTGCTAACTCTTTATCAGAATTCCTTTCAATGATGTATGACCCCGAAAATTGAATATAAAGTGACTCCCCTCTAAGGAGTCGCTTTTTTACGCAAAAGAAATCGACGTTTACAATTCGATTCCGACGGATTTCGTCCATATTGCTTTGTTCAATTCCGTTAACTGCCCTCAAAAATGATTAAATCCTATTTCTGAAAAGTATAAAGTGAATCGAATAGACTCAGTTTTTGCTTTGAAACTCTCTTTCCTGCCCTACCAACAAATGCTATAATACTAATGTTTGAGGATAGAAAAGGAAAGGGAGGGGGGATGTGCTTGCTCGAACTACTACGGTCATGGGGAATGACCGTTCTAAATTATAGTAAACTACGTCGTGAGAGATGGGCAGAGAATCATCCAACATTGTGTAGAGGTATGAAAAAGGGATATATCGGTTTCACTTGGCTTTTCTTGGGCTTAGCTGTCTTAGCATGGATGTTTATCCCTGCGGCCCGGGAAGCGCTCATACAGTTTTTGTGGAGCTATTATCTCTTGTGGCAGTTCTGGTTCTTGGCTCGAAGCAAGACCCTCACTTGGACAGGTACCGCTCGCTTTTTTGCGATGGGAGCCTGGGTGATTGCTCCGCTTTCGGCGATTGCGGTATATTTGTTTCATGGGTTATTTGCAGAGGGTTCTGTCACCGTCGGTGCGAGATGGAGTGTCGAAATCGTTGGTCCGATAATGGAAGAATCTTTTAAGCTAATACCTTTTCTATTACTATTTCTGTTTACGAACAGAACGAAGAGTTTTAGCCTTACCGACTATATGTTGGGGGGTGCTTCAGTAGGGGTTGGATTTGATTTTTCGGAAGAAGTATTGCGCCGTTGGGTAACAGCAGATCAAGAGGGAAGCTTATGGAGTCTTTTTGCAAGTTTATTCTCTGATACTGTACAAAATTGGGGGGTTTTCACCCTTTTCCCTGGTTATTTTTCAGATGGAACAGCGATGTCCCCGGGTCATGGAGTATGGACTGGGTTTATCACATTAGGAATAGGAATGGCTTTACATTTTCGTAACCGATGGGGGAAAAAAGCGTATCTGATCCCACTCTTCTTTTTTGTTTGGGCGACTTTCGATCATGGGGCATGGAATGCTCATAGTTTTGGAATGCCCGCTCTGGCTTCTTTTTTCTATGCGCTATCTTTCCACGGATACTTACTTAAGTGGGTTTTTGTCTTACTCATCGACAACTTGGGTAGAGAGAAAGGTAGCTATCTCTGAAACTGATGTATTGGAATTTGAAAGTAGACTCGGAGTCAATTTACCTAAAGACTTTTCAAAGTGGCTTTCTATCTATGGGAACCCTAAAAAGACATTGTATGGAGAGATAAATGGCGAAGAGTATGAACTAGATGATTTTTATTCATTTTCAGAGATAGAATATGAAGTTAAGGATATTTTAGATGACGTAGGTGGCTCCATAGAAGGAACTATTGTACCTTTTGCGTTTGATTCAGCTCTTAATCAGTATTGCTTCTTCTATCCAACAGAAAATAAAAAGAATCCTTCAGGTATTTTTCTACTCGGATCAGACGATGGTCCAAACGATGTATTTGATGGGGAGAAAATAAAAATAGAATTGTGGGTATGTACTTCATTTAGTGAATTCTTGGACGCTTTCTCTGAATAGGATTAAGTAATTGAAAAAGCGACTTCCTCCTCGGAGTCGCTTTTTCTACGCAAAAGAAAAACGCCATCTATAACTCGATTCCGGCGTAAATTTCGTCCATATCGCTTTGTTCAATACCGATATATCGCATCGTCTCGCGCTGACTCGAATGGTTCAGCGCTTTTGTGATATACGTAATGTCTACGCCAGATTTGAATCGATGATACGCGAAAGTCTTACGAAGCGTATGCGTTCCCACGTTCTCTTTGATGCCAACACGTTCTGCCGTCTGTTTAAGGATACGGAGCGCTTGGAAACGGGATATCGGTTTGTTTATACCTTTCCGTGAGGGAAATAGGTATGCATCATCGCTCTTATCGGAAGTTAAATAAGCGGTTAACTCACGTTTAATTGCGCCATTTACTAGGGACCTTTTCGACTTTTTCGTCTTCTCTTCGCGGACGAAGATGTATTCGGAGATGGTTCCGTCTTTATCACGGACATCTGCGACTCGAAGACGAAGGATATCGCTAATACGAAGTGCCGAGTTGATTCCGATGACAAAGAGAAGGCGGTCACGGTCGTTTAATTGGCGCTTCATGGCGTTAATCTTGCGCTTGTCTTTGATGGGGTGAACGATTTCCATGCGAATCATGCCTCCTTAGTGGGGAGTTTTTCTTTTAATCGTTGAATCGATTTTAATACGGCACTTCGGTTTTTGGCAGAGGTCATCCATTGAGGCAAGTGATTTTCCATACTTCGATTATGGTTGGACTCTACCTTTCTAAATTTAGCTTCTACGAGGTTTTCGAGGTACTCTAAATGCTCTTTGTTGAGCGCCCACAGCGTTTCTCCTACGCAGGAAATCTTTAAGTATAATGGATACCCAAAATAAAAGTCAGCGTCAATACTGATAGAGTTGGGATAAGGAGATATTTCATCAGTAAGACTGCATACGATACAGCAAAATCTTATCGGATTTTTAGTGTGCGGGGGATCTAAAGGGAAGGTGGGCTTGTCGGCAGGAAAAACCTTAGCGCATGATTGGCATCGGGGACAGATCACCAAGAACTCGTGACCGAAATGTCTCAAGATGAAAGATCTGTTTTTAAATCTTTTGTTCATGAATACCACTCTAATCTCGTTTTGTTACATTCATTATATGCGAATAAACCGGAAATAACAACGATCATTTACGGGATTTGATCGAAGCCATGGCGGAAAATATAGATGAGTTGTCTCCTAGTGAATATGAAGAGTTAGATTAATATATGACAGAGATGGAAGGCATAGCGTTAAGTAGAAGCAGCGTCCGGTTTTTGACTATACAGCAGTCCAATTTAACCAGATGACTCAACAAAGCACCTAATGTAGCTATATTTTCTTGTGGATGAAGGTTTTTCGTAGGTTATCGCGGATCGATACGAGATGTATATCTATATGATGATGGGAATTTTGGTTGACCCGAAGACACGGGGGATGGGTGATGGAGTAAACGAAGAGTAAGAAAGAAAATAGCCGGAGCAACTTGCTCCGGCTTACCTCTAATGTCCTATTGGCTCAGTGAGCTGAGTAGATTGCTCTTTCACTGACATTGAAGTAGTGACGTTTACTAGAGGAATGATAGTAATGATGGCAATAACAAGAGACACTTTAGCCCAATTTTTCAAGGTAGTCTCCTCCTTCTGAAAAGCAGTCTCTTATAGTAAGATTGTATCTCATACATATTATTTAAGCATCGGTTAAACTCCTGCTGATCGATGTTTTTCCACGATGATGCGAGTCTCTTGGAAATTTGTGCTTCTCTGATGATTAATTTATACGTCTTCGCATGCTTGAAGGCTTTTTCATAGTATGGGACACTTTCTTCGTTTAGACCTTGATGACAGAAAATATCTCCAAAAAAATTAAAGCATCGATTATCATGCCTCTCCTCAGCCACAAGTTAGTGGCTTTTCTTTTGCTCCTCTAGGGATCACCGCATTGGAACACGTGAAACAACAGGGTAGAGTATAAGCATTGCTCATGTATTCCAGTGGGAAAAGGTACCTTGAGTATCTGGTATGGAGAAAGTAGACCAGGTCCTTTTGAAACCGTTTTTCTTGTAATATATATCCCTATTACGGTGCTCCCGATAGACAATGAATACCTAGAAACAGAATCTATTTGATTGATAATCTAATTTATGTTACCTTTTCTATTGAAGGTATAAATAGGTTCAATAGGAGGAATAAGTAACAATGAGAATGGTCAAGTTTATTTTGGTTGCAACTTCTTTTCTTCTTGTTCTCTCTGTAACTCTTTCCCCAATCGCAAATGCTCAAAACAGTAACAAAGACTACGAAGATCGCTTGAAGGAAATGGAAGAAGCGCTTAGGTTTATTAGTGACGAAGCCTCACAACATGATGAAAATGGGAATGTTGTAGATTTAGATTTCAAGAAAATAAGAGAAAAATTCGGTAATGACCCAGCCTTAGACTTATTAGAAAAGGAAATACAACAAAATAACGCTATCTCCGGAATTCCTAACAGAAAAGGTTATCAGGCTGCTTCATGGTGGGGTTGTATGCAATCGTCTTTAATCGACTTTTTCGGGGTTAATGCATTTCAGTCAATGATGAACGCTGGGATAGCTCACTATATTAAAACGAGAGCATTTAAGGAAGCTGCCAAAATTGCTCTGAGATATTTTGTTGGTTCTAGTGTTGCAGGTTTAGCAGCAACATTAACCTACTATAGTGGAAAATGCGCCATCTACGGCATGAAGGAGAAGAAAATTGCTTAAACGTTTACTTTTTATAGTTGCACCGTTAGTATTCATAGTGAGTTTTGTTTTGTACAATCTCATATTTGGTGATAGCATCACTTGGGCCAGCGTTTTATTTGCTACAATCATTTACTATATTTTCATTACTATCCTTTTCATGGTGGTAATGAAAACAAGTAAGAAGGAGTAGTGAAGATAATAGTAGAGTGAGAGAGTGTCTGTAAAATAATACAGACACTTCTTCTCACAGATTTTTTGCACGCTGATCTTGTTTCTACAATTATTTATACATAACCCATCCAACTTCCCCTTGTCACTCAATCAAATCTCTTTCTTGAGATCTTAACTCCCTCTATATCATCAACATCGCTTAAATTGACCGGGAATGTATCATTAGTAGATAAAGCTTACCTAACTATAATTTAAATATTACGAATTATAATATCTTTTATGCTAATTGATCAAAAGGACTCTTTTGATCGAATTTATAGATCGGAAAATTTATCTTGTCCGTAGATATTCATTCAAACATAAAATTTCTTAGATATGCATCCTTTACGAGTCAAATATGGAAAGGAGAATAACCGTGTGTAAAAGCGAGGAGGATTTGAACTTCTTATTACCGATCTCCGACAGCCCAAGGAATATCGATACTGCCGCGAGAAAGGATACACGATATATGCGCAACTTGTTCGGATGAATTGGGTAGTGAACGAAAAGTTAGGACAACATATTTGACGCATCCACGCTCAACTACGAAATAGTAATGCATATTGACGGATTTGACGTTGATCACGAAACCGAAAACAGCGGAAGCTGGCGACCCTGGCAAAACAGGTCGGCATTTATAAACTGAATATTATGACTATATAATGCCAGGAAAACGAAGATCTTGTCGTCATTCGAATTAGCTTTGAAACCCCGGCTTTCGATGAATGGATATATTACTCTGACGGTTTGATCTAAATACGGATGGATACGATCGAATGATCGTGTAAATATAGTGAGTTGAGACTCAGACAGTAGTTATAGGACAAATTGTAAAGTTCGTATACTGTTATAAAGCTAAAGAGGAGGGAACCTTTTAAATTGAAAAAAGAGCCTATTATTATTAAAGAATATTCTGGGGAAAGTGATCTTTTAGAAGCAGTGACCATTTCATTAACACAGTACGTTAACGGACAACTAGGTGAAGATATATTAGTTATAGGGGAGCGAAATAAAGATACTTTACCGATAAAGGGTCTCGATTCTATAACTTTTCCGGACTAACGTAGACTGTATACGTTACATAACTAACTAAATCCCTCAGGGGGGTTTTTCTTTTGTCCACATCAATTCAAAAATCAGTATGTGCAGTTTATGCACGTGTTAGTTTGGATAGACAAGCAGAGTCAGTTGAGCATCAAGTGTCTTTATTAAGAGAATTTGTTAAGTCGCGAGATCTTGGATCGATACCTGACGAGTTGGTTTATCAGGACACAGGGGTATCAGCAACAAAGCATTCACTATGGACTAGACCAGCAATGAAACGGTTACTGAAGGATGCTGAAGAAGGCAAGTTTCAAGTTGTTCTTTTTAAAGGAATAAGCCGATTTGCGAGAAATACACAAGAGGCACTAGACGTGCTTGACCGTCTAAAAGTTAAAGGACTTCGAGTTGTTTCGTATGAAGAGAGTTTCGATAGTGCGAAGGACGATAGTAACTTTCTCTTTACGATTCATTCTGCTGTTGCAGAGTATGAATCAGAAAAAACGGCAATACGTGTTCGGCTTGGTAACAAGGAAAAAGCACGACAAGGTTTTTGGACGGGCATGCCGCCTTTTGGCTATACGTTAGAAAACCGAAAACTGATTAAGGATCAAGAAAAGTCGAGGATTGTAGAGAAAATTTATCAGATGTACACCGAAGAAGGCTTTGGCTCTTTTAAAATCGCGGAGTACTTGAATGAAAATAATCTGCTAAAGGATTCTGGACGTCTTTGGAGCAGGAAGACTGTTGCGGATGTATTAAAGAATGAGGCGTACACAGGGAAGGTTGTCTATAATAAAACTACGCAAAAGCGAGTGCGGGACTACGAAGATGGAACTCAGGGGAAGAAAAAATGGAAACGGATAATTAATGATCCCGATGAGTGGGTTATAGTAAGTGACGCACATGAGGCGATTATTGATAAAGAGACATTTAACCGTGCAAAGGAAATCCGTTCTAAAAGGGTTACACGTGAAGTAGCTCCAAATGCCTATCATCCACTAACCGGTATTCTTTTTTGCAATAAATGCGGTGGACGGATGATGTGCCAAAAACGGTCCCATCTGTCAAAGGAGTACCGCTACTATATATGTCAGACCTATCATATATACGGAAGGGCATACTGTAAACAAGCAAATATAAATGGAGAGGTATTAGAGAAGAAAGTGATAGATGCCTTAACAAAGAGGCTACAGATTGTATTTGAAGAGCTGAAAAGCCAAGACTACATTAGTCGTAAACCATCGAAAGTAAAGGGTACTGAGAAGGAGGTTAAAGAGTTGGATCTTCGGATTGATAAGTTAAATAAAGATCATGCAGACCTTTACTTTGAGAGAGAAAATATGAACCAAGAACAGTACCGTTATCTTACAAAACGAATTAAAAGCGAGATGGATAAATTAATCGACCAAAAGAAGCACCTTGAAGTGAGCTTATCCAAGGCAAGAGATGATGATTCTCGGAGCGATGAATTGATAGAGAGGATCGACGAGTATTTTAAAATGAACATAACCGATAAGAAGCAATTACGAACCTATCTTCATCTCTTTATCGAGAAGGTTGTATCTGATAACAATGAAATAGAGATATACTATAATGTGAGTATATAGCTGGTTTCTTCGTAGTTAGTTACGGAACTCATGGAAGTATGGGGGTATATGAAAAATATATCGCCCGCAGTTTCTTTTTTTGGATGGTGCGTTTTTTGCGCACGAAGTATGAGAAAGTGGAAATCGCTTTTATTGCTCATCACACGGAGGCAAAAGAAGTAAGTGAAGAGGATTTTTTCACTAAAGGAGAGAGTGGCGGTACTATTTGCTCCTCTGCATACAGACTGGCTTTAGAATTAATTCACCAACGCTATTCTCCGTCACGATACAATATCTATCCCTTTCATTTTTCTGACGGTGACAACCTCACCTCAGATAATGAAAAATGCGTAGAACTAGTTACAGAAATCATGAAATTATCTAATCTTTTTGGATACGGTGAAGTGAACCAGTATAGTTAACCAAGATATAACCGATAGTGGAAGCAAATATTATATGGGTGAGGAGACTTTACTTGATCCTCAAGTGTAACTTTATTTCAAACTGACCTTGGTTTGTCCAGCTAGGGTCACGAAAATACGTTACTTTTTCCAGAACCGTCTTTAAGAGGCGGTTTTTTTCTCTGATTTCTTCGGTTTGACGATAAGCGTCAAGTACGCTTTTTAATCTTGGAATTACTTCTCTCTTTTGTTTTTGGTGTATTTTTTCCTCTTCGATTTCTTGTTCTATTTGATCAAGTTGATCTTCGATCTTTTTTATACGCCTGCTCAATACCTGGTTTCTTTCCTTGAAAGTATCAACATCGTAGATTCCCTTTTCCAAAAAGTCGTGTAGCTTGTTTCTCTGCTCTTTTGTTTCTTTTAGCTCTGAATTGTATTTCTTTATGGCTTGTTCTTTGATGTTGATAGTATTTTCGTAATGATTGTTGTCAGTGTCATCTTTTAGCTCATATTGATTAGTAGTTTGTTTCAGAGCATCAATTATTGTCTCTTCTACTAGATCAAAGGTTGTTCCTTTTTGCTTTCCTTTGCAGCCTGGATAGGTACACCTCAGTGATGCGTTGGGACGGTTCTTTCTTGGAAACCGTCGTATTGCACGATTACACAGTTTACAAACCAAGACCCCTGCTAATGGGTTGCTAAGCTCGCTGGATTCTTTTGTAGGGGGTCGCCATCGACCGGAGTAAGATTCATTTGCGCGTTTGAAGAACTCCTCAGGTATTAAAGGTTCATGAGCGTTCTCGCTAATTTTCCATTGTTCACGAGGGAGCCGTTCTTGTTGGTATTTCCCGCCTCGCTTCGTATACTTTGTCTTTTGCCAGACGATATTGCCGATATATGCTTCGTTCTTAATCATTGAAGAAATTGTCGAGGGGCACCATAGACCTTCTCCCATGGGAGGTACTACCCCCATAGAATCGAGTTCTTGTGCAATCTGCTGTCTGCCAGCTCCTTCGATGACCCGATTAAAAATATGCTTTATTACCCAAGCAGTTTTGGGGTCGGGGTATAACTTTAAGTTTTCATCCCTTAAATAGCCGTATGGGGGCTTTTTTGATATTGATTTACCCTCTTTAGCAGAAGCATGGCGACCCCGTTGCATCCGCTTCGTTATGCTTTTTAATTCCTCCCTTCCCAAAATAGATTTCACACCAAATAGGAGTTCTGCTCCATCTGTACTGGGGTCGATAACTTCAGTGGGAGTAATGATTAGAGTATCGCTATATTGGAAAGCACGATAGATCGAGCCCATATCAAACATGTCTCCTCGACCTAAGCGGTCTAGATCCATGACTAAGACAGCATCACAGTGCCCTTGCTCCACTAGCTTTAGCACCCGTTGTATTTGAGGTCTATCAATAAGGTATTCTCCCGATACTACTTCTTCATATATATCAATGATATTGTGTTCTTCATTCTTAGCGAGATCAAGGAGTTGGCTTCTGTGACGTTCTAAGACATCATAGGTATAACCTTCAGACAGTGCTTTTTTTTCTTCTTCGATGTCGCTTCGGCTTTTTCGTAGATATATATAACAATCTAACGAAGTAGGTCTCATGTTAAACACCTTTCCTAAGACTTGTTTTTATTTTGAGTGTCCACTCGCTGAGCTATTATGTCGAATAGCTCTTTGACAGGTTTGAGGTGTTCTTCTGTGAGAGGAACACCATCTCATAGAGGGTTTCCATTTATAAAAATCTCTTTAAGATCATTTTGAGTTTTCTGATGGTCAGTTAGATCATCAGCAGTGCAGAGTAAATAATCTGTGGTTACGTGTTGCTGTTGCTAATTTTGTAATATCATCATGATCAGGGTATGTGTAGCCTCTTTCCCAATTAGATATTACTTGTCCCGAAACGCCTATTTTATCTCCAAGGGCTTTTTGACTCCACTTTTTTCAAGCGCTGGTCTCTAATTTTGTTTTCTATGCTCATGAGTAATTCCCCTTATTTATCAATTAACGCTACTAGTTAGTGGATTATAACCAACGGGATTACTTAATAAATTTATTTGCGAATTCACTAAAATATGGAGAGAGTGCGAAAAGTCAAGAGGGTAACTTAATGCAAATTTTCATTAAGGCTGGGGTACAAGACTATTCAGGTATATTGACATATAAAGAATGGAAGTGTCCGAAGAGGGAGAACGCTTAGCAACTTTAGCATCTGAGTTATGGTATCACCACATATTTTTTGATGGCATATTAAGGGAATCCGTTATAAGAGGGGAGAGAGAAACAAACGGGAATCAGGATGCCTGTACAAAAGGAAGTCCCGCATAAGATGTATTAAGAGCATTCTTATACAAGAAAGCAGGGTGAATTATTGGAGATGGAAAGCAAAACGTATACGTACAAAAATGCAATTGTAACCATCTACTCGCCCCTAGCTAATATGTCTGAAGAAGAAAAGAAAATGTGGTACAGCGAACAATGGGAGAATGGGAATCCACTCATGTATGAGATTGCAGATGCAATACGGGCTTGTGAAAAGAGTATTATCAGAAGTCAGACGGAGCGGGAACAGATGAGGAACAGTAAATCAATTTAGCCAGGCTTCGGCTTGGCACAATGGACGAGCTTAGGAAGGGGATGGGCAAGCTTAAGTGATTGAGAGTCAGTTGGTTCCTGTATACGAAAGTGAGGATTGATAATCACGAGGGGATTGTATTAATTTCCAGATATTCGCTGTGATCTCTCAACATGGATCAAATCATGAGTTGAAGAGCAGGTTTTAACGGGGACATCATAACGCTACCCAAAACGGGGGAACGTTATAACGTCGTAAAGCAGGAGTACTACCTCAAACTGGATATGGCAAAAGAACTGGAATGTTGAAAACAACGAACGGGATAGAAAAGCACTGCTCTACTTCATCGGCGTAGAGAATCGATACAAAGTACCAACTGCAATTTAACATACCTTACGATCTGGAAAGTAATTATACAGATGGAAGAATAGCTCCCGTCTTGCACCCCCAGTTATGAAGTGAGGACAAGCCCTGGTTATCGTGAGTATGTTCGACCAGAGCAGTATGGGATCAGGCCATCAGAGGAGAGGGAACGGCTGGATTGGATGGATAAGGAGGTAAAGAGCATCGAGAGGGCATTGAGTGTGTTGGACATTGGTACTGGAGGAAGGGTATATGGAGAACAAGTTGGATAAGGAAGTGCAGGAAAGATTCTAACATATGAGTTCTACTTTTATATCTTATTTCATTTCCCTAGTATTATAAATAATTCAATGAGACTGAAATCTAAAAAGAGTGTTTACTACCTTCCAAATAACATGTTACCATTCCAATTGTGCTAAATAATCCTTTGGGGGGAAATGGGTTAATGAAAAGGTTAATCTCAGTACTATCTTTTATGCTATTTTTAGTGTTTGCGGGGATAGCACCTACATATGCAGCGGAAAGTGAACCTAAAGAAGCTTCATTCAAGAAACTAACTTATGAAGAGGCTGTTAGCCGGGTTAGCAATTTTACTGGTCTAAGTAAATCAGAGGTAGAAGAAATTTATTTTAAAGAGGATAAAGAGGACAAGTCTCTTGCTCTAATGGCTGCTTCTGCTGCTTGTTCGTATGGGGAATATTCAACAAAGGAAGATGTTGCTTGGAATTTCAAACCTACATTTGCGGTTATTGTTAAGAAATGTAGTAGTGGTAGTTTTGGATGGTTAGAAGATATTAAGTTTGCAGAATTTTTAAGTACGAATTCAAAAGGGTTTACTGGAACTATAAAAGCATGGGTTGATGATGACAAGGCGATGATTGAATATGTTATAAATGGTGATTTTTATGACGAGGCTACTACTACTCTCACTAGTTCAGGAGGAGTAAATACTCCTGTGTTTAATGCATCGTTTTCTTCAAGTACGAGTAGTAACCACTATGCGGACTACTATAGTGGTTTGAGTTACATTGAAGTTGTACGCTAAATAGCAGGAGTCAGATTAATGAGGGCTTGTTAATAACCCTCATTAATCTAATATTAAAAAGAAGGTGCGGTAAATGTTGAAGTTGTATCTATATAAACGACTTTTAATTCCGTTTATCACGGCTTGTACTTTATTGTTTGCAGTTGGTTGTGGGAGCAGTATTAGTAGTAATGATGGTCAGGAAATGTTATCACAAAAATTAACCATAAGCGTTGTTGGAGAGAGCCCTAGTGTAGTTGAGGAGAATGTAGAATTTAAGGAGACTACATTAAATGGTGTGAACCCTAAAGACGAAGTGGATGCATTATTTATTATGTCTGAACATCTGAAGGAAGCTTCAGATGGGAGATATGCAAGATTATATAATGAGCTTTCTTATCCTGTATTTTGGATTGATTCAAAAAAACCCTATTATGCTTTTACAGAGGAATCATTAACATACGAAGATGCCCCAGGGGAATTTGAGAACTATGCATATGGGTATCAATATGTAGGTCCAGAAGAAGTTAAGGTATGGGCTACAGGATTAGCGGAAAATGAGGATGCTCAGGCTGCATATAGTAGAATTTTCAAATATATTATTAGCGAAAAAAGTAAATGAAATGAATTCACACTGTAAAAGGTTACTTATTGAAATAGGTCTTTCTTACAGTGTGTTTTTTATTCGTTCCACTTTTTTGATCTTGCAGATGACTATGTGGCGCGAGCTGATGGAGTGAATAGTAAGTGCGTTGGAAACGGAAGTGAAGGAACGGTTAATACAGGGCGAGTCGACGTACAGGAGCATTAAGAGGTAAGCGATGAAGAAGATAACGGAGATGCTGATGTTGAATAAAGGGATTAAGGACTGGATAAATATCAGTCCTTAGCTGTGAGAGGTGAATAGAGTGGGGGAATTACAATATGCTTTCAATAGGTCATCGAAATATCCCTTTTAGTTGATAGTTAAGGCAATATGTTTTCAATAGGTTATCGAAAATATCTCTTCTAGTTGAGTTCGTTGTATTAAGGAAATTAACATTATTGTACCAGCTGATAAGATCTCTTTTTTGTTCTTCTGTTAATGTATTTCCCTTTAAGTGCACAAAAAGTCCTACCAGAAAACTAATATATTCAATGCGATTAGGTTCTTCTAGTTGATTATCTTGAATAAAATCTAAAGCTGTATCCAGGGCAGATAGTGTTAATTCGAAGGCCTCTTCTAACTCAGCAATGCTCAGTTTACATATTTTTTCCACTTTTACATCAGAGACTATTGGACTCATATTTAAACTGTGCGGCTTGTTTAAAATAAATTCATAAGCTGAGTTAAGTGATGAGGCTGGATAAGATACTTCGGTCGTCTTTCGTGCAAAAACTTCAAACCCTCTTTCTTGTATTTTGTTAATAAACTTATCTACATAATCTACATAAATATCTACGCCATCTGCTTTCAATTTAGCAAATTTCATTTGAATTATTGGGACTCTAGTGCCCGCTAAATTAAGAACATTAAACCAATTAATTTGCTCTTTTTTTGTTAGATTCTCTGCAGTGTGGATGGTGTAACTATACTTCTGGAATTTACTTCTGATCGCTACCAGCAGGTCATATACATCATCCCTTCTAAGGAGCTTCACTTTGTTTTTGTAATCTCTAAATACATCTACGTTTCTATTAAGAAGTTTTCCAACAGGAACCTGATGGCTCTTAAATTCGCCGATTACAATAACGAATTTTCCTTTTACTAAATCTAAAGCAATACTTCTGAATTGGTCATGGTCTATAAAGGCTTTGTAGTTACAAGTTAGACGTTGTTGTCCATCAATTGTAGAGAGTTTACCACTTAGCTTTTCGTTAGAAATAGGATCCCTATGTATAAATGAAACCTGTGGTGTAGCTATATCTATATGCTTTATTTCATTGAAAGAAATAGGAGAAACAGGAGCCTTTCCTAAAAGTTGAAAGTCCAATAATTCGACACATCTTTCTAGATTCCATCTAACTGAAGTTTGGAAAACCGGCAATACAATTTCCCCATTGGAAATTCTGTGGCATAAATCAACTATAGTAGAAGTAGATGATTTGGTAGTTGGGTTGAATTCGGACATCATTTTCAAATTCCTATTAATTGAGACTGACACTAATCATTCCCCCTTTTCAGCAAGTTCAGTATATATGGCAGCACTACTTTATGTCAACAATAACCTGAAAAATAGCTAATTTACATATAGCAGCCATATTAAATTACTCTGTAACATCATTAGCATTAGGAGTAAAAGGGTATTCGGTTTGATCGATTGTTGATCGCCGTCTGACGGTTATTTGTCTAGTAAGGTAGTGTGATTTTATGCTGCTAGTGGCGGCTGGAGCTATTGTTAATAAAGGTTGAGCCCTTGTTTCTCCGCTGACGTTCAATTGATTCTTGTATAGCGGGTTATGGGGTCATACATAGCATACATAGTTATACTCGTCTTCTTCATGATACCAGTATACGATTTAAGGATATCTAGGTATTTGGTCTTGGAATAGCACGATGATATTTCTTCAAATAGGGGACGAAATCTGCAGGGAAATTGATCCCTAGCTGCTTTTCTAATTAGGAATTTAATAGATCATCTACTTCATCTTTACATTTGTCGAATGTAAGTCATGCGCTTTCAAGTACACACCTCTTATCTGTATTTTTGACCCCCGCCCCATATTGCACGTCCACCAGTAGTATGCTTAGTGGGACCATGTGTTTCTGATGGGACTAATTCAATTTTACCGAGTTCTTGATGATGATGGTTAAAAACGTTGGAATGTAGCGTATTTATATTTACCGTTTGTGGTCACTTTGGTATGTCCTGCTATATTCCATTTACCCATTATTCTTCCTATGTAAGTATACTGTAACTGAGGACGTTTTGTGTTCCGAGTTATACGCATAAAGTGCGATTCTGATTTTGCCCAGGTAGGCAGTAGCGAATCCAACTGTACCTGCTGATTTATTTACAGATAAGGTACTACTCTTCAACCTCTTTGCATATCCTGGACTGCTGATGGGCAAATCATTGTTTTACATCCACGAACATCTATTTTCTTCCTAAAGTAAGAATAAACAGTAGTGACCATCTTTTACTCTCTGGACTTCATCTTAGGATACTTCCTTACAATACCCCAAAGCAAATTCCTATCTGCTGTACAATTGAAGTACCCCCACTTAGCGTACTCTAGGTCGTGGTTCATGCATAGAGAATCTAAGGTGTCAATTGGTTTAGGGCTGTTCTTCTTCTTTCCTCCGTGTTTTGGACCTCACCATTTCCATATATTCCTCTAGGACCTCTATTTTTTACTCTTATCCCCACAAGGCATTCCACTAATATGAAGACATTCCACCCTCATACTTACATAAAAGAGGATGGGTATCATAAAAAGCCGGGCAAGGCTTGCACCGGCTTTTTACTTCTCGTATTATCATTTATCATCAGCAAATACATAAAGCATATTAAGAAACTGAGTGAAATTATCAGCTACAAACTTCACTGCATCTTCCTGTTCTTCTTCGTAGCTATATTCCCAGTCCACAAATACTATTTTAGGTTTCTCTGAGTTCCTGAAGTCAAAACAGTACCACTTGTTTTGAGCATCCTCTCCAAACGGAATTAATTCCATTGGAAATTCATCGCATCTATCAACAAATATACTATATTCACTTTCGATGGAACTATACTCATCTACTTCGATATTCATTGGTAAAGAAACATAAAGCAACCTATAAAAGCCATGTTCCTCTCCTTTAATATCGATAGATATATCACCCTCTGGACTAACTCCTTGATATATCTTAATCCACTCTACAAAATCAGGGGGAAACTGCACCTCCAATTTATTTTCTAATGATTCAATGTCCCTATCCGATATTTGATATTCAGAAGGCTGCCAGCTTACCATGTCAACTCCTCCTTAGTTTACTCCTTCCCCCACAGTGCGTGACCACCTGTGTGAGGAATGCCATCCTTGTGCTTTTCATATGGAACTAGTTGCATTCTACCTATTTCTTGATGGTGATGCCAAGTATATCCCGGAATCTTAACTGATCCACTTTTAATTGCTGCCTCAATAGACTCCCTTTTTTCTTCTGGAATATCACGATAGAAATCCTGTTTTAACTGCGGATTGTTTTCTAACTCTTCTCGCAGTATACGAGTTGACTGCCTCAATTGAGATTTATTACTTCCTACAATTTTATCTTGAGGGAGATATACCTCGGCTTTTGTCCATTTCGAAAAGTCAGGGAATCCATTCCCATCAAAAGGACCTCTCTCAATTTCCCCTCCTGCATATTTGCTACTCTGTATTTTTATTTGATCGCTATTGTCGAGAAAACCGTGCTAATTATGGTAGTGTGATCATATGCCGTTAGTCGTGATTGGGAGGCTATATATTGATAAAGGACACAACTCTGTTTCTCGAGGGTAGGGGAAACGGAGTTTAATTTTATACACCTCATTAATTTAGTTGGATTGAAAAGGTATTGGAGTAAAAAAATCCGGACAGAAATACTGTCCGGACAGACTGTCGAGAAAGTCTCGACAGTCTGTTTTTTTACCCCTTTCATGTTTATTCCAAGTGAAATAGTATAGAGATATACATAGAAGAAGAGAGGAAGAATCGGATGCTACGTTCAACGAATCACACTCAGTCTGAGATGGAATTTGTTTGCATAGAGGAGCTTGTTCCCCAGGATCATCTTCTCCGCAAGATCGACCAATATATCGATTTTTCATTTATCACGGAGAAGGTTCGCCCTCTTTATTGTGAAAATAATGGCCGCCCCTCCATCGATCCTATCGTTCTATTCAAAATGATGTTCATCGGTTATCTCTATGGCATTCGTTCGGAGAGACAATTGGAACGAGAGGTTCGTGTAAATGTAGCTTATCGTTGGTTTTTAGGATTACATTTGACGGATCCGGTTCCTGATCATTCCACGATCAGCTGGAATCGTCGAACTCGCTTTAAAGGAACCTCCATTTTCCAAGAAATCTTTGATGAGATTGTCCTGCAAGCCATGAATCACCGCATGGTGGGTGGACGGGTGTTGATGACGGATTCGACCCACCTAAAAGCCAACGCGAACAAACGAAAGTTTAAAAAAGAGAGGGTAAAAGGACAGACTCGTGCCTACCTAGAAGAACTAAATCAGGCCATCGAAGAGGATCGGAAGGATCACGGAAAAAAGCCATTAAAAGAAAAGGAGGAGGTGAGGGAGACAAAGGAAGTGAAGGTGAGTTCGACAGATCCTGAGAGTGGCTATATGTATCGAGAAGGGAAACCTGAAGGGTTTTTCTATCTCGATCATCGCACGACAGATATCAAATACAACATCATTACCGATGTCCATGTGACGGCAGGAAATGTGCATGATTCTATCCCCTACCTCGAGCGGTTAGACCGTCAAAAACAACGATTTCAATTTGAGGTTGAAGCAGTAGCTTTAGATGCAGGCTATCTTACCAATCCCATTTGTAAAGGATTGAGTGATCGGAATATCTTTGGAGTCATCGGACATCGTCGGTATTCACCCACTAAAGGACTCATGCCCAAATGGAAATTTCAATATGATGAAACGAACGATACGTATTTGTGTCCAAATAGACAGACACTCGCGTATAGTACAACCGATCGTCAAGGGTACCGTCAATACAAATCGGATCCAAAGAATTGTTCCACGTGTTCTCTACTCACATCGTGTACACGTTCAAGGAACCAGCAAAAGGTCCTGACGCGCCACGTATGGGAAGAGCATAAAGAAAAGGTGCGAACGAATCGGCTTTCATCCGAGGGCAAGCTCCTTTACAAAAAAAGAAAAGAGACTATTGAGCGAAGCTTTGCAGATGGAAAAGAACTGCATGGGCTTCGCTATTGCCGGTTGCGAGGACGGGAAAATGTCGAGGAGCAGGCGCTGATGACAGCGACTGCGCAGAACATCAAGAAGATTGCCAACCACCTAGCTCGTATGAACTAGGTGGTTGGGAGAACTTTTTGATTTGAATAGACGATATAGATAATGCCTTTTCATCTATATAAAGTGAAAGAGTGTGGAGAAAATGATCGGTTTCTCCACACTCTGTCCGGACAGAAATACTGTCCGGATTTATTATCTTATTCATGAAGCTTTTTCAGAAGATCTTCAAAAGTATTGCATACATAGTTATATTCGTCTTCTTCATGATACCAGTATACAATATGGGGAGATCTATTATCCTTACTAAAATCAAAACATAATAGATTTCCACCCGCATCTTTAGCAAACGGCACGACTCCATCTTGAAATTCGAGATTATTTATCATATCTAATGATAATCTTGGGAAGCTTTCATAACGTTTTGGATCGAGGTTAAGTATTAATCCAAAATATCCATTGTAATTATCATCCCCGAATTTAAAGGTATTTGGTCTTGGAATAGCACCATGATATTTCTTCAAATAGGGGACGAAATCTGCTGGGAAATTGATCCCTAGCTGCTTTTCGACTTGGGTAATTAATAGATCATCTACTTCATCTTTCACATTTGTCCAATGTAAGTCATGCGCTTCCATATACTCACCTCTTATCTGTATTTTTGACCCCCGCCCCATATTGCACGCCCACCAGTATGTTTAGTGGGACCATGTGTTTCTGATGGGACTAATCCAATTTTACCGAGTTCTTGATGATGATGGTTAAAAACGTTGATATCACCCTTCTTAACTGGAGTACTTTTTCTAACCAAGTACATCTCATCTTCGTTTATTCAACTGGTACACCTCCTTACAACCGATTTGATATACAAGGATATTGTACCAGCCGATCGTGCTGGGAGCGATATATGAAGAATCGATTGGAGGATAAGGAAATGCAGGCGAGGTTGATGTGGAGTGAGGTACGTATAAGGAGGATTAAGAAGGAGGCGATGTGGAAGATGGCGGAGATGTTGGGAATGGATTTAGACAGTAAATTTAAAGGCTGTTACTCATTTGAGAACAGCCTTTGAAAAGTTGAGTTAGGGTTGCCAATCGAAAATTGCACCTAATATATATAATAACGGAACGTATAAGAAGATTGAGAAGGACATAATGATGTTCCCTATTAGCCCAAAAGCAGAAAAACGCTCTTGTTTTGAAATCCCGATGAGACTGAAGATCACGCCTATAGGATTTATTACCCAAGTAAACATCCAAAGCGGGATACCTTGATCAACTCCATAATTAAGTGCCGGAATAACCATCATTAGCAAGTACAGGATTATGCTAATGCCAATGGCAAGAAGTGAAAATAAACTATTCTTGCCTATCACTTTTTTATCTTGTACATCTCTCATGATACACCTCTCGTTTGAGAGCAAATGGCTCCCCTTAATTCGATATAATAGCGTCGACCTTTACGCTGTATGAGTTGTTGTTTTTCACCAATAATCGATATGCTACCCCTGGGTGTAATGATCCCTTGTATTCTTTGGTGAATGTAACGTATTTATATTTACCATTTGTGGTCACTTTGGTATGTCCTACTGTTTTCCATTTACCATTATTTTTTCTTTGTAAGTATACTGTAACTGAGGACGTTTTGTGTTTTGAGTTGTATGCATAAAGTGCGGTCCTGATTTTACCTAGGTAGGCAGTAGCGAAGCCAACTGTACCTGCTGATTTATTTGCAGATAGGGTACTACTCTTCAACCTTTTTGCATATCCCGGACTACTGGTGGGCAAATCATTGTTTTTACATCCACGAACAGCCATTTGCTTCCTAAAGTAAGAATAAACAGTAGTGGCCATCTTTTTCTCTCTGGACTTCATCTTAGGATACTTCCTTACAATACCCCAAAGCAAATTTCTATCCGCTGTACAATTGAAATAACCCCATTTTGCGTACTCTAGGTCGTGGTTCATGCATAGAGAATCTAAGGTGTCAATTGGTTTAGGGCTGTTCTTCTTTTTTCCTCCGTGTTTAGGACCGCACCAATTTCCGTATATTCCAGGAGCCTTATTAATAGAAGGTGCCAATTCTTTATCCTGATTTGTGAATGTACTGTCTTCAGCAAATTCATTGAAGATCTTTCCTTGTTCTAGTACATTAGAAAGAACGCCATCTTGTTTAGCCTTCTCTGTATCGAAGTAAAAGTTGGTTGGGTCGTTTTCATTTTCAACAATGTACTTTTCAAGCATTTCCGTTTCTTTCTCGATTTCTTCCATTGATTCTTGCAGTATAATTAATTCTTCGAGTTCTTCATCTGAGGGTAATTCTTCAGGAAGAGTGATTTCATCATCTTCTGAGACGAACTCAAGACCATCAAAAGACTCGTACTCATCAAGTAAATCTTCAAGCTCCTCTTCGGTTTCTTCTGTGGGTTCGTCACTGGTATTGTCGCCTGGCTTTTCATCATCTGCTGGGGGATGAATGTTCGGTCCACTAAAACCAATTACAGGTTCGCTGTAGCCAACCGAAGGTGAGAATGAGGTGGAGAGAATTGCTAATACTAAGAATGTTGCTAATATCTTTTTCATAAATCGTCCTCTTTCTTTCGGCATATATGTACATTCTAAGCGAAATGTATATGCACCTTTTTGTGTATTCAGTTTTTTGATGCGCATCGCAAATCCACGAGTTATCTCTTCATTTTCCTTCATCAAAAAAGATAACCGCATACTTGCGCAAGAATGATTATATATTCGCTTGTTTATATCTGTCAATTATAAAGTTTATTCATATAAAAACATATATTGTGAAATATCCATGTATTGACCGCTTTTTGGCCGCTATTACCGTGAAAGCCGTGCTATTATGGTAATGTGATCGTGTAC
The DNA here is from genome assembly GCF_024753565.1 of Mechercharimyces sp. CAU 1602. Classification (NCBI taxonomy): domain Bacteria; kingdom Bacillati; phylum Bacillota; class Bacilli; order Caryophanales; family Thermoactinomycetaceae; genus Mechercharimyces; species Mechercharimyces sp. CAU 1602. The sequence goes on along the minus strand of NZ_JANTPT010000001.1, from coordinate 1,715,647 downwards.
CGCTCAGTCAAGTGACTGGTACGCTATAGCTATATATTGATGACTAGGCAAAAACCCGTTTCTCCGTTGACTCAAGTGCCACTTGGTCAGGGGAAACGGGGTTTAATTTTTGTAGTATGATCTATAGCTCTTACGATAGGAATGATTATTGGCTTTTGTTTATTTTAAAGGAAGATAAAAGCGATCCGCTCACTTTTGAGTAGGATCGCTTTTCTATAGTAAGAAGAGCCCTTCGAAGCCCTATTGTATTAGCTGTCGTTGTATACAACCCCATATGACGGGTGGACATGCGATTTGGGGTGTACAAGACGATTAGAGGAGGATGAAAGTCCATGATCTGGAAAAAAAGAATCGAGAACTAACGGAAGATGAAGTCAGGGAAAAGTTGTTGGAGCTTCCTGTATCGCTACCCCCAAGCTTTTTCGATTGGGTCGCTAAATACCAGGGAGCAAGTGTTTCAGATGAGGGGCTAGAAATTCTAACAGAGAGCGGGAGTAGAAGAATTTTTGTAGAAGTGATGACACCAGATGAAATAATCTTTCAATATAATGAATCTGTTGATGAAGATGAAGAGTTTTTTTATATTATTCCTTTTGCATTTGACAGAAGTAATTGTCACTTTTGTTTCGACTATAGGAATAAGACTACAAGAATTATTTATTTTGATACGGACTACCTTATCTCCGAGACACCAGAGGCAGCAGAGAAGGTATGTAATGGATTCGATGATTTTTTGAATCAGCACCTATCTAAAGTTAAAGAAAAGTAATATCTACATCAGTGCACGGATATGACCGCTTTTTGACCGGTTTCTGACCGCTATATCGTATGTTGAGCTGATATTATGGTAATGAGGGAAATTGGAGAGCCTCGTTATTATCGAATCTAAGTGATCAGGGGGGATAAGGCTTAATTTTTGCTCAAATTACTTAATTTAGATATAATAGAGGTAGATTATTGAGTAGGAGGTGCATTCCATGATTGTGCGTTCCTATTTTGAACAGTGGGGAGGATATCCACTGGAGCCTATTGATGTGGGGTTAGTTGAGGAGAAGGTAGATCCAGTAAGCGGGTAATACATACAAAGGGGTGGCATTATGAGATGGTATAGTGAAGAGCCAGGTAATAGCCCAGTTAGATTTATTGAAGATCCGATGGGTGGGTCGCCAGTTAGATATATTGATCCGGTTGGTGGATCTCCAGTTTAATATCAAGAGAGACCTAGCGGCTCACCAATACAATAACGAAACAGCGAAGCACTCTCATGGCGAGGGTGTTTTTGTTTTGCCATGAAAAGGAGCGATTCGATGGAATCCACGGAAGCGATCAAAAAGAAAATCGCACGGTTACTTGTGGACAAAGGTGTGCCTCCGTTTTTCCTAGCAGATAACATTACGCTGGAGAACTATGATGAGATCAACTTATACAAGCGAGATGGTATGATCATTGTGGATATGTACTGTAGAGACTTGCATACGAACGTGCCGATGATGTTCAGATACAAGTACGATATGAATGAGGTATTGATACGTAGGGAGATGACAATCGGCGGGCGGGAGTCATTGATATGGGACAAGAGAGAAGAGATTGAGGGGCTTTGGGCGCAGTGTCAGGGGAGTGAGGAAAGAAGATGCCAAAGAAACCATCCAGTCCTTGTAACCACCCAGGCTGTCATGAATTAAGTCGGGAGCGGTATTGCGAAAAGCACGGGTGGGATACAAACAGGCGGTACGATCAAGAACGGGGGTCGTCATTAAAGCGGGGCTATGGAAAGCGGTGGAAAAAAATTCTTGAGCGTGAAGAGGTAGTGATGTAAGAAAAACAGCACACGAATAGGGTGTGCTGTTTGGCTGTTGAATTATTTGATTTCATCAGTATTCCTCTTACTTACTTCCTCAAGCCAGGATAAAAAAGATCTGCCGGAACTAGTTCATCATCATGGGTCACTACTAAATCATACCCATACTTTACTTGTAATTTTTTACCACTTACATTGTAGTACAATTTCATTTCTGTGGGCATATCACGCCCGAATTCCTCACATTTCTTTTTAATCTTTTTCAAATCATTTATCCCTACATCTAGAACTGCATCCTGTCGTTCAGATGATACATCATATTTGAAATTAATCTCAGGTAGTTTATTCATTTGATGTTTATGGACAATTTTCCCTTGTACTTTGTAGAATACATCAAAAAAAGCCCAACCCTCTTCATGGAAGCAATATATATATCATCCGCTTTTTCGTTTACATATTAGATAACCTGCTGAACCATTTCATTTTCCTATTCGATAACTGGGTCTTTGATAGATCTCATTTTATCATTCTATGACCCTATTTTTTACTCTTATCCCCACAAAGGAATTCCATTAATATGAAGGCATTCCACCCTCATACTTACATAAAAGAGGATGGGTATTATAAAAAACCGGGCAAGGCTTGCACCGGCTTTTTACTTCTCGTATTATCATTCATCATCAGCAAATACATAAAGTGAGCCTGGGTGATTGCCCCGCTTTCGGCGATTGCGGTTTATTTGTTTCATGGGTTATTTGCAGAGGGTTCAGTCACCGTCGGTGCGAGATGGAGTGTCGAAATCGTTGGTCCGATAATGGAAGAATCTTTTAAGCTAATACCTTTTCTATTACTATTTCTGTTTACGAACAGAACGAAGAGCTTTAGCCTTACCGACTATATGTTGGGGGGTGCTTCAGTAGGGGTTGGATTTGATTTTTCGGAAGAAGTATTACGCCGTTGGGTAACAACAGATCAAGAGGGAAGCTTATGGAGTCTTTTTGCAAGTTTATTCTCTGATAATGTACAAAATTGGGAGGTTTTCACCCTTTTCCCTGGTTATTTTTCAGATGGAGTAGCGATGTCCCCTGGTCATGGGGTATGGACTGGGTTTATCTCATTAGGAATAGGAATGGCTCTACATTTTCGTAACCGATGGGGAAAAAAGCGTATCTGATCCCACTCTTCTTTTTTGTGTGGGCGACTTTCGATCATGGGGCATGGAATGCTCATAGTTTTGGAATGCCCGCTATGGCTTCTTTTTTCTATGCGTTATCTTTCTACGGATACTTACTTAAGTGGTTTTTTGTCTTACTCATCGTACTGGCGATCTTGCTTGACTACCGTACTCTTAACCGTGTGCGAGACCAACTTCCGCTTCTTCCAAGTGAAAAGGTAGTGGAGCCAGTGTCAGATTGGATCATGATTCTCTAGTCCATGATGAGAGGAAAAAAGCTTTTGGACATTCGCTCTCATTTACTCGTGAAAGAAGACATCATGGATTTTCCCTTTTTCGAGAGGAAGAGTCCGAGAGTCGCGCTTCTCAGATAGAGTCATTAAAGCGGCACAAACTTGCTTTGTTTGCGGAGTGGGGATCCTGATTTTTCATTTGAAACTAGTCGAATTGAAAATGGTAAACTTATAGCTGAAACTAGTGATGGAAGAGAATTTAAGATTCGGTATGGGGATAAAGCAAATACAATTGAGACGCGGACAACTTCTGCTGGGAATACTTATACGGTTGGGTATAATGGAGATGCTCTTCCTGATTTTACTCCATATGCTGTAAAGGATGCGTTAGGAAATCCTATATCCTGAATGGGAATCAGATTTTGGCTTTACGGATGCACAGAAGGAATCAATTAGAAAAAATAAAGGGCCAATTGGACCGGGTGGTAATAGAATAATGGAGGAGAATCTAACTTGGCATTATGATAAAGAAACGGGTAAACTGATTTTAGTTCCTTACGACCTAAATGATTCGTTTCGTCACACAGGTGGTCACAAGTATTGGGGCCAACAAAGGCTAGGAGGGACAAAAAATGATTAAATGGATTGAACGGGAGAAGCCTGTTTCTGTTGAAGAACTGTTGCTAATTGAAAAAAAAGCAGGATTAAAGTTTCCGAAAGATTTTTTGGAGTGGTATTTGAAATATGTGGGTCTTGAAGAAAGCACCCATATCAAGTTAAATGGTGAATTTTATGAGCTCGTAAATATCCTATTCCCATCGCAAATAGAAAATATGGTAGAGGAAATTCTTGAAGAAGATGATGAAATAATTCGTGATAAGGGAGTGATGATGGTTCCTTTTGCTCAAGATTCTGCCTTGGAACAATACTGCTTTTATGGCTCAATAGGAAAGGAACCATCGGGGATAATCTATATTCACCGAGCTAATTTTATGGAAGAAATATTTGATGGCGGCAGAATTAAAAAGTCCAATTGGATTTCTGATACATTCACAGAATTCATCCACCTATTTACAGAACATGCTGTGGATGAAGATGAATTAGATAGTATTTAAGAGAAGTATTGCCGAAAATTAAACTCCATTTTAAAATGGTCGAACGTTATTTAGAAACGACTCCGAAAGTGGAGTCGTTTTCTTATGCAAAAGAAAAACGCCGTCTACAACTCAATTCCAGTGTAAATCTCGTCCGTACCTCTTTATTATTCTTACATACCTTATCTGACACATGATTTGCGAAATTTGATCGCTATTGTCGAGAAAACCGTGCTAATTATGGTAGTGTGATCATATGCCGTTAGTCGTGATTGGGAGGCTATATATTGATGAAGGACACAACTCTGTTTCTCCATTGATTTGACATGATATAGTGAAGTTGTAACACCACGTAGAATAAAAACGATATACTAGAATGAAAGAAAGTGGTGTTGCAAAATGGGAAGAAAGAAAGGAAAAAGGGATCATATACCCCCGAAAAAATGGTTATGGTACTCGTATTGGGTAGTTTATTGGATAGTAATCCTAGCCATTTTAAATCGGGCTCTCTTATTGGGACGACAATTTGGCGACTATTTAGATTTAGTTGCTCTTGCGGCAACGATGCTTTATATAATTTGTCTCAACCATATAGCAAGAATATCAACAATGTATGCGAAAATAGCAACTGTAATATTCGCTTCATTTTTTGTTTTCCTTATCGGTACATATATTTTTTATGTATTAAAATGAAACAAAGGCGACCAATGTGGTCGCCTTGTTATCCTTAACAGCAGGGTTTGCAGGTATCGGGATTAGGACACTTTTTAACGCAGGCTAATGCCATTCCACCCCATATACCCGCAGAAAAAGTTACGCATGCAGCACATACCTGCCATGTAGCTCTACAAGATAGACTACATCCCATGAGAACGCCTGTGGAAATCCAACCTGGTAGGTTAGTGTCGTTTACACAATCATTAAAGCAAGCTTTAGCCTTTGCTGAGCAAGGTCCTTTTTGAGGTGCTTTTTGAGAAGTTTTTTGAGGTTGTTCTTTTACTATGCCTTTCATTTGAGAAGTCTTTTCTTGTGTATCTAACGATTTGATAGAACTATGTTGTTGTCTCAACAAATCTTCGTTTCTTATTTTTATGTCTACTAATTCACCGGATTCATCAATTAAATAGTTACTTTTGATCTCATGATCCTCAAAAATAGAGAATTCATGAACTTTATCCTGGTCTGTTTTTTCTATTACAATAGAACATGCTGATATTGTAGACGATAGATATCAAAGTGCAGTCGTAGAACGTTGGCGCGAAGGGAATGCTCTGATCCCTCTTGATTGGGTACACAGTAAGTTGATCTGTAGGTGTGGTAATTGCTTTTTGCATATGGAAGTATGAGAAATCTAACATGATCTGTAGCGACTATTTGACCGCTATTACTGTGAAAACCGTGATATGATGGTAGTGTGATCGTATGCCGCTAAGTGGGTAATTAGGACGCTATATATTGATGAAGAATATATCCCTGTTTCTCCGCTGATGCTCAAGTTTCACTTGAGTAGGAGGAGCGGGGTTTTATTAAATTTAGTAAATCATTCACTAAATTATAAAAATATATTATGTCTCGTCAATGGGGACAGCAGGAAATGCCTTAGCTGCTAAAGCCGAGAAAGTAAGTTTTTCTAAGGTATCTGCTCTTACTGGTGAACTCACTGAGAAAAAGAAGGAAACCATCAAGAATTCAAGGTGGATATGATTACATTAGCAAAGTACATGAGTGGGACGTTTATGGCATGGGTTCATATAGCAATATAGATCTTAAACTAGTACGAAAAAAAGAAACATCCTCTAGTGATGATGATGCATATGCATACTTAAGATTCGTAGGAGTGGCTTCGGGGAACTATAAGGCTGTTTTACCTGAGGCTCTACGTAGGTAATAATAAAGCTTGGGCAACAGATAATTGGTAAAATGGAGGCCTTGTAATGGGAACAACAATATTTCAAATACTAATAGTTGGTACATTTATTTTATGCCTTCTTATGGTGGTTCTTTTATTTAGATCTCTGATGAGAAAATAATCCCCATATAAAAATCCCCAGTGAGTTGGGGATTTTTATATGGGGATTTCATTTGGGGGAGTTGGTACTATGCCACAGAAACCATCCAGTCCTTGAAACCACCCAGGCTGTCATGAATTAAGTCGGGAATGGTACTGCGAAAAGCAGGGCGGTATACAAACAGGCGGTACGATCAAGAACGGGGGTCGTCATCAAAGCGGGGCTATGGAAAGCGGTGGGAAAAAATTCTCGAGCGTGAAGAGGTAGTGATGTAAGAAAAATAGCACACGAATAGGTGTGCTGTTTGGCTGTTGAATTAATTGATTTCACCAATATCCTTTTTACCTACTTCCTCGAACCAGGAGTCAAAAAGGTCATCAGGTAATAGTTCTTCATCATGGGTTACTACTAAATCATATCTATACTTTGCTTGTAATTTGTTACTACGTACATCGTAGTGCAATTTCATTTCTTTGGGCACATCACGCCCAAATTCTTCACATTTTTTCTTGATTTTTTTCAAATTATCTATCCCTACATTTAAAACTGCGTTTTGTCGTTCACCAGATGTATCATATACAAAATTAACCCCGGGTATTTCATTCAGCTTATGTTTCCGAACAACAACCCCGCGTATTTTGTAGAATACATTAAATGAATACCAACCTTCCTCATGGAAGCAATAGATATAGATATTGTCGGCTTCATTGTTCACATATTCTAAGCAGATGGAAACCATGTCTGCTTGCAACTCTGAAAAATAGTCTTCGAATAATTTTGTCACAACAAACACCCCTTCAAATCTAATTAGCTATATTCTGAGAAAATCTCTCCCCATCAATCTCATTCCACAACAAAACTACTCGGTCTCGTACTATTTCCATCATAACTTAATTATGCTTTAGCCCATTTGTTGTCCAATTTTTTATAAGATGATGGATAAAAATCCTCTCCATGAAGAAAAATGATTTATTTTTCCGAGCATGTTCGAAAATATGATGTAATACCAAATGGTCATTACTAGGTCAGCTAACATGAATAAGAAAAACAATAATAATAAGAGTTTCGATTCATCTATCACAGGTGTTTCTTCTGTAAATCATTCTCCTCCGAAAATTAATAGCATTGGCAATAGGAGAACCCACTTAGATATGTATGGGACGGATGCCCAAGCGGTCACTTTGATGTTTTCTATAAACGTTGATCTTCCACCAAATATTCTAGAGGTTACAAAGACTAGAAGTGAAAGCAATATCCAGGAAATTGATCCGATGATGTGATCGATTGGCGCTCTGCTAGGAGGTTGGAGCGCAGCTTGTAAACGTGTAGATATACACAGATTATAAAGGAATCAATTGAGAAGATAGCGGAGTTATACAACTTAGAATAGATACAGGCATTGTGTCTAAGAGCTGTTGTTTGTATCTAGTATTTAACAAGGAAATATTTTATAATGATAAAACTATAAGTATTCTTGAAAATAGATAATTAGGAATGAAAAAGAAATTATTTTCTGTAATATTGATTCTATCAGTTGGAATAGCTCCACTACCCCAAAGGCTAATTCTACAATGTAAATTTTACCAGCATCTGAATCTACAATAGAAGCAGTTCCAGCAAGTGAAGCAGAGCAAATGGCTGTCAAGCTGTAAACGCTTCTTGGCATTGGGTAGCCGGAATTGGTTATGATCGGTCAAGAAGTGGTACTGGGCTTCACCTGGCGATCAAAGACCCGGATGATGGAACAGAAAGAACAAGATTTATAGATTGGACAGTAAATAATCAAGATTTCCATTTTATGTATATAAATAAAGTTATTAAATAATAAACGTGAGTGCAAAGGACTTGATTTCCGCAGGGGATTCAAGTTCTTAATATTAAGGAGGTAAAAAATTGAGGAAATTAATTGTGATGATAATTTTGATATCTTGTTTAATTTTCACCTCAGCTTGTACAATTGGCGACCCTGTAAACTATTACGTGTTTATTTTTAAAGGTAATGGTGGACAATGGTCAGCTGAAATAGAGTACATTGACTTACCAACCAGTGAGGCAAAGGAGGATCAGGTGCCTAAGGATGTCTTGAACTTAAAGTATAAAGGGAATGAAAGCGATCAGGATAAAAAAGCTACTTTCAAAATAGAGGGAACAGATATTTCTGGTGAAATTATGTTAGAGAAGGGCAAGGGAAAAGGGACGATCGGTCATAAATTGGTTCCTTTAGTGGAGAGCATAACTCTCGAGGAGCAAGATTCGCGAATTGTAGATCCAATCGTTCTTGAAGTAGAGTTGGAGGGGCATCAAAGCGAGAAGATTGAACTTTACTATCATACAGCGTATAGGCAGGATGCGAGAGAGATTTTAGGGGATTGAAAAAGCTGGATTTGACCACTATATAAAGTATTAACGTGGTAATATCGTAATGAGGGAAGTCGTAAAGCCCCGTTTCTTTGAACTCAAGTGATACTTGAATCAGCGGGGGATTTTCATGAAGAGCCAGGCGATAGTCCGATAAGATATAGTAAGGAACCTAGCGGTTCACCTCTACAATAAAGAAACAGCGAAACACTCTCATGACGAGGGTGTCTTTTTTTTGACATGAAAAGGAGCGAATCGTATGGAATCTACGGAAGCGATCAAGAAGAAAATCGCACGGTTACTCGCTAAAAAAGGCATACCGCTGTTTTTCTTAGCGGACAACAACTCGTTAGCGAACTATGATGGGATCAATTTGTACAAGAGGGATAGCATGGTCATTGTAGATATAAAATGTAAATATTTAGATGCGAACGTGCCGATGATGTTCAGGTACAAGTACGATATGAATGAGGTATTGATCCGAACGGAGATGACAATCGGCGGGCGAGAATCGTTGATATGGGACAAGAGAGAAGAGATTGAGGAGCTTTGGGCGTGGTGTTAGGCTGGTGAGAAAAAAGACGCCTCCTACAACGAGAAAGACTGCAACAGGTGCAACTTTTAATGCTAATGGTACAAAGTTATTTACTATAGCAGCAACGGGACAGTTCTGGTATAATGGCTCATCGAATAGTGTTACTTATGCAGATGGTGGTATAAACGCTATTTTTGGAGTACTACTATGAACTTAGAAGATAAGGGTATGGGCAAGATGCATACTAAAAATGAAGAAGGTCATAGATATTCTAAAGTGTATTCAAGTATCTAGGAAGAAGCCGTGTTCGGCAATCGATGGGCAGGTATTGTGTTTAACAGTATATATTGTGAGACAGTCGTAGGAGTAATTGTTACTAGTAATGTTTATCTTATTTGCAATAAGTAGTAAATAGGCGATTATTGTAAATTTTACAGCTGAGGTGTTCAAAATGAATGTATTCTACAGCTTTCTAATGGGCGCCATATTTATTATTGTGGGGGCTGTTTCAGCTAAGTACCCATCCTACCTTCCATGGGTAGTGAGATTTATTATTATGCTTATGGGAACAGCGTTTATCTTATATGGAACCCTCTTGGTTCTAGGGTTAGTGGAATGATTTGAATGAGGCATTAGGTGGGCATATAAAATGTAGCTTAGCCCTGTCTGTATAACCGTTAAATGAACACTAAATTCAGTTATATGTGGTAATATGTTTGCAGTACCCCGTTTTCTGAGCCAAGTGAAACTTGGGTAGGAGAAGCGGGGTATTTAATTATTACTGATTCTCGGGTAGACAATTAGTTTGTAATTTTTATCTGATATGATCCAACGATAAGAGGAGTTGAATATGATAGATAGCAAGTTCTTAACTTCAGTAATAGCTGTCATGATGATATCAATCTTTGGATTTTATGGATTCGTACTTAGTGGAGATTTTGGACAGGAAGGTCCCGGTTATTTTATGGTATTGGTGATGTTTAGTTCTTTAATTATATTTTTTTACGGCCTCCCAGTCTCGATAGGTATTGATAAACTAGTAGACAAAAAGTTGAAGGGCTCAAATTTAGCATCTTTTATCTTACATCTATTAGCATCTGTTCCTTTATTTTTTGTTTTGTATGGTATCGCACCCATTATTACGATTGTGATGTGGTTAATAGATAGAGGACTCAGTTTAGTTATACGAAAGCGTAGTTTTGTAAACAAGTAAGTGGATTGTAGGTGGAATGTATTGATTTGTCTCGATTCCATGAACCATTTTCGGATAAGAAATCAGCCGAATTTGACCGCTTTTTGATCAAGAATGCGATGTGTTAGGATGTGATTATCATAAGGGAAATTTAGAAAATGATAGATATTGTTTCTCTCATCCAATATAATAGGAATGATATAAATATGCAGGGGGATTTAACCATGCGAAAATTAGTAGGGATCATTCTTATTATGGCTCTCATGACATCGGGGTGTGCGAGTTTAGTCCAGGGTGACGAGCCAGCTGGAGAAAAGGTAAAAGAAAAGAAGGAAGAGAAGAAGGAGTTTGAGCCAGCGACAACGGTAGAAGGCATGTTGCGCGAGGGACCAGGAAAATATGCCGGAGATAAGTATGATGAAGCCAAGGTGAATGCGGAGCTAGACAAACTAGGTGATAACTTAACCGCAGACGAAGCTTATAAACATATTGTTCAGTTATTAGCGGAAGACTATGGGCCGCTCGTCGATGGGTTGGATCAGATTGACCCAACCATTGAAGTGGATGTAGAGACACCGGATGGAGAAATGAATGCACCACCTGAAGCAAAAGAGTTTCATGTGAGCATCTTGTTAGATGCGAGTGGCAGTATGGCACAAAGTATATCAGGTGGCAAGAAGATGGATTTAGCGAAGAGGGCGATCCAAGGCTTTGTTTCGAACCTTCCCGAATCTGCACAGGTATCGATACGGGTGTATGGTCATAAAGGGAGTAACAGCTCAGCAGATAAAAAGGTTTCTTGCGGGAGTAGTGAGGTGATCTATCCAGCAGGAAAGCCTGACACGACTCAAGTCAAAAAGGCGATCTCTTCGATTCAACCAGCGGGGTGGACACCCTTAGCTTCCGCCATTAAGTCTGCGAAAAAAGAGATAGCGGGAATGAAGAAAGAGAACGTCAAAAATATTGTTTATGTGGTGAGCGATGGAAAGGAAACCTGCGATGGAGATCCTGTGGCTGCAGCAAAGTCGCTTCATGAGTCGGATATTGAGGCGGTAGTCAATATCATCGGCTTGGATCTAAACAATAGTGAGCAGCAAGCGTTAAGAGATGTAGCGTCAGCTGGAGGGGGCGAGTACACATCTGTCCAGTCACAGGAGGAGTTAGAGGAACATTTTGAGAAGGAACGCGAGAGGATTAATGCGGAGTGGGAAAGTTGGGAATTAAATGGAACACTTGAAGCTGGTAGTATTTATGTGAAAAAGCTAGCGTTATATAATGATATAGATGGGAAGATAATTGTTTCTAACCAAAGAGAAGGCAGTCGTATGGATAAAGCTATGTGGTATCTAAATGAGAAGAAAAGACTACAAGGAGGCGAATATGGAGAAGAATATAATAAGTTAGAGAAAGAATTAGTTACACACAGATGGAGACTAATAGGTGAGTACAGAAGAGACAGATATCTTCATATGTCTGATGAACTTAAGACTCAAGAGAAAGGAGCTCAAGAAGAGATAGAAAAAAGAGCAGAAGAGGGCAAGATATCTGATTGATGACCGTGCTGAAACCACTGCTTTTGTAGGAGTGGTTTTTGTATGCCTAGAGATAGTCCTCCTCCTCAGCTGGTGACATAGGGGCTGGAGACCGGCAGAGACGCGTCGTTTTCATTGCGGATTCTTTTCTCATGTGAGGGGGATGGATATCACAGAGTTAGATGTTTCTGAAAGAGGAGGCACAAATGTGAGTAGTAATGATAAAGAGACAATCATGCGTCACATTAAAAGCTTTGAATCAATAGCAGGGACAAAACAGGGAACCGAGATTAAAGATCAACTTCTCCAATTAAGATCCAAAGGCTACGTCGACGATGGAGAGATCCAAAAGTGCGAAGAGAAGTTGAAATCCTTGAAGCGCGGGCTTAATAATACATAAAAGAAACGGATATATCCTGGTCACTTAAACCAGTATAATCGTCATTCTACATTGATGAATGCCTACAAAAACCTTGATGATCCTAAGTTTATGCATTATATTATTCGCGAAAAAGGACAGGTGTACAATGCTCTAAAGCATTTTTTCTCAGCGAAAGACGGAGAGAAAGCGATGTAGGACAGCTCTGCCCTGGATGGCTAGAGATAGCGTCTAGGGTGGGGCTGTTTGTTATTGTCAAAAACATTATAAGCACCATGAATCTTGTCACGATCCCTATGAGCATCATTTTTGTAAAGCCCCACATAAAGACGACCCGAGTGGAGAATAGGGGGAAGCGAGGATATCGGATAATATATTTTGCTAAAAACAATGTTCCACTCGACTGAGTGGAACATTGTTTTTAGCGCGGGATGGCTATTCATTTTAGGGATGCTATAATGAGCATCTTTTTATGTGCTCTGTCGGTTATTGCTATGTACTAACCAGCACGGTTCTCTGTCATAATTTTAATTTCGGTGATGAGTTGACGCTCCATATCCGTATTGATTTGGTCACGACGGTTACCAATTAAGAAGAGATCAATGAACCACCAGATCCCAAATCCTCCCCATGTGAACATCATTCCCAGAGCATAACCTGTATCCCCTAAATAAAAACGATGAATTCCGAGTCCACCCAAGAAGAACCATAAAAGATATAGAGGGCCTTTATTTTTTTTCTTTTTGGCCATTTCTGTCTTCACCATCTGAAGTTGATCTGGGGTTAAATTTTGTTTATAAATCGTATTATCCATATAATTACCTCATTTCATTTCAATTGAATATAGTATATATCAATCAAGACTTGAATGATATAGGTTTTAGTAAATTTTTTGATTTCTGCGTCTACTATAAATTCCGATGATATCAGTAGATGGGAATTTCTCTGCTAGTCAATGAGGATTCTTGTATCTAGCAATGGCGGGTGCAACAGAACCGCGTGGCTTACGTGAACCAAGGACGCTCATGTTACACGATTAATGAGGCATACACACGGTTCATCATCCCAATTTGGGATGATTGAACATAGGATAGAGCATCATGTTGATTTGGATGGAGGGGAATAGCATTGTTTCAACTGTGTGAAGTTGAGGGTGAAACAAAGGGGATTTATGTTGCAGACGGAGAAGGAATCCAATTCGAATTTAGGCAAGAGGGGGTTCGGTTTTTTATAAAAGAATCTTCTGAATTAAGGCTGCGCTTTATGCATGCGTGTTCAGGGATCGTTCCCAAGGGGAACAATTTAGCCGGTGGGAGATATGAGCGGGTGATCTACAAAGAGGTGTGGCAGGGTGTAGATGTGGTTTTTTCTATCTATAATAGGAACCTCAAGTATGATCTGTTCGTTCATCCAAGGGCTCGTATTGAAGACATTCGGTTGAAATATGAGGGCGCAAGGGGACAAACCCTCAGCAACCAAGGGGATTTGTTGATCTTTACATCAGATGGAATTCTTCGTGAAGGAAAGCCGATTAGCTTTCAACAAGTTTGTGGAAAGAAGTATCCGATCACAAGTTCTTTTCGCCTCTTTGAAGATGGCTCCATTGGATTCGAACCTTCTTCTTATGATGTAACGAAGATGCTTCAGATCGATCCAGTGGTTTTTTACTCTACGTATCTTGGGGGAAGTAACGTAGACCAAGGACAAGGGATTGCAGTCGACGTTAATGGAGAGGCATATGTTTCAGGGGTAACAAATTCACCTGATTTTCCTACAACAACGGGAGTTTTTCAAACAATATTGTCAGGGGGAACAGATGCGTTTGTGACTCGGCTGAATGCGGCGGGAACTTCTTTGATATATTCTACTTTTTTAGGAGGATCAGGACGAGAATCTTCGCCATTTTTCACAAGTCAAGGCATTGCGGTTGATGCGAGTAGTCATGTATTTCTCACTGGTACGACCACATCGACTAACTTTCCGATAACAGTAGGCGCCTTTCAAACGACATTAGGAGGGATCTTTGATTGTTTTGTCACTCGTTTCAGTCCTTCGGGCAGCTCCCTTCTTTATTCTACTTACCTGGGGGGAAGTGGATTTGATCAGGGGTTGGGATTGACGATTGATGGAGGAGGAAATTCTTATGTAACAGGCGTGGCAAGTTCAACCGATTTCCCGATTACCACCAATGCATTTCAGACACTCCTTCTAGGACTAGCAGACGTCTTTGTTACGCAGTTAAATCCAACAGGAAGCTCCTTGGTTTATTCTACTTTCTTAGGTGGAAGTGGGGTAGATGTGGGGATTGACATAGTGTTAGATGATAGCATGAATGCCTACGTAACAGGAAGAACAAATTCCGTCGATTTTCCGGTAACAACTGGGGCATTGCAGACGATTTTCGGGGGAGGTAGCGATGCTTTTATCACTAAATTAAATGCTTTAGGAAGTAGCTTGATATATTCCACTTATATCGGTGGAAGTGGAGATGATCGTGGGATTGGCATTGCACTCGACAGTGCCATGAATGCTTATATTACAGGGGAGACAGAATCCACAGATTTTCCTATTACACCTAACGCTGTTCAAGGAACGTTGAAGGGTACTTCTGATGCTTTTGTCACCAAACTTAATGGGGAAGGGAGTGCTCTGATCTATTCAACGTATGTAGGAGGAGATGCGAGCGATGCTGGCTTTGGAATTGCGGTGAATTCCTCTGGATCTGCTTGGATTACGGGGCAGACAGAGTCGACAAACTTCCCGCTTACTTCCGATGCTTTTCAAGACAGCTTGGCTGATGTGGGGACAGATGCTTTTATTACGCAGGTGAGCTTTTCGGGGCAAGGACTTTCTTACTCTTCCTACCTAGGTGGGAGAGGAGGCGAACGTGGCTTTGGTGTGGCGGTGGATGCGAGTGGGAACGCGTATGTTACTGGGGCTACTTCCTCAACAGACTTTCCTGTAACCTTTAGTGCCTTCCAATCGCAGTTCGGAGGGGATGAAGATGCTTTTATTTTGAAGATAGGGGAACTTATAGGTGTGACTGGGCCAGCTGGTGCGACCGGACCGACAGGAGCAAGGGGAGCGACAGGATCTACAGGAATGTCAGGTCCGCAAGGTCCAAGGGGGCGACGTGGCCCGAGGGGACCAAGGGGTCCACGTGGTGTCGGTGAGGGAGAAGAGGGTGCATTATAGCAAAGAGATGATTGGATGGGAAAGTTGATGTAAGGGAAAATGTTTGATAAGTCACAATATTCATTTACGCATATCTTTGAGAGAAGCTGTCCAATAGTAACCAGAATGAAGATGAATCATAAGATAATGCATCTTGGTATCTGTGATGGGAGGGGTATGGGATGGGGAATATGGAGAAAGTAGATGCACCATCGCTGCTTTTTCAAGCGTGTAAAGATGTAGGGGATTGTGAGATCGCTTTTGTTACACAAGGGCAAGAAGTGAAGTTTATATTTGAAAAGGGAGGTGTACGGTTTATACCGAAAAGCTCTTCCGAGCTCATGTTACGGTTTGTAGGTGCAGGTGAGGGAGTTGTTCCTAGAGGGGTTATGCACAGGGAGCGGGAAAGTGAGCAAGTGGTTTACGAAAGTGTGTGGCCGGGAATTGATATCGTTTTTTATGGAAATGAAGGGGATCTAAAATATGACGTGGTTGTTTATCCAGGTGCCAATATTCAAGATATTCGATTGCAATATGAGGGGGGAGAAGAGGTAACCCTTTGCGATCAAGGAAATTTATGTGTGCATACGCGACAAGGGGTTTTATGTGAAGAAAAGCCGATTAGTTTTCAGTGGACAGAGTTAGAGGAGAAGATTATTCCGACGCAGTTTCAGCTACACCCGGATAAATCAATCGGGTTTAAGATTGAAGAAGGGGCATACGATTTGGAGAGTCCGTTAATCATTGATCCTACTGTCTTCTATTCTACTTATCTAGGGGGAAGAGGAGGAGAGAATGGTAATGCTATTGCCGTTGATACCTCTGGTAGTGCATATATAACTGGATTTACAAATTCCACTAATTTCCCTGTAACGACAGGTGCTTTTCAGACCACGTTGTTGGATACGCAAGATGTGTTTATTACAAAGTTTAACGCTGTGGGAAGCTCTCTTCTGTATTCGACGTTTTTGGGGGGAGTAGATGCAGCCCCGGTTTTTTTGGATACTGGGTTTGGGATTGTAGTGAATTCTGTATTTCAAGCCCATGTCACGGGTGCTACGAGTTCAACCAACTTTCCTGTAACCTCTAACGCCTTTCAAACTATACGAAGAGGAATATTGGATGGATTTGTAACGAAGATAAATGAAGATGGATCTTCCCTTATTTATTCCACGTATCTAGGAGGAGCAAGTGGGGCAACTGTATGTGATGCAATTACTTTGAACGTAAGTGATGAAGCGTATGTCACGGGTGAAACGGGGTCGACGAGCTTTCCGGTGACGACGAACGCTTTTCAAACGATGTACGGAGGGGGTATAAGCGATGCTTTTATTACAAAGTTCAATAGTGCCGGAACCGCGCTGGTCTACTCTACTTTCTTAGGTGGAAGCTCCAATGATGAAGGGAAAGGAATTGTTATTGATGAGGATAATCTTGCGTATGTGACGGGATCGACGGGTTCTGCTAATTTTCCAACAACATCGGGTGCCTTTCAGACGGTGTTTGCAGGAAGCAGTGACGTGTTTATAACGAAACTAAATGTTGCTGGCTCTTCCCTTGAGTATTCGACGCTGCTAGGTGGTAGTGCGACTGATGCGGGTACGGATATTGATGTGGATGGAGGCGGAAATGCGTATGTTACAGGGATTACACTCTCTAGTGATTTTCCAGTAACCAATAATGCTTTCCAATCAATCATGACGGGGACTCGAAGTGCGTTTGTAACAAAGTTAAATGCAAGCGGAAGTGCCCTGATATATTCCACTTACTTAGGAGGGAGAGGCACGGAACAAGGAAATGGGATTGCCACTGATTCTTTTGGGGCAGCCTGGGTAATAGGGTTTACTACCTCTACTGATTTTCCAGTTACATCGGATGCTTTTCAAGGTCGCCTTGGGGGTTTACAAGATGCCTTTGTGACGCAGGTGAGCTTCTCAGGGCAAGGGATCGCCTTTTCTTCATATCTGGGAGGGAGGAGAAATGAATTTAGTAGTGGAGTGGATGTTGATAGTGAAGATAGTGCATATGTCGTAGGTTCCACCACTTCAACCAATTTTCCCGTTACCTTCGCGGCTTATCAATCCACCTTTGGAGGTGTCCAGGATGTATTTGTGACGAAAGTGGGACCACTT
Source organism: Mechercharimyces sp. CAU 1602 (assembly GCF_024753565.1). NCBI lineage: Bacteria > Bacillati > Bacillota > Bacilli > Caryophanales > Thermoactinomycetaceae > Mechercharimyces > Mechercharimyces sp. CAU 1602. Next base: position 1,698,037 of record NZ_JANTPT010000001.1, on the reverse strand, counting down.
TCTTCGGTAGGAATAACGGGACCGACGGGAGCGACAGGTCCAGTGGGTGTGACCGGTGCGACGGGAGCGACTGGCTCTCGTGGTCCTCGCGGGATTAGAGGACGACGGGGACCAAGAGGGGCGAGAGGATCAAGAGCTGGAGGGGAAGGAGAAGTAGGTTTGTAGATAGATGTGCGATCTCATCTATTACGATAGATTGGTATTTGTCGATAGTTTGCGATCAGGCATAGTGAATATAAGAGATGGAGGCGACAGTCGTCTCCGTCTCTTATATTATTCAAGGGGATCGTTTCTTTTATGCTTCTTCTAGCGTTTGAATGGCAATCCCTAATAATCCAGGTCCAGCATGAACCATGAGCGCCGGGCTGACAGTTTGGATATAGATTTCACTCACATTAGGGTAGGATACCAGCTTTTCTTTGAGTGCTTGCGCTTCTGTCTCTGCACGGGTGTGTAAGATAGCGATGCGGGCGCGGGTTGATTCAATTTGTTTTCTGATAGGTGCCAGCAGTTTGTTGACGGCTTGCTTTTTACCGCGTGCCACTGTGTGAGGATGGAGCTTACCTTCACTGTCAAAGGTGATAATCGGTTTGATATTTAACATAGAGCCTAGGGAACTGGCCACTTTTCCGATACGTCCTCCCGCTCGAAGGTATTCTAGTGTGTCAAGTACGAAATATCCGCGAATACGTTCTTTTGTTTTCTCTAGTGAAGTTAATATATCTGTAAGAGGAGTGCTATTTTGAACGAGACGCGCGGCTTCCAGCACGAGAAAACCAAGAAGAAAAGAGACACCTTTTGAGTCGATTACTTCGATTTTCATATGCTCAAACTCTTGTGCGGCTAAACGGAAGGTATTATAGGTGCCACTGACAGCAGCGGCAACGGTTAAAGTGAGACAATGTGTGTACCCCTGATTATGGAGGTGCTCATATGTTTTATATATATCTTCCGGTGTTGGCATCGAAGTTTTAGGGATCTCCTCTTCGAGACGATGTGCCACTTCTTCTGCTGAAATTTCCACTCCATCACGATATTCGTGATTTTTATAATGAATACGGAGGGGAACCACGGTTATTCCCCACTGCGTAAGTAGTTTTGGAGGAAGATCACACGAACTATCCGTAACAATAGCAATTTTCGACATAGGATATTCCTTCTTTCTATTAACATATTTTATTCATGTACAAATGAAAACAATATCATTCATGAGAGCGCTTTCATTATATCATAGTTGTGAAAGCGGTCTAGTAGAGGGGTCTATGTTTGTTACTAATAGTGAAGAGTATAATCTGGTTATTGTTCGAGGTGAGCTGGGGGATTGAGGATAGTGTTGCTTGAGGCTATGAGTAATCATAACGGTTTATGCATTGGAAAAGAATGTAGTAGGAAAGCGTGCCTTATTCCAAGAGAATGAGACACGCATCTTATGGAGTGGGGCGCTTATTCAGCGTGATCGCAGGTACTAATGGCGATACCGAGAAGTCCTGGCCCAGAATGGACAAGTAAAGTGGGGCTTACGGTGCCAAGATATACTTCGCGTACATTCTCCATTTCTTGAAACTGTTGTAGTAAGGCTTTCGCCTCCTCCTCTGCACGGATATGGAAAACAGCGATACTTGCACGGGTGTTTTTTAATTGCTCATGAATCGGTTGAATCATTTTGCGAGTAGCCTGCTTTTTACCGCGTGCGATGGTGTAAGGAACGAACTTGCCCTCGTTGTTGGGGGTAATGATGGGTTTAATATTTAGCAGGGAACCGATGGAGCTAGCAACCGTACCAATACGTCCCCCTTTTTTGAGGTACTCTAATGTATCTAAAACAAAGTAGCCTTTTACCTTCTGTTTGATGTCATCCACTTTCGCGATAATATCGTTAAATTCCAAACCAGCGTGTATGAGTCGAGCAACTTCTAAGATAATTAGTCCTAATTCCCAAGATAGAGAGCTAGAGTCGATTACTTTTATCTCGATCCCTTCGTGTTCTTCTGCAGCGAGACGGAATGTGTTATATGTACCGCTCATGGCAGCAGAAATTGGTAAGACAATGCAGTGCGAAAAACCATCTCTTTGCAAGCGTTGGAAAGTAGCGTGGATATCTGATGGTGATGGCATGGAAGTGGTTGGTATCTCTTCGGAGAGCCGATCAACAACCTCATCCGTGGTAAGATCGATGCCATCCCGATATTCTCCATGAGAGAATACAATTCGTAGCGGAACGACCTCTATATTCCATTTTTCTACTACCTCTTTAGGTAAATCACACGAGCTATCCGTAACTAAAGCAATACGAGCCACCCTATTTCCTCCTTAGCAATCATAATTCATGAAAAAGATGGTGAAGGGATGCTCCACACATCTGATCTTGTAAGTTAAAAAAGAGTCTCTAAAAGATGAAGCAGGAGACTCTGCAATCTGCTCTAAGTATAGTCATAAGTAATTCGTTGTTTCAACCATATTGGTATGGGTGAGAAAAAATAATGCGGGAAATAGAGGGTGAAGGTCTGTCTTTTATGCGAGATTGAGAGCGATTCTAAGCGATTCTAATGATATAATAATGAGATGATAAACATGTTGGTTAATGGGGTGCTTGATCTAATCCATTTGAATATTCATTTAAATGGGGGGATTTAATCTGAGGTGGAGAGGACTTGTTATGAGCATATTTAAAGAATTAGCTTGGTTCTTTAAAGAAGAGAAGAAAGTTTACATTATAGGAGTATCCTTGTTATTTATGGTCGCACTGTTGGAACTATTGCCTCCATACGTTGTCGGTAAGGTGGTTGACGGAATTGCTGCTAAAAGTATGACATTATCCACTTTTATGAAATGGATGCTTACTATAGCAGGAGCGGCTTTATTTATGTACGGTTTACGCTATGTATGGCGCATATTAATTTTTGGAGCTTCGTTTCGCTTGGGGAAAACTTTGCGCAGTCAACTGATGGAGCATTACACGCGGATGTCTCCTTCTTTCTTCCAACAACGACGTACTGGGGACCTCATGGCACATGCGACCAATGATGTGCAAGCAGTACGGGTAACGGCGGGGGAAGGTGTTCTCACCTTGATTGATTCGTTGGTGATGGGTGGGTTGGTTATCATTGCAATGGCTGTCTTTGTGGACTGGCGTCTTACCTTAATCGCGCTTATTCCTATGCCTGTGATGGCATTTGCTGTTAGTCGGTATGGAAAGCTAACCCATCAGCGCTTTATGAAAGCGCAGGCATCCTTTTCAGATTTAAATGATAAAGTACAGGAAAATACATCAGGAGTTCGTGTAATTAAGGCGTTTGGACAGGAAGAAGCAGAGAAGGAGTCATTTTATCGTTTGTCCCATGATGTGGTAGAAAAGAATATGTCAGTAGCACGGGTAGAATCGCTGTTTGCACCGACGATTTCGTTAATGGTCGGGACTTCTATCTTTCTGGCTATCGCTGTTGGTTCGCTATTTGTTACGCATGGTACCATGTCGTTGGGCGAGCTTTTTCAGTTTACGATGTATCTAGGTTTGTTGGTATGGCCGATGCTCGCGTTTGGTTTTTTGATGAATATCTTACAACGGGGTCGAGCTTCCTATGATCGTATTCGGACGCTCTTAAAAGTGAAACCAGCCATCATTGATGAACAGGGTGCGGTTGATCAAGCTGCTTCGGGTACCATCCAATTTAAGGTTGGCTCATTCACGTATCCGGAGAGTGAATCACCGGCTTTACAAAATATTGATGTACGTATGAATGAAGGAGAAACACTCGGTATTGTAGGGAAAACAGGAAGTGGTAAAACAACACTTTTACGACTCTTGTTGCGTGAATTTGAGTGTGAGGATGGCAATATTTTGATCGGAGAACGACCCATACAGGGGTATACGCTATTTGCTCTACGGTCCGTTTTGGGTTATGTGCCGCAGGATCACTTTCTCTTTTCTACTACGATCGCAGAAAACATCGCCTATGGGAAACGGGACGCGACACAGAGGGATATTGAAAAGGCTGCGCGGATAGCGCAAATTCATGAAGATATCCTGCACTTTGAACACGGATACGAAACAGTAGTGGGTGAGCGCGGGGTAACGTTATCCGGTGGACAGAAGCAACGTCTAGCGATGGCACGTGCACTTTTGTTAGATCCTGAAATTTTGATTTTAGATGACTCTTTATCTGCAGTCGATGCTAAGACAGAAGAACGCATTTTACATGAGTTAAAGATGCATCGCCACGGAAAAACGACCATCATCTCTGCCCATCGACTAAGTGGCATTGAGCATGCGGATCAAATTATTGTGTTGGAAGAAGGTAGGTTGGTTGAACAAGGGACGCATCAGCAATTATTGCAAGTGGAGGGGGTATATGAGGGGATGTATCGGCGGCAGCAATTAGAATCCCTCATTCAAAAAGGGGGTGGGCCATATGGTGATTCGTCGTCTACTAGCTTATCTTAAGCCACATCGTAATTCACTCATACTTGCATTGCTACTACTGTTAACAGCGACTGCGGCAGAAGTGACGGGTCCGATCTTGGTGCAAACGTTTATCGACGACTACTTGACAGTTGGTTTGTTCCCATGGGTTCCGCTCGTCCTACTCGCAGGTGGATATCTTCTCTTACGCATAATAGCGTCAACGATGATGTATTTCCAACAACTGCGCTTTTTTCATATTGCTTTTCAAGTGATTCAGCAGTTACGTATCGATGTATTTAATCATGTGCAACATTTAGGACTCTCCTATTTTGATCGGATTCCTGGTGGGGCACTCGTGTCACGAATTACGAATGATACAGAGGCAATTAAAGAATTATTTGTTAGTGTATTATCTACATTTGTACAAAATATCGTGCTGATCAGTGGAATATTTGTTGCTATGTTTTTACTTGATTATCGCTTGGCATTGGTTTGTCTTTTGCTTTTGCCGATGATTTACGCTCTTATGGCTACGTATCGCCGTTTAAGTTTTCATGTGTATCGTGTGGTGCGACAAAAATTGAGTGATTTGAATGCGATGTTGAGTGAGTCGATTCAGGGGATGAATATGATTCAGGCATTGCGCCAGGAAGAAAGGTTAAAAGAGAGTTTTGCCCACATCAATCATCAGCATTATGTAGCAAATTTAAAAAACACCCGTCTTAATGGATTGCTTTTGCGTCCGGCAGTAGATTCTCTCTATTTCCTAGCGGTTATTGTTGCTCTGACGTACTTTGGGGTGATCTTAGAGGCAAGTAGTGTACAGATAGGGGTTATGTATGCATTTGTCAGTTTGCTGGATCGAATGTTTGAACCGGTAAATCGAATGATGATGCAGCTTCCATTCTTACAGCAATCGATTGTTTCAGCAGGACGTGTCTTTGATTTGCTAGATGAGAAGGAGCGAGCGCCGCAAAAGGTAGGGACAACGGACCCTCACATAATGAAGGGGAAAATTGAATTTGATCGGGTCTCGTTTTCTTACGATGGCAAAAACCCGGTCTTAAAAAACATTTCCTTCACGGTGGAACCGGGTCAAACAGTGGCAATTGTAGGTCATACGGGGAGTGGAAAAACGTCGATCATTAATTTATTGATGCGGTTTTATTCTTTAAATGAAGGGAAAATTACGATTGACGGGGCCGAATTGGAAACCTTTCGCGAAGAAGAACTGCGAATGAAGATGGGGCTAGTCTTGCAGGATCCGTTTTTGTTCGTTGGCACTGTTGAAGAGAATATTGCGCTTGCTCGCCCTGGGACGACTGCAGCAGATGTACGGGAAGCGGTTCAATTTGTGCAGGCTGATTCTATCATTTCCAAACTGGCGCATGGATATCAGGAAAAAGTGAAAGAGCGAGGCGCTTCTTTTTCAAGTGGTGAAAGGCAATTATTATCTTTTGCACGTACAATGGCGCAGAAACCTCGTATTTTGATTTTAGACGAGGCAACTGCTAGTGTGGATACGGAAACAGAGGAAAAGATCCAAGAAGCTTTGCATCGAATGCGCAAGGGACGTACGACGATTGCGATTGCGCATCGTCTCTCCACTATTAAAGATGCAGATATAATTTTGGTTTTGCATAAGGGCGAGATTGTGGAGAGAGGGGCACATCAAGAATTGTTAGCACAGAAAGGATTGTATTTTAATATGTACCAATTACAACAAGGGTTATCCGAAAGAGTAGTTGGTTAACGTGAGGAAGGGGTATAGGATGGATAATAAATTTGTGAGGCCGAGCAAGGAAGCGTTAAAGAAAAGATTAACTCCCATCCAATATGAAGTGACGCAAAATAATGGGACGGAGCGCCCTTTTCAAGGAGAATACTGGAATAATGAGCGTGAAGGTATTTATGTAGATATTGTTTCTGGCGAGCCCCTTTTTAGTAGTAAGGATCAGTATGATGCAGGTTGCGGTTGGCCTAGTTTTACAAAGCCATTGCGTACGGAAGATATTTCGGAGGAGGAGGATCGCAGCCACGGGATGATACGTACAGAGGTACGGAGTAAGACGGCCGATTCTCATTTAGGGCATGTTTTCCCTGATGGACCTGGGCCAGAAGGTTTGCGATACTGTATTAACTCGGCGGCTCTTCGCTTTATCCCACGTGCAGAGTTAAAACAGGAGGGGTACGGCGAGTACGAGGCACTCTTCCTAGAAAAATCGGATGAGGGAAAATAGATGGCGCGCCTGGTAGAGTAGATCTCTAACAAACTACTCTAGCAGGCTCTTTTTTGTACAGTTCTTTACAAAGGTAGGTAGCGTTGATCGTGACTGTCGCACAAGAGACAGGACGTATACATAATGTATAGGAGACCTTAATGATGAAGGAGCGTGCATTATGTCGTGCGATTCCAGATATTTTGTGCAGTCAGATGATAAAGTTGAAAAATTTGTACTTCCGTTGCCAAAGGGATGGTGGAATCGGCGTTATGAATACAAATGGGCACAACAGTTTGTGAATGACAGAGCGGTAGTTCTCGATGCAGCTTGCGGTGTGCCTCATCCCTTTAAGTTGTATGTAGCTCAACATGCAAAGAAGGTATATGCATGTGATATTCAACCTGAAATCAGTAAGAAAGAGACTGTCTTAACAAAGATGAGATCAACTTATGGCGCTGAAGCGGTATCCCAATTACCTGAAAACATTTTTGATAAGATAGATTTACGAGAAGCGGATATTACAGCTCTTCCTTATCAAGATGGTCAATTTGATACGATTTTTTGTTTATCAGTGTTAGAACATTTAAGTATTGAGAAGGTAAAGCTCTCCTTAAGAGAGTTTAGGCGTACATTAAAAGACGACGGTCTAATTATCCTTACCATTGATGTCCCGTTATTAACGCCTGAAAAGTTACTGGATTTGATGAAGCAAGAGGGATTAACATTTGAGGGTGACTACTCTTTTAAAAAATCGGAGGATGTATTGTTAGGAATCCCACCTCGGCGATTTATCTGCTTTCGAGCGGTAGTGAAGAAGATATGAGACTTACCTTTTTTAGTCAGGTTTGAAGCATACGAAAAAGTACCCTTGCGAGTAGGATTTTAATCCCGCAAGGGTACTTTTTGGTGGCAATTGAGACATTCGAAACAAATCCCACATGATTAAAATACCCAGCGATTAATTACGGGTACTTTTGTTTTTCTCACTAAGGGTGATCTTTTCCTTGACCAAATGAAGCAGTTCACCGTAAAAAATAAATTGTGCCGACGAGATGGCACCCATCATAAATGAGTTAATTAAGGAGAGAGTTTCCGAGTCCTGATAACTGAGTAAACTATGGAAGATTCCCCATACAAATGCGATTCCGGCCATGATCCAGAAGAATGCGCGAAAGTTTATGTTCATACTCAAATTCCTCCTTTTTCTATCTGTCAGTTAATTGTTATATATAGCACTATTCTCCATCGGGGTGAAGCACTCCTCTTGCAGGGATCATAAAATGTAATATAAGGATAATAAAGAAGTATCTACTGATTTTTAAAAGATTTTGTGCACACTATGAGATCGGTGGTTAGGTAGAGAGATTTCTTTCATATATTTCTCTTCTATTTTCTCTTGGAATCTACTCCTCATATAGAAAGTGAAAATAGGATGTGGTATGATACAGACGGTTGGAATTCCTTTTTCTTTGATCGCAAATAATAACGGTAATTTACCCCAGGCTAAGAAGCGGAAGGACATACCTTCTAGTTTAGAGGGAATAACATACGAGATGAAGGAGACTTATTTCTTCTATTGTGTGTGCAGTGTTGCTGTTTACCTTTTGTAGATTAAGGAAAAATAATCGATAAATGGAGTAGTTGGGGGTATCACGATGGCAACCGGGAAAAGTGGAACTAGAACACCTTGGGAACAATTTTTTGGTCCGAATCTCGGCTACATAATCGAGCAATACGATAAGTATAGCGATGAGCCAAGCTCGGTTGATGAGGATTTAAAAGAATTGTTTCAACAATGGGGTCCCCCGTCGATGGCGCAAGCAGATAGCGGGCCTGCGGCTGTTGAGACTGCTCACTCGTCCGTCGAGTTGAGTAAAGTGGTACAAGCAGAGAAGATGGCACAAAATATCCGTACCTATGGCCACTTAGCTGCTGAAATAGATCCACTGCAAAGCCGCAATGATGGCAACCATCGAATGTTGGAGCCAGAGATGTATGGTTTAAAAGAACAAGATTTAAGCCAAATTCCTGCGCGAGTGATTTGGCCAGAAGCACCTGCGGATGTTCATACCGGGCAAGATGTTATGAAGCGATTAAAAGAGGTATATACGAAGTCGCTTGCGTATGAGTTTAGCCATGTATATGACTTAGAAGAACACCAATGGTTAACCAAAGTAGTGGAATCAGGTGAAATTACATCCAAATTTCCAAAGGAAAAGCGTGTAGCTGCTTGGGAGCGACTGCTTCAAGTTGAAGGTTTTGAGCAGTTTTTACACAAGACGTTTGTTGGTCAAAAACGCTTTTCGGTTGAAGGGATTGATGCTTTGGTTCCTTCACTAGACGAGATGATTTCACAAAGCGTTCATTTAGGCGTGCGCAATGTAATGATCGGGATGGCACATCGCGGTCGTTTAAATGTGCTCGCTCATGTGTTGGGAAAACCATATGAAGCTATTTTTTCTGAGTTTCATCATGCTCCAAATAAAGAGTTGGTTCCATCAGAGGGCTCGATGGGGATCAACTATGGCTGGACGGGTGATGTGAAGTATCATTTAGGTGCGGATCGTCAGTTGGAAGAAAGTGATACTGTGCAAGCGCAGGTATCGCTGGCGAATAACCCGAGCCACTTGGAGTATGTGGGTGCGGTAGTAGAAGGGTGTGCCCGTGCAGCACAAGAAGAACGTGGACAACGCGGGTATGCGAAGCAAGATGTAACAAAAGCGATGGCCATCCTGATTCATGGTGATGCGGCTTTCCCAGGAGAAGGGATTGTGGCTGAAACCTTAAACTTAAGTCAACTACCAGGATATCAGACTGGTGGTTCCATTCACATTATCGCGAATAACCGGATCGGTTTTACGACTGAAAGCGGCGATGCTCGTTCGACCAAATATGCGAGTGATCTTGCTAAAGGGTTTGAAATACCGATTGTTCATGTTAACGCGGATGACCTAGATGCTGTATTGGCAGCCGTGCGTTTAGCTTGTGAATACCGTGCTCGTTTTAATAAAGACTTTGTTATCGATCTCATCGGTTATCGTCGTTACGGGCATAATGAGATGGATGATCCATCAGCAACACAACCTATTGTCTATGAGAAGATCAAAAATCATCCGACGGTGCGTCACCTCTATAGAGAGAAGTTGGAGAGCGAGGGTATTCTTACTTCTGAGTTTGTAAAAACAAAGGAAAAAGAAATACAAGAAGAGCTGCAAGCTGCTTTCCAAAAGATGAAAGAAGAGAAGAAAGACGAAGTGAAGCGGAGTCATTCTAAACTGAAGCCGTTATCACGGCGACTACCAAAAGTGAAAACAGAGGTATCGGGTAAACTTCTGCGTGAGTTGAATGCTGATCTCCTACAGCCTCCACAAAACTTTACTGTTTATCCTAAAGTGGAGCGTGTGCTAAAGCGTCGTGCGGATGCCCTTAGCAAAGAAAGTAAAGTGGATTGGGCGCTAGCGGAAACGTTGGCCTTCGCCTCCATCTTAGGAGATGGCACACCTATCCGAATAACGGGACAAGATTGTGAGCGTGCAACCTTTGCCCACCGTCATCTTGTCTTACATGATGCCAAAACAGGTGGTACGTATTCTCCGCTCCACGTACTCCCACAAGCAAAAAGCTCATTTACGATCTTTAATAGCCCTCTTTCTGAAGCATCGGTGCTAGGGTTTGAGTACGGCTATAATGTTCAAGAGCCTAACACGATGGTACTGTGGGAAGCTCAATACGGTGATTTTGCAAATGCGGGACAAGTAATTTTTGATCAGTTTATCTCTGCGGGCCGTGCCAAATGGGATCAGCAGTCCAGTTTGGTAATGCTCTTGCCACACGGTTACGAAGGACAAGGTCCGGAGCATTCAAGTGCGCGCATGGAGCGATATCTACAGTCTGCTGCAGAAAACAATTGGATCGTCGCCAATATGACGAAGGCATCGCAATACTTTCACATCCTGCGTAGGCAAGCGGCAATAACAGGAACAGAGGAAGCACGCCCACTTGTTATTATGTCGCCAAAGAGCTTGATCCGTAACAAACGTGTTATCTCAGATTTGAGAGAGTTTGAGAAGGGCTCGTTCCAGCCTATTTGGGAACAGGAAGGACTGGGTGAGAAACGGAGTAAAGTCAAACGCCTTGTCCTGTGTAGCGGAAAGATTGCAGTCGATCTGGAAACAGAGCTAGAAGCAATGGATGAGAAGCCTGAATGGCTTCACATTGTGCGTGTAGAGCAGCTCTATCCGTTTCCACAAGAAGAGCTACAAGCGGTGTTGGACCGATTTAAGCAACTGAAAGAGATTGTGTGGGTGCAAGAGGAACCTGCTAATATGGGGGCGTGGTCGTATATCGAACCGCGTTTGCGCGAGATCGCTCCAGGGAAGATGGATATTGATTATATCGGTCGTCAAGAACGCTCCAGCACAGCGGAAGGTTTGCCAGATATGCATAACGTAGAGCAGCAACGGATCTTATCATCCGTATTCCGTACTAATTGATGATGTGTAGATAGCACAGCAGAGGGGGTAAGACAAGTGATTGAAATTAAAGTACCTGAACTAGCAGAATCAATCACCGAAGGAACAATCGCTAACTGGGTGAAGAAGGAAGGCGACTCAGTTAGTGAAGGCGATGTTATTCTGGAGTTAGAAACAGATAAAGTGAACTTAGAAGTAAACGCAGAAAATAGTGGCACTCTGCAAAAGATCCAAAAACAAGAAGGCGATACAGTTGAAGTAGGTGAAGTGATCGCTTATTTAGGAGAAGGATCTGGAGAGGGAGCTACTTCTACTCCAGCGAACTCTTCTTCGGATGCACCGGCAGAGGAGAGCAGCAAAGAGGAAAGTAAAACAGAAGAGCACCAGCCACAGGAACAAAAGGGAATGGAGCAAGAAGCTCAACAAATCAGCGGTTCGCCTTCAGCGCGTCGCAATGCGCGGAAGCATGGGAGCACTCCATCTTCGCAAGAACCGATGAAAAAAGATGATGTGAAGCCTGAGGTGAAGACCCCATCAGTAGAGTCCTCAGCACCCAAAGTAAGTTCAACTACAAGTGAGCAGAACGAGCGACCAGTCGAACGGCAACGGATGTCTCGTCGTCGACAAACCATTGCCAAGAGGTTGGTTGAGGCTCAACAAAATGCAGCTATGTTAACCACTTTTAATGAGATTGATATGACTGCAGTGATGGAATTACGGAAACGTCGTAAAGAAGCGTTTAAGGAACAACATGATGTAAACCTAGGATTTATGTCTTTCTTCACTAAAGCGGTTGTAGGTGCGTTGAAAGCATTCCCACTTGTGAATGCAGAAATTCAAGGTGATGAAATTGTCTTGAAGAAGTTTTATGATATTGGGATTGCGGTATCCACAGAAGAGGGATTAGTAGTTCCAGTGGTACGCAATGCTGACCAACGTAGCTTTGCTGGTATTGAGCAGGAGATTGTTGAGTTAGCGACAAAAGCGCGTTCCAACTCACTTACATTGAAAGAACTGCAAGGTGGCACTTTCACTATTACCAATGGGGGGATCTTTGGATCACTTCTGTCGACGCCTATATTGAATGCGCCTCAAGTGGGGATTTTAGGAATGCATAAAATCCAAATGCGTCCGGTAACGGTGGGAGATGGTATGGAAAACCGTCCAATGATGAACATCGCACTCTCATATGATCATCGTATTATTGATGGTCGTGAAGCTGTTAGTTTCTTAGTCAAGGTGAAGGATTTGCTAGAAGATCCTGAACTGCTTTTGCTTGAAGGATAATGGTAGCGACGCCACGAATCATTAGAAACCGCCTCTTCAATTGAAGGGGCGGTTTCTATATATAGTTTCTTAAGAGGGTATGACAAAAGGAAGGGGTGAGTTGAGTGGAGGTTATAAATAACTGGATGCAATCATTAACGGAAATGGGGTTTTGGCAAGATATTGCTTGGTTTATGTTATTCGCTGCCACGCTCTTAGTGGGGCGCAGTTTTTTACGTACGTTTGTAAAAGGGTTAGGAAAAAAAGATGATCGTTTTCGTTCCACTTTTACTCCGTTTGTATTGACACTGATCAATTGGTTAACGATGTTTGCTATTCTTCTTTTTGCTCTGATCTATTTTGCTAATTCGAAGTGGGTGTTTACCAAACTTTTCTCGCTGGGAAAGGTAGAGGTATCCGTTTTTGTTCTCATTCTTGCTGTGTTAATACTGTTACTTACACATCGGAGCGCAAAGATGATCATTCAGTATGTGTTGCCGGCAGTTTATGAACGCTATCATTTGGATCGGGGCTTACGCTTTTCTTTTGATCGTGTTTTTTATTATCTGGCGATGGTGCTGGCGGTGTTTGTCAGTTTAACAACGGTGGGTATCGATTTGAGTGCACTAACAGTATTCGCAGGATTTCTCGGAGTGGGTATTGGGTTCGGTATGCAAAATATTATGTCCAACTTTATCTCAGGGTTGATTTTATTGTTTGAACGACCGATCAAAGTGGGAGATCGAGTAAAGATTCAAGGAGTTGTGGGCGATGTGGAAAAGATTAATATGCGTGCCACCATTATTAAAACATTGGATAATGAGCATATTATTATGCCTAACTCCTACTTTTTAGAGGAGCAGGTGGTGAATCGCTCGTATGCTGATCCACGCTTGCGTGTGGTGATCCCTGTGGGAGTGGCGTATGGATCTGATGTGAAGATGGTAAAGGAGATATTGGAGCGGAGTGTAGACGAAGAGAGGAGGGAGAACACTATTATCCTGCAGTCACCCGCACCGTTTGTCAATTTCGCAGGCTTTGGTGCTTCTTCTTTGGATTTTGAGTTGTATGTTTGGATTAAAGATCCCACGTATTTGGTACAAGTGAAAAGCAATTTTTATTTTCGTATCCATGGCTTATTAAGCGAACATCGTATTGAGATTCCATTCCCACAACGAGATCTTCATGTGCGCAGTATAGATACTACGGTAAAAGATGCTTTTACAACCTGGAAGGACAAAGAGCGATGAGCCATACTTATGATAGATCAACATCCGATTCTGATGATCCATGGATGATCCATGGATCGTCGTGATGAAAGCCTGTATCGAGCCGCTTTTCAGAGGATGATTGGAAACGAATGCACATGGATGCACGGGGAATGGAGCAGGAATCTTTCTTTCAGTGTTTAATTTACCGAGTGGTTGCGTCGTATAAAGAGAGAAAGTACGAAAGAAGATATAGTTAAGTACATAAATTAGCAGGTAATTATAAGGGGATTGTCACGACGTTGGATTGAGGTGCTTTTTGAGGCGGATAATTGTTGACACGGTTTATTCCTGCCCTGTAAACTATAAGAGAACTAAGACATCGAGTATATTGATTCTTTAATAGCCATCTTTTGTTAGGAGAGAATCCATAGATATGACATCTATGGATTTATTGTATTACCCACAAATTATATAAGTAATTTAAACCTTTATTTACAAAAAAGACAATCGGGAAAAATAAGCGATCGTGCAGCATCGGGGGATGTTGAAAGCGGACTAGGAGGAATAGAGATGTGCGGTTTTGTGGGCTTATTACAGCGCGATGGTGAAGCGGTTAGCGAAGGTTTAATCAAGAGAATGTCAGACACCATTGTTCACCGTGGACCTGATGAAGAGGGAATTTTTATTGATCGACATATGGGATTTGGTTTTCGCCGCCTCAGTATCATTGATTTAGAGGGTGGGACGCAGCCTTTTACAAATGAAGATAAAACAATTTGGCTGGTGTTTAATGGTGAAATCTATAACTATAAGGAGATCCGTACGTGGTTAGCAGAAAAAGGGCATCAATTTAAAACGGACTCAGAGGCAGAAACGCTGATTCACTTATACCAAGAGGTGGGTTTTGATACACCGAAGCATTTGCGTGGGATGTTTGCTTTTATGATTTGGGATAAGGAGAAGGATCTTCTATTTGGGGCACGGGATCATTTTGGGATTAAGCCGCTGTACTGGACACAGACGGAAAATCGGTATGCATTTGCTTCAGAGATCAAGAGTTTGGTCGAATTGGACGATGTAGAGCGTACCGTAAATAAGAAAGCACTTTATCATTACCTCACCTTTCAATATGTGCCAGAGCCTGATACGATGTTTGCGGGTGTTCACAAGACTCCACCTGCACACTATTTTATCTTGCAAAATGATGAATTGAAGATCGAAAAATACTGGGACGTTGAATTTACCCCAGATGAGAATCGTCCATTTGAAGATTTTGTAGAAGAAACTCGTGAGGCGATGAAAGATACAGTGAAGCATCATTTGATGAGTGATGTTCCACGGGGAGCATTTCTTTCGAGCGGAGTTGATTCCTCCTCCATTGTGGCTTTACATCGTCAACATGAAAATGTCCAATCATTTACCGTCGGCTTTGATATTCCGGGATACAGTGAACAAGATTTTGCTAGGCGGACATCAGAGGCATTAGGTTCACAGCATAAAGATATCAAAATTTCCTCGGATCGTTATCTAGAGGAGCTTCCGCGTCTCATCTGGCATCAAGACGAGCCGGTAGCCGATCCTTCGGCAATTGCTCTTTATTTTGTTTCTGAATTGGCCAGTCAGCATGTAACCGTTGCATTATCTGGCGAAGGGGCAGATGAATTTTTTGGTGGGTACAATATATATTGTGAACCTAATGCGTTACAGATGTTTTCCCACCTTCCTAACTCCGCTCGCAAGTGGATTGGCAAAGTAGCAACCCGTTTGCCACAAGTAAAAGGGAAAAATTATTTGATTCGTGGCTCTAAGGTGGTAGAGGAGCGTTATTTTGGAAATGCCTTGATTTTTGATGAGGTTTTGAAGCCAAGTGTGTTGGCAGAGGGAATGGCGGAGCACTATGCATCACCATGGGAAGTGACTCATCCAATCTTTGATCGTATTCCAGAGTATGATGATGTCACAAAGATGCAGTACTTAGATATTCATACCTGGTTACGCGGCAATATCTTAATGAAAGCTGATAAAATGTCGATGGCAAATTCGTTGGAGCTACGAGTGCCGTTTACTGATATTCGTGTATTTGAAACAGCAGCAAAGATTCCGGTTAAGTATAAAATTGCTAATGGAACCACGAAACATGTATTGCGTGAAGCGATGAAAGATATGTTGCCTGATGAAATCTCAGGTAAGAAGAAGCTGGGGTTTCCTGTACCTACTCGTCACTGGTTGCGTAATGATTTCTATGAGTGGGCTTGGGAATTAGTACAGGAAAGTGAAACGGATCACCTCTTCAATAAGGATTTTATCCGTTATATGCTAGAGGAGCATAAAGAGGGACGAACTGATTTTAGTCGTCGCATATGGACGATATTATGCTTTATGTTATGGCACCAGATATATATTGAGAAAAAGCACTCTTTCTCCACCCCAGAACGTTCGGATGTTCAGCGTCATCGCTTCTTTGCAGATAGCAGTGAGACTGTATATGCTTAAAGGAATGAATAAAACTTACAACCCCTCGGTGATTCTTGCCGAGGGGTTTTATGATGGGTGGGCACTTGTAACAAGCTCATTTGGGCGGATGACATGAACCGTTCATCTGGTCTTCACGTAAGGTGCAATAAGACTGAGCGGAAGGGATGTCATCGTAATGAAGGAAAGTGGGATGAAATACCTAGGAGAGTGGTTGCGGGATTTTTGGTGTCAGCCCTATGAGTATGCTAGATATGTTACGCAAGAAGAGTGGCAGCAACAAGGGTGGACAGCTACACATGGGAACAATATCGAGTTTCGTGATCGAACATTGTCACCTCCAGAAGAGACCAAACCGTCAGAAATGGAAAGTATGGGTACACCTACATCAACGAGGGGAACCAGAGGGAAAAAAGATGCTTCGCCTGAAGTGCCTTTAAAGTTGGTGGAGCCTTTTGTGCAATATGGATTGTATGAAGCTACCTATTGTTCGGTGGAACAGGTGTTAAGAGAAGTAGCTGCTATCTCTTATCTCTTAGGGCAAGGGTATGACCCCAATACAGCGTATAGCATAGTAGAATCGTGGGGGATAAAACGCCAACATCATCCTACCACTACAAGGCCTTTTACAAACGATTGGGTGAGAAGAGGGTGGTGAGAAAGGCTGGGTGAGCGTGGGTTTCATTGCTAGACAGGGGTGCTTGTGCTTAAATAGGAATGGAGTAAGTTCAGATAGAGTAGAGAGGACGTAGGATATCATGCCGCTGACAAAGCCACGCAAGAATCTGGTTACCTTTGAAAAAGAGAGTCCTTTTCTCCTTCATTTGTGGAAGCAAGTGATGAAGGATGGAATTTTTGATTTAGCGGCGGCACTCGCCTTTTATTTTTTATTTTCGATTTTTCCACTCTTGATTTTCTTGCTCTCATTATTGTCTTACTTTTCATTGGATATGGAGCAAGTGTGGGGTATGCTTCGCTACATGGCTCCACAACAGGTAAGTAGTGCAATTATCGGGACGATGGAATCGGTGCAGGTAAGTGGTGGAGTGATCTCTTTTAGTTTTTTATTGACGATATGGGTAGCTTCTAAGGCTGTAAATGGTCTAATTCGTACTCTTAACCAAGCGTATAATGTGGTCGAGACGAGAAACTTTATTTATGTACGCTTTCTTTCGATTGCTCTCACGGTAGCATTGGTGATGCTCACTATGTTTACCTTGGCATTGCCTGTATTCGGAAGAATTATTCTCCCCCAAGTACAGATGTTTGTCCAAGAACCTGCACTTTGGCAGACAGTATATAATGTATTGCGATGGGGTGTAGGGGTAATCATGATGGCAATTGTCCTTTTTTTGATCTATTGGATTGCTCCTAATGAGAATATCCCCGTCTCAAAACTTTTACGGGGCACATTGTTTGCAACGATAGGGTGGCAATTAATCTCTGTTGGATTTTCTTATTATCTTCAATATTTTTCTAACTACTCGGCTATTTATGGTAGTTTAGGGGGAGTGATGATGCTGTTAATGTGGTTTTTTCTCATGGCACTTATTATTTTAATCGGAGGAGAAATTAATGCCACCTTATATCAGCGAAGGCTCGGTCTTCATCGCGTAGCAACAGTAAATGTAGGTGAAAGTAACAAGGTTAAAACGTAGTTTATCGCTTCAGGTAGTAAGGGTGAATGTTATGGAACAAGACAAGGAGAATGAAGATGAGTAAACAAGTAATTGTAGTGGGCGGAGGTCCTGCAGGTTTGATGGCAGCAGCTGCTGCAAGTACACACGGAGCCTCGGTGCTGCTTATTGAAAAGGGAGAGAAACTAGGTCGTAAGTTAGCGATCTCGGGTGGAGGACGCTGTAATGTTACAAACCGCAAACCAATTGATGAATTGATTCGTTATATTCCGGGTAATGGACGATTTTTATATAGCGCTTTCGCCAATTTTAATAATGAGGACATCATTTCTTTTTTTGAAGAGTTAGGGGTGGCTTTAAAAGAAGAAGATGAAGGGCGCATGTTTCCTGTTACGGATAAAGCGCAGTCGGTTGTGGATGCATTGGTAGGCAAATTGAGAAGAGAGGGTGTTCGTTTTCGTCTGCAATCACCAGTAGCTCGTCTGCTGTTGGAGCAGGAGCAAGTGGTGGGTGTGGAATTAGAAAATGGGGAAAAGTGTTTAGCGGCGGCAGTAATCGTTGCAGTAGGAGGAAAGTCAGTTCCCAAAACAGGATCGACTGGGGAAGGTTATGGCTGGGCAGAAAGTGTAGGTCACACGATCACGGAACTATATCCGACGGAGGTTCCCCTTACTTCGGACGAGCTTTTTATTAAAGAAAAGAGGTTACAGGGCTTATCGCTACGAGGGGTTGAATTAGCAGTTCTCAATCATAAGGGGAAAAAGCTTGTGACCCATCGCGGCGACATGATATTTACGCATTTTGGGATATCAGGTCCGATAGCGCTGCGATGTAGTCAATTTGTGGTGAAAGAACAGAAGAAGAGGCCATCCCCTGTGCGAATCACCTTGGATTGGGTTCCAGATATAAGCTTAACTACTTTGCAACAAGAGTGGGAAAGTCGCTTACATAAAGAATCGAAACGTGCGATTCGCAATGTATTAAAACCGCTGTTGCCTGAAAGGGGTCTCCTCTACCTACTGGAGCGAGCTGATGTGGATCCAGATGTGACCTATGCTAATCTTTCTAAAAAGAAATGGTTATCATTTTGTCAGTTGGTTAAAGCCTTTCCGCTCGATATTAGTGGGACGCTTCCGCTGGAGCGGGCTTTTATTACTGGAGGTGGGGTTCATTTGAAGGAAATAAACCCATCTACCTTGGAGTCGAAACAAATGGAAGGACTCTATTTTTGTGGAGAGATTTTGGACATCCATGGATACACGGGAGGATACAATATTACCGCTGCTTTTGCTACCGGCTTTTCTGCGGGTAAGCATGCAGCGGAGAGTGGTATGGTATAAGTGTCATAGAACAAGAGAGGAAAGGGGGAACAAATCGATGTGTACGATTTTGTTCGCCTATCAGATGCATGCTCGGTTTCCGCTCATTGTGGCTTCTAATCGTGATGAATTTACTGAACGTCCTACGGCGAAAGCAGCTTTTTGGAAAGATGCGCCCCATGTGTTAGCAGGACGTGATCTGGTGAAGGGGGGCACTTGGTTAGGGATAAATCGGGAAGGGCAATTTGCAGCTGTAACCAATTATCGAGATCCTCATCAATCACGTAATGGGAAGGCATCACGAGGAGATTTGGTGGCAAATTTTTTGCGTGGTTCATTGGACGCGCCATCTTATTTAGCTCAAATTCAAACGGTGAGGGATAGATATCAAGGGTTTAATCTCTTAGTGGGGAATCAGCATGACTTGTGGTATTATTCTAATCGCCATAATGAGTTGTTATCCGTCGCTCCAGGGATACATGGAATAAGTAATTCTTTTCTTAATACACCGTGGCCCAAAGTGGAAAAAGGAAGAGCGAAACTAGAGGAACTTATGCCTTCAGCAAGTGCTGATCAACCGGATTGTGATGCTCTGTTTCAACTACTTACCTCAAGTGAACAAGCAGAAGATCATGAGCTTCCCCATACGGGAGTCGGATTGGAAGTGGAACGGGGGCTATCTCCTCTTTTTATACGTTTACCAGCTTATGGGACCCGCTCGTCTACGGTGCTGTGGGTGGATACGAAGCAGCACGCAATTATATTTATCGAACGAACATATGCCGATGAGCGTGTAGTTAGCGAAGAGTTATATAAAATTGAGATATTGTAGGACGTGTCCGAATTAGCGGGCACGTCTTTTTTTAGAATTTGTGATGGAGAGCAAGTGTTTAATTCGGGTTCAGATCCACGCACCTGCGGATACGAAGAAAGGAGTGAAAACGTATTCTATTTATAAGAAAGGATGTGGGATTGTGGGGAAAAGATACACAAGAATTAAGAAGCAAGAATGGAATGTACGAAAGTATGGACATGAGCGGGTTGGATCAGTCTGGTTTCAACGGAGAGGAGAGGGGAGAACAACCTCATATCACGCTACAGGAGGTGGGTATTCACTAGATTTATTTTATGGAGAAGCTGTTTTTAGAGCTGGAGAGCCATTATTGGATCGTTTATCCCTTTTGTTCGGAGCTAGATCTACTGCTGTTTGTGTGAGGGGGAGACGTGCCAAAAAGTTCGCCATAAGCATGAACAGAGGAAAGAGAGAGGAGTCTGTTTGGGGATATCGGGAGATTGTGTATGAACATGTTTGGCCGGGTATCGATATCGTTTGGTATGGGAAGGAAAATCGCATTAAATATGATGTTGTGCTTCAGCCTGGGGCTGATTTAGAGCAGGTAAATTTCTTATTTACAGGAATGCAAAAGATGACGATCGAGGAGAATGGAGATCTATCTATTCAAACTGGCTCAGGTGTGTGGTGCGATAAAAAACCGATCGGCTATCAGTGGCAGGATCATCATCTGCGAACAATACCGACTCGTTTTGTTCGTCGTGGAGATCATATAGGCTTTGTAACGGAGCGGAATTATGATCCAAAGCTTCCACTAGTGATTGATCCTGTCGTATTTTACTCGACCTTTATTGGAGGAAGTGAAGACGATGAGGGAAAGGCCATAGCTGTCAATGGCGCGGGAGAAGCATATATAACGGGGAAAACCAATTCAACTAATTTTCCTGTTACATCAGGGGCTTTTCAAACGGCTATCCGAGGGGATGAAAATGTATTTGTTACCAAACTTAGCAGAAACGGCTCGCGACTTCTTTACTCTACTTATTTGGGCGGTACTAAGGTAGATGATGGGAAAGGAGTTGTTGTAGATACAGAGGGCAACGCTTATATTGTTGGCAATAGTGAATCGACTAACTTTCCAGTTACCGCAAATGCTGTACAAAGTGTACTGCAGGGAGTGAAGTCTGCATTTATATCGAAACTAAATTCAACAGGCACTTCCCTTCTTTATTCTACTTACCTGGGAGGTAGTGGGGAAGATGATGGGAATGGAATTGCGGTTGACGAAAATCAACAGGCGTATGTGACGGGAGCGACGACTTCAAGTGACTTCCCAGTTACTTCTGGTGCATTCCAAACAATGTTTCGAGGTACCCAAGATGGATTTGTAGCCGGTATTAACACGCAAGGCACATCCTTATTGTACGCTAGTTTTATTGGTGGAAGCGGTACGCAGGAAGCGAGGGCAATCGTGTTGGATGGCGAGCAGAATGCATATATTACAGGACTTACATCCTCTCTCGACTTTCCAACTACTTTGGGTGCGTTTGAGCGTACGTATCAAGGAGGCGTGTCGGATGCCTTCGTTGCTAAAGTAAATGGGGAAGGGAGTACGTTGGTCTACTCCACTTATTTGGGAGGAAGTGGGAAAGACGAAGGGGCGGGCATTGGTGTAGATATAAGTGGAAATGCATATGTGGCCGGCGTAACGGATTCCCCCGATTTTCCAATTAGTGAAGGTGCGTTTCAAGTGAATATAGGGGGTGCAGAGGATGCGTTTGCTACGAAGGTAAATCCGAGTGGGAGAGGGTTGCTCTATTCCACTTTTTTAGGTGGGACACAAGATGATAGGGCAAATGCACTGGCGCTTGATTCCTTTGGTAATGCGTATGTGACGGGATTAACTTCCTCAACCAACTTCCCGCTCACGTCGGATGCATTCCAAGCTCATCTGCGCGGTTTGGCGGATGCATTTTTTACTCAGTTTAGTTTTGCAGGAACGGGAATTTCGTATTCTTCTTTCCTCGGAGGAAGTGGCGAAGATGAAGGGGAAGGAATTGCAGTTGATGGTTCTACCAATGCTTATTTGACAGGAGTAACAAATTCAACTGATTTTCCTACTACGTTTGCTGCTGTACAAACGGTTCTGAAGGGAGCAAACGATGCTTTTGCTTCTAAGATTGGACCGGTAGCAGTTCCTGGACCTACAGGTCCAACAGGTCCGACAGGACCAAGGGGGCCACGTGGGCCTAGAGGGGCACGTGGGCCACGGGGAATGAGTGGAGAGTTTAGCGGGACATAGGGGAAGATCCTCGAGAAGAAAGGAGAAGGAGAAATGAAGACTACGAACAAAGAGATGGACGTTAACGACGTTAAAGTAGATTTTGTTCATAACGAGGTCAACTTTTCACTAATTCAGTCAGGAGTGCAGCAGGAGGAGCTTCGCTACCCCCCTTTTCTGCGGCTGATGTTGCCGAAGGGAAAAGGAGTAAAGTTAGTAGATGAGGGAAAACGAGCTGTTTATGAGCAGATAGTTCCTGGTGTGGATATGGTTTTTTATCGTCAAGGCGATCAGCTGAAGTACGATGTCATTGTAAGTCCTGGAGCAGAGATAAGTTCTGTACGACTTACGTATGAGGGTGCGACCAAGATGGAAGTGGATAAGGACGGTCACTTGTTTCTTCATACACAGCAGGTGTTAGTAAAAGAAGAAAAACCGTACAGTTACCAATGGATCGAAGGGAAGAAGGTGGAGGTTGAAGCAGGTTTTGTTGTCAGTGAGGGGGGCGCTCTTGGCTTTGAGGTAGGTGAATACGACCCTCGTTACTCACTTGTGATCGACCCCGTTATTTTTTACTCTACACTTCTAGGCGGAAGTGGATTTGATGGTTCTGATTTACAAGCAGGCGGAATGGGGATCGCTGTGGATACCAGCGGCAATGCTTATGTAACGGGCGTAACCGATTCGGATGATTTCCCAGTCACTACTGGGGCATTTCAAACGGTAAATCGTGGTGTGTCAAGTGCTTTTGTTAGTAAACTAAATCAGACGGGTAGTTCACTTGTATACTCTACGTATTTGGGCGGTATTTGCATCACTACAGGGAGAGGCATCGCCGTTGATGGAGATGAAGCGGTTGCAGTAGGTATTACAGATTCGATAGACTTCCCCATAACGTCGGGAGCATTTCAAACGACAGTGGGTGGTTTTACGAGTGCTTTTATTACGCGTCTTAATAGTCAGGGGACATCCCTTGTTTTTTCCACTTACTTAGGTGGAGAATTTCCTGATTCGTGCGAAGATATCGCTCTTGACGCCGAAGGGAATTCATATATTACAGGGATTGCGACCTCTCCTAATTTTCCGGTTACCTCAGGAGCATTTCAGACGATACTTCCAGGTGGAGGAGCTGCATATGCAACGAAATTAAACGCAACAGGGAGCGCGTTACGATATTCCACATTTTTAGGTGGAGCTCAATCGGACCAAGGAGAAGCGATTGCTGTTAACAACGAAGGTAATGCCTTCGTAAGTGGGATATCCAGGTCGACGAACTTCCCTGTTACGTCAGGAGCATTTCAGACGCAGTTGCGAGGGTCCCAAAATGCTTTTGTAACCAGACTAAATCCAGATGGCTCAGGGCTGGTGTACTCTACTTACTTGGGAGGAAGCGATGCTGAAGATGCTAGTGCTATCGCTATAGATGGTGGCGATCAAGCATATATTGTAGGCTCTACGTCTTCAACGAACTTCCCTGTAACCAGTGGTGCATTTCAGACTCTCTTTCCAGGAGTAAACTCCGCGTATGTATGCAAATTGAATCGATCAGGGACAGCGCAGGTTTACTCTACCTACCTGGGAGGAAGCGGTGAGGAGCTGGGATCCGGGGTTGCCATCGATGCTTTCGAGGGGGCGTGGGTAACAGGAGTGACACGCTCTGCTAATTTTCCACTCACCTCAGATGCCTTCCAAGATCGCTTGCGGGGCTCAGCCGATGCTTTTATTACGCAGATGAGTTTTGCCGGGACAGGTATTTCTTATTCCACCTACTATGGTGGTGATGCTAATGATTTTGGCATTGATATTGCTGTTCAGAAAAATCAACAGGTGGCTGTGGTTGGGTTTACACTATCTACGGATTTCCCTACGACACCAGGTGCTTTCCAGACAGAAAATAAGAGTCAGTTCGCAGATGCTTTTGTGTTAAAGCTAGGAAGACCTGCACCACGAGGAGCCACAGGAGCGACAGGGATGACCGGTCCTACCGGACCACGTGGTCCTCGGGGGGCTCGTGGTCCTCGTGGGAAAAGCAATGCTTCCGGTGAATAAAGAGTGGTGATAAGGAAGTACTCCATATAAATGGACGAAAAAACAGTTAGCATGCTAACGGGTTTGTCAAAGAAAAAGTTAAAGAGTGAGAAAAGTACCGATGGTATGTGCATCGTGATGAAAATCGGAGCCCCCAGTCATAAGAAGGCGGTACTTTTCTGCTATCTTCTGAAATTGTTTGCTATCTTTATGATTGTGATTACGATGCCATACCTCAATACCATCAAACCCTTCACAAATCAGCTCTTCTACGAGGGACAAGCTCTGAATATAGATGGGGTGAGCCAATACAGCAACCCCGCCAGTCTCATGAATGAGTTGAATTCCATCGACAACCGAGAGTACTTTCTTTTCCACAGCGGCTGGCTTACCATCACCTAGATAGTGATCAAATGCGATTTTGATGGAGGAAACATACCCTTTATCCACCATCGCATTTGCAATATGTGGGCGGGCGATCAGATCATCACTGCAATACTTCTTGACGTCATTGAGGGAAAGCGGCATGCCTAGGCGGGTTAGCTTTGTAAGGATGCGTTCTGCTCGCTTTTTCCGAAAATCACGATAAGCAGCTAGACGTTGATGCAGAAGATGAGGATGTTTCATATTATAGCCCAGTATATCGATGTTGCGATTTTTCCATTTTGTTGAGATCTCTACAGCGGGAATCACCTTAATACCATGCACACGTCCTGCTTCTACTGCTTCTTCCACTCCGGCCAATGTATCGTGATCGGTAATGGCGATTGTACTCAAGTTTGCTTCTTTTGCTTTTTTAACCACTTCGGTAGGTGAGTAATGTCCATCAGAGGCGGTTGTATGCAGGTGTAAATCGAAGCTACCTAAAGGTAAATGATTAAGAATATTCAATTTCATATTCCACTCCTTTAAACCGCTGTGGATTGCATATGCTTAAATATAGATTACTCCTTTCCTTCATATTGTGTCTAGGCTTATGCGGGTATTACAGGATAAAGCCATTCATTTAAGATATGGGTGTCATATGAAAGCAAGTGGATAAGTTTGAATAGTATGGATTGTAGACGAGTATAAATATGGGGGTGATTATCTGCTTTGCATTCGGTATCCTAAAAGAGAAGAATGGATTATGAGTATGGAGGTCCTACAATGGAAAAGAAGCAAGGACAAGTGTGGGAGAAAGGGATGCACACCGATTTTAAAGAGGAAATGAGTTACGGAGAATATCTACAGTTAGATCAGATCTTATCCAGCCAACGGCGATTGTCAGGCCATCATGATGAGATGCTATTTATCATTATTCATCAAGCAAGTGAGCTATGGATGAAACTGATGATTCATGAGCTATCCGAGGCAAAAGCATGTATTAGTAGAGGTGAATTAGAGCCTTCTTTTAAAATGCTTTCACGGGTTTCAAAAAGTCAACTTCAGTTAATCCAATCATGGGACGTATTGTCGACACTTACACCTTCCGAATACATGGAATTTCGTGATGCCCTTGGGAAATCATCCGGTTTTCAATCGTTCCAAAATCGTGAGATTGAGTTCCTCCTCGGAAAGAAAAATGAGCGCATCTTAGAAATTTACCAACATGATCAACCACGGTATAAACGACTAGAGCAGGTGTTACACGAACCTAGCATCTACGATGTGTCGATCCAAGCACTTGCACAAAGAGGGATAAGTGTTGATTCCGCTGTGTTGAATAGGGATTGGAAGGAGCCTTATGCTGCTCACCCTAGTGTGGAGGAAGCTTGGTTACAGGTGTATCGCGATGTTGAGAAGTACTGGGACTTATATGATTTAGCAGAGAAACTAGTTGATCTTGAAGATCGTTTTCAACAATGGCGTTTCCGTCATATGAAAACAGTGGAACGAGTGATTGGGATGAAGATGGGTACGGGAGGATCTTCAGGTGTTTCCTATTTAAAGCAAGTTATTGATCAACGTATGTTTCCAGAATTGTGGGAGCTAAGGACGAAATTGTAGAACGAAGAGAGAAAGGAAGTGTGCAAGTGACCAACTTGGATAATTTGAGCCGCCAGTATGCTGTGGAATTAGATCAAGAAGATGAACTGGCACGTTATAAGACAGAGTTTTATCAGGCAGAAGGAACCATCTATCTGGATGGCAATTCACTTGGTTTGATGTCTAAGCGAGCAGAACAAACGCTATTAGACGTGATGGCGGATTGGCGCCAGTTTGGCATAGATGGGTGGATGAAAGGGAAGCGACCATGGTATGAGATGGCAGAAACCTTGGGGGCAAAAGTAGCTCCTCTGATTGGAGCGTTACCAGATGAAGTGATTGTAACAGGTTCCACGACGATCAATATTCATCAATTGGTGGCTACCTTTTATCGACCGGAAGGGAAGCGAACCAAGATTTTAGCAGACACGTTGACGTTCCCTTCAGATATTTATGCACTGCAAAGCCAATTGCGCATCCATGGATTTGATCCAGATGAACACCTGTTACAAGTTCTGAGTCGGGATGGAAAGATGATAGAAGAAGAAGACATCATTGAGATGATGACAGATGAAGTAGCCCTTATCCTTCTTCCTACAGTGTTGTATCGCAGTGGGCAATTGTTAGATATTCAGCGACTCACCTCTGAAGCAAAGAAGAATGGAATCGTCATCGGGTTTGATGCTTGTCACTCGATTGGAGCTATTCCCCATGCTTTTAATGGATGGGATGTTGACTTTGCGGTCTGGTGTCACTATAAATATGTAAATAGTGGACCTGGCGGGGTAGCAGGATTGTATGTTCACGAGAAGCATTTAGGGGCGACGCCTGCTCTAGCCGGATGGTTTAGTTCGGATAAAGAGAAGCAATTTGATATGAAACATCAGTTGGAGCCTGCGCAAACGGCAGGAGCATTTCAGATCGGGACACCGCATGTATTAAGCATGGCCCCACTATATGGTTCTTTGGAGATTTTTGAAGAAGCCGGGATCGAACAGATTAGAGAGAAGTCTTTGCATATGACACGATATATGATGGATTTGATTCAAGCAGAGATGGGGAATACAGGGTTTTCATTTATGAACCCGACAGAGGATCACCGGCGTGGTGGGCATATTGCACTGGTGCATGAAGAGGCGATACGGATTTGTAAAGCATTAAAAGAAGAAGGCATCATCCCAGATTACCGCGAACCTAATATTATACGATTAGCTCCAATCGCACTCTACACCTCGTATCTTGAGGTGTGGCAGACAGTGCAAGTATTGAAGCGTATTATGGTTGAAAAACGATATGAGAAATACGAAAAAAAACGTGAAGTGGTGGCATAATGAAGTGGATCGATATTTCTCAGCCGCTCCAGGAAGGGATGCCCGTATGGCCAGGAGATACTCCTTTCTCTTATGATTTGACATGGACAAAGGAGGAAAGCGGTTCGGTCAATGTAGGGCAAATAAATCTTAGTACGCATACAGGTACACATGTGGACGCCCCTTTTCACTTTGATGAAGAGGGCGCAAAGATTTTAGATTTAGATCTCAGCTTGTATGTGGGTGAAGTGCTGGTCCTACACTTGCCTGAGCGTACGTCAATTGGAGTTCAAGAGTTATTAACTTATGATTTAACAGGTGTAGAGCGCCTCTTTATTCGTACGGACGCTTGGAAGGATTATTCTTCTTTTCCTGAGTCGATCACTTATATGGAGCCGGAGATTGCTCCTTATCTAGCGGACAAGGGCGTGCGTCTATTAGGTTTGGACGTGCCTTCGGTCGATCCACTAGATAGTAAGGAATTGCGTGCACATCATGCTTTGCATGCGGCCGGTATACATATTTTAGAGGGGGCGGTATTGGATCAAATAGATGCGGGCAAGTATGAACTGATTGCATTGCCACTACCGCTTAAAGAAGCGGATGGGAGTCCAGTAAGGGCCGTATTACGCCCCTTATAATTTTTTAAGGTGTGGTCATGCGATCACACCTTTTACGCATGAAAAGATCCGCTTTAAGGTAACTGTAGCGGTATAATGGTGGGATTAAAAAGCAGATGTCTAGAAACGTTCCGTTGCTCTCTACGTATAATGATAAATATCACCGTGAGTCTGTGTGACCCACTGGGAAAGGGGAGTTGCAAGCGTGACATCAGCAGATCTTAAAGGGTTGGAGCGAGCAATTGATGAAATAACTGAAATCGCACGTGGTTTTAAACTGGATTTCTACCCCATGCGTTATGAGATTTGCCCTGCAGACATTATATATACTTTTGGTGCATATGGAATGCCGACCCGATTTTCGCACTGGAGTTTTGGAAAGTCATTTTATAGAATGAAACTTCAGTATGATCTGAATTTAAGCCGTATTTATGAGCTGGTGATCAACTCTAATCCGTGCTACGCTTTTTTGTTGGAAGGAAACAGCCTGATTCAAAATAAGCTAATTGTTGCCCATGTATTGGCACACTGTGACTTCTTTAAAAATAACGTTCAGTTCTCCCATACATCGCGTGATATGGTGGAAAGTATGGCGGCAAGTGCAGAGCGAATTCGTTCTTATGAAATACGGTATGGGAAACAAGAGGTAGAAGAGTTTTTAGATCATGCGTTAGCGGTGCAAGAACATATTGACCCAAGCTTAATGAGACAGAATTCTGACTGGGAGCAAGAGGATAAGAAAGAAGAGGGGGCAGCTAATCGTCCTTCTGCCCCAGCTCCATATGACGCATTGTGGAGATTGGATGATCGTGCGAATGAAGAGACAAGGGTAGAGCGCAAAAAGAGTAAGATGGAACCACAGAAAGATTTGCTTTTGTATATTATGCACCATAGTCAGGTGTTGGAAGAGTGGCAACAAGATGTACTAACGATGATACGGGAAGAGATGCTGTACTTTTGGCCACAGATGGAAACAAAAGTGATGAATGAGGGATGGGCTTCGTATTGGCATATTCGTATTTTACGCGAAATGAATTTGACAGAAGAGGAGACAGTGGAATTTGCAAAGCTTAACGCATCTGTTATCCAACCGTCTAGCACATCGATCAATCCGTATTACCTTGGGCTAAAAATGCTAGAGGATATTGAGCGCAGGTGGGATGAGCCATCAGAAGAAGAACAGGAGCGTTATGGACGAAAACCAGGTAGTGGGCGGGAGAAACTTTTTGAAATTCGTGAGGTGGATTCGGATACTTCCTTCATCCGTAACTATTTGACAAAGGAGCTGGTAGATGAGCTTGATCTTTATCTCTTCGGACGTAGAGGTAATGATTGGACCATAGAGGATAAAAATTGGGAAAAAGTGCGTGATCAGTTGGTGGCGAGCCGCATCAACGGAGGACATCCGTACTTGGTGGTACAAGAGGGTGATTATATGCAAAATCGAGAGCTTTATCTGAAACACCAGTATGAGGGGACCGAACTAGATGTGAAATACTTGGAGAAGACGCTACCCCATCTATTTGAATTATGGGGGCGCACGGTACACATTGAAACGACGATTGAAGGACGGAGTGTGTTATTTAGCTTTAATGGTAATAAATGCAACCGTCGTTTCTTGTAAATTAGAATAGAAAAGTAGCCACATAAAAGCGGGAATTCCCGCTTTTATGTGGCTTTTTTAGTTGTTTTTATAAAGTGGGTTTATGGATGTGTCCACTTGCCGTCGCTTTGAAACGGGGTAGGGATACTAGAGAGATCGCTTAGATCTTTTTGTGAGCGACGAATATGTTGATGAGCGGGAGAAGCTCCCATAGCGATCCAAGAGATGGAGCCTTGACAATCTGTTTCCTCACTATGAGCGCATTGTTGTACATTTACAGTAAAGCGTTTTTGTTGACGATCTACCAAGTGAACCTGAGTAGCATTGTTGTCAGTCATCGCGACAACAACATAGTCGCTGGCAGTGAAGTGTTGCTCCAAATCAATATGAATGAGGGTGTTGGTTTCATTCTCTTGAATTTGGAAATGGTGTGTTCCACATTGTGCTGAAAAGGGTGAATGGAAGATGATATTGGGATGAAAATTAAGTTTATCCAGTCCGATGGAGTGGGGTGCTATATGTTTGTTGCCGATGGAGCCGTTAGTTATATGTTCTGCCGAGATCGCTTGTGAAGCGATATGCTTTTGTTGAATGGCTTCAGCTTGAATGTGTGTGCTCACAATAGAATCGGGTGAGAGATGCTCAGCATGAATCGTATTTTTATCGAGATGAGTAGAGGTAACGCTTCCTTGAGATATATGGTTAGACTGGACAGATGAGGGTTGAAGATGCTTCGCTGTGATCGCTTCAGGAGCAATTTGTGTTTCGGTAATAGCATGCTCAGCTAGATGGGTTTCATCAATTGTGTTATGAGCGATATGAAATCCATGTACCACATCTTGCTGTAGGTGATCAGTGGCAATGGATTCGGGGGCGATGTGGTTACTGGTAAGGGTACAATCATTCAAATGCTCAGACTGGATACTCCCTTTTTTCAAATGTTTACCGTCAATGATTTGTTCCTGTAGATGTTCGCTGTGGATTGATCGTGGTGAAAGGTGTTCCGGTTGAATCGATTGTTTGCTGAGGTGTTCGCCCGTTACTGCGTCATGATTAAGCTGCTCACTGTCGATACTATTCGGTTGTATATGATCTTTCTCAATACTGTTGGTAGTAAGATGCTTGGCTTGGATACTTTGTGGTGCGATGTGGGCTCTGTTAATGGCTTCAGCTTCGATATGGCGTGTGCTGACTGCCTGATCTGCAATATGATCTCGCATGATGGAGCCAATTTTGAGGTGAATGTTGCTGATTGTATCAGGAGAGATATGCTCTCCTTGAATCGCTTCATTGCTGAGATGACGGTTGGTAATGACCCCATTTGAAAGATGGGCAGCAGAGATGGAATCACTTTGTATATGTTCCCCGCTGATACTGTTTATTTGAAGATGTGAATGATGAATTGCTTGATCAGCGATGTTTTCACCCGTTACAGCTTTTTTAGTTAGGTGATTGGTGTAGATGGAACCATCGGCGATGTTTTCACCCGTTACAGCTTTATTGGTGAGGTGATTGGTGTAAATGGAATCATCGGCGATATTTTCACTCTGAACGGCTTGTTGTTGTAGGTGACGATGGGCGACTGCTTCTGGCGTAAGATGTTGGCTGTAAATGATGTCTTCTTGTAGGTGAGAAGTGGAGATGGTTTCCGCTTGTAAGTGTTGATTACCCACACTTTCTGGCTGGAGATGGGTGGTGGATATCGCAGCGGGTGCAATATGCTCTGTTGAAATGAGATTTCTGGATAGGTGTCGGGCTGAGATTGCTTCATCAGCGATATTGTCGCTGTGAACGGTATCGGATTGAAGGTGTTTATGTTGAATGGATTGTTGTGTAAGGTGCTCGCTTTGGATGATATTTCCTTTAAGGTGTGTTGTATCAACTGTTTGTGCCTGTAAGTGTTGACTGCTGACACTTTCGGGTTGAAGATGAGGCGAAGCAATGGCGGCGGGTGCAATATGATCAGTCGTAATGGCTTCATTTGAGAGATGTCTTGCTTGAATCGATAGATTAGCAATATGCTCCCCCTGCACGGCATCTTCTTGCAATTGCGCTTGCCCGATGGATTGATCGGCGATGTGGTCGGCAGTAATGGCTTGACTGGTGAGGTGCTTTGTATGAATGGAATTCGGGGCGATATGTTCACCATGTACAGCATCCTGTTGTATTTGTTCGTGGCTGATGGCGCGATCGGTGAGATGATCTGTTGTGATGATATCATTTGAGAGATGTTTGGTGTCTATGGATTTAGCTGCGATGTTTTTGCTGTGTACTATATTTTCTTGCAAATGCTCATTGCTGATAGCATAGGGAGCGATGTGTTCATCTGAAATGACATGTTTGCCCAAGTGCGGAGCCTGGATAGCCTGCTTGGCGATATGTTCGTTTTGTATGGCTTCTGTTTGTAGGTGCGTAGAATGAATTGCCTGTGGTGCGAGATGTTGGGCTGCGATTACATGGTGGGTAAGGTGAGGCGTAAGAATGGAGTGATCGGCAATATTTTCACTGTGCACGATATTTTCTTGTAATTGTTCATACCCGATGGCTTGCTTTGCAATATGCTCACTTTGTACTGCCGCTTTTGTTAAATGCTTCGTCTGGATGGATTGGTCAGCGATATGTTTACTTTCTACGGCAGCGGTAGTAAGATGCTTGTTGTGAATAGTAGAGGGTGCTAAATGTTTCGCCTGCACGGTTTGTGAACTCAAATGTTCGGTGGAGATGGAATTGGGCTGAAGATGCTTTTGATTGATGGAGTGTGCGGCGTAATGGTGTTGCTGGATGGCATCTTCTTTGATGTGATCAGAACCGATACTTTGTTCGGTTAGGTGTTGGGTTTGCACACTATGTTTTCTAATGTGATCAGAATCGATAATACTAGGAGCTAGATGCTTGGCAAGGATAACTTTTTCTCCAAGATGTGCGCTAATTACGGTATGATCACGTAGGTGCTCTGTTGCAATAGAGCGGTGAGCCAAATGCTGCCCTTGAATAGAACCTGCTTGCATATGGTTTGTTTTGATAGATTCATCTTTTAGGTGCTCACCCGTTATAGAGTCAGGGGCGAGATGTTGTGCCTGGAGTGTTTGTTTCTTTATATGCTTTCCTTGAATGATGGTCGGTTTGAGATGAGTAGAATCAATGGCCTCATCCACTATGTGTCTACTCTGCACAGATTGGTGCTTAAGGTGGATATGATCCACGGAATTGTCCGCTAATTGCTCATTGGTTACTGAATCGATCGCTAAATGTTGGGAGTGAACAGAGAAGTCTGCTAGATGCTCACTTTGAATGGACTGGGGTTTTATATGGGTATCGCCAATAGATCCATCAGATAGGTGCTCATCTAAGATTGATTGGATCGCAAGATGGTGGGATTGAATGGAAAACTCATCAATATGATCCCCATGGATAGCGTTTTTTTGGATATGAGTCTGATCAATAACTCCCGGAGCAATCTGTTCAGATGTAATCGAATCTTTAGCAATGTGATCTTGTGTAATTGATGGGGGAGTAAAATTTTGCATAATGTCATCACTCAAGTGTTCGGAGGCAATGCTTCCGAGGGCGAGGTGTTCACTTTGGATCGAAGCGGGAGCAATGTGCTGACTATTGACAGATTGGTCACTCAAATGAGTAGATTGGACGGCCCGTTCAGCTAAATTCTTTCCCGTAACCGCTCCATTGTCGAGGTGTTTGTGCTGAATGGTTTGTGCACAGAGATGGTGTGGTGAAATGGTGTTGGATCCGATATGTTGGCTAGTGACGGATTGGCGGGAGAGGTGGTTAGAATGGACTGCTTCATTTGCTAATTGATCGCTGGTGATCGTTCCCTTAGTCAAGTGTTTGGGTGAAATACTCTCTTTTGCGATGTGTGATCCATCTATAGCCCCTGCTTTAATATGATCTGAGTCGACAGAACGTTCAGTTAAGTGCTTTCCTGAAACAGAAAGAGCACTTAAGTGTGTAGAAACGATCGACTCATCATCAATATGGTCGCTAGTGATCACTCCTTTTTGAAGGTGCTCACTTGCAATCGCTTCTTTAGCAAGGTGTTTACCTTGGATTGCTTCGTTATTCACATGTTCACTATTTACAATTTGTTCTCCCAAGTGATCGCTGGCGATCACTTGCTTTCCCAGATGGTGTGTTTGAATAGATTCGTCTTGCAAATGAAGGCTGTTGACGGTTTTCTCTAGGAGGTGTTGTTCTCCAATCGATTGTGGGGCTATTTTTTTTCCTGAGATGGCCTCTTTTTGGAGATGTTCACCTGAAATCGCTTCTTTGGCGAGGTGTTCGCCTTGGATTGCTTCATTATTCACATGTTCACTATTTACAATTTGTTCTCCCAAGTGATCGCTGGCGATCACTTGCTTCCCTAGATGATGAGTGTGAACGGATTCATCTTGCAGATGCTGACTATTTACAGTTTTATTCATTAGGTGTTGTTCTCCAATCGAATGTGAAGCTATCTTTTCACCTGAGATCGAGTCGTTAAAGAGATGGTCGCTGGTGATCGACTGGGAAGCGATATGTCGAGATTGAATCGCATGAGGTGCTATTTTCTTACCGACAACGGCTTGACTGTCCAGATGATCAGTTGTAATGCTAAGAGCACTGATGTGATTCTTTTTGACAGAGTCTTGTGTTAAATGTTTGGCTTGAATCGACTTGGGGGCCAGCTTTTTACTAGTTACAGACTCATTAGCTAGTTGGTCTTCTTGGATCGCCTGAGGTAGAATATGCTTCGCTTCAATAGACTTAGGATTGATGTGCTGAGATGCAATTGCGTTGGATAATATATGCTCACTTTGAATGGCTCCTTTTTTAAAGTGGACTCCCTCGATCGATCGAGAGGAGATATGTTTGCTGTGGATGGCTTGAGGAGCAATGTTATCCGTAGTGATGGAGTTGGGTGATAATTTATTTCCACTGATGGAGTGATCACGAACATGATGATTTACAACCGCTCCATGTTCTAGGTGCTGCGATTGAATGGCATGGGCAGAGATTTTGCCGCCTGTTATGGCTTCATTTTGAAGATGAGAAGTAGAGATCACCCCTTCCATCAGATGTTCACCACTTAAAGAGGCCGGAGCGATATAGGGGGTAGTAATTCGTCTAATGATGCTTTCAGATAAGTGTCTTCCTGCAATACTGCGATTTTGGATATGTTTTGCCTGAACAGCGCGTGGTAATATGTGATGGTCATGGATCGCTCCGGCTTTTATATGAGAAGCATCCACAGATTCAGTATGAAGAAAGGATTTCTTCCCCGTATTGGCTGTTTCGGAGGTATGGTCTGTAGTATGGATGACCTCGTCGTTTGAGTCCTCGTCCTCATCGAGTTCGGTGTTACCCCATTCTGTAGATCCGGCAAAGTCCCGAATATAGGAGGGGGGTGGGGCACCAGGCTCACTTTGCGAATGAGGATCAATCATGGATGAGATAAAGCTAACATCATCTGATTGCGCTTGTATTGATGAGGAAGAGAATTCTTCTTCATCTCGAATGGGTCCTTGTTGAAGGGAATAGTTATCTGGTTGGTGTAATTGATGATTTGATTCCACAGATCCTTTTTTTCTCGTATTCGTTGCGCCCCCGTTATCGGAGAGCCAGATGGTTGCCTGTTTTACCGGTGCAGGGTCACCGTGATGATGGACAATTTGCTTAAGTATACGTTCATCTTCCTGCGTAATATTTTTTTTCCCTTTTACAGAGCGCTTCGTTGGTCTTTTTTTGTTTTGTGCCAAAATGTCTCAGCCCCTTTCTAATTCGTATCTACTTATACCTATATTCATGATGGACGAATATGTAGACGTAAAGTAAAAAAAGGTACAACCCTTTTTCATATTTACTATAAGAACAGTGTGCAGGTGAATAAATAGACAAAGAACCCCGCTCATATTCAGGCAGGGTCCTTTGTTCTCCCTTTAAAGCGGAAGGGAGTTCTCATCTAGATAATGATCCAGTTCTTCTTCGCTCCAGTCGCCCCCTGCAAGCCATAAAGTAGGTTTTCCTGTGGTTCCCTGGATCAGTCGAAAGGCCATTAAACCGGCGTTGAAGCAAGCTTTTAAGCTAGCGGAATTGTCACACTCAATTCGACCATATAATTTCCCTAACTCCTCTTTCGCTTGTAACAGGAGGGTCTCTGCAATTTCTTGATTACGATAGGTGGAGTGTACGGCTAGCAAGGACTCTTCTATTCCATATCTACCCAGGACGAGAGCGCCAGCTAGCCTTTTTTGAGCGAGGGCAACAGTGGCGATTGTTCCTAACTCATATCCAGTATTTTGTTGGTTGTGTAGCCAGCGCAAGGATTGATAAGTGATGCGCTTCTCACCTTGGTTTTTGAAAAAATGAATCAGGTATGGACACATACGTTGAAACTGTTCAGATGTGAGAGTTTGGAACTCCATCTACTCCCCCTCCCCTTGCGGCTGATAGCCACTAATATAGAGAGAGTATTGGAGAATGCGTTGTAATGATAGTTGACGGATTTGTGGTTCGTCAAATTTCATTGGTTTCGAATTAGCCTCAAAGAACCAAATCTCTCCCTCTTTATCTACACCCATATCCATTGACATTTCCCCTAAAGATTGTCCTGACTGTACTTCGATATGCTTGGCGATTTTTATCCCTATCTTTTCTGCTTTTTTATAAATATAAGGATGATGGGTACCAAATACTTCACTTAATACCACGGTGGTATCTTCAATAGATCCGCCTCGAGGCACATGAGTAGAAATCGCTTCCTTCCCAGCCAATCGAGTACCGATGCCAGTAACGCCCCATTTTCCATTATTATCTTTTTGGGCTAATAGTCGGAGGTCGAAAGGGCGATCGCGGTATAGAGCAAGGCTAATTCCTTGTTGTAAGATATATTCGTGTGACTGTATGAGTTTATTTAGAAATGAAAAGAGAGTATTATTGGAAATTCCCTGGTATTTTTTTTGGCTCGACTTTGTTTGATAAACAACATCATAAGCATCATTTTGTTTATTGATGCGAATCATGCCGATGCCCGCTTTACCATCAACAGGCTTTAGGTAAAGGACGGGATGCTTTTTTATCAGTTGTTTACAGCGATCGATATGACTCCAAGGTGTCGTGTCGGGTAGTAGGGATGTAAGCGAGCTGGAGCGCCGAAGTAGTTTGTACAACGTCCATTTGTTAAAAAACGAGGGATTGAAAATAGGGATGTTGAGCTCGTTTAACATTTTGAGAGCCTGTTGCTCCAAGGGTCTCTCCTCAAAGGAGCGGTAGGGAATTCGGTTGTAAATAACATCTGGCATGGGAAGGGTACCTAACACCCATTTGTTTGTTTTGAAGCGAGGATCGAGAAGATAACCTTTCACGGTAGAGCGAGAGGGTTTAATGCCTTCGGGTGTTAATACGAATACGGTAATCCCCATCTTCCGTCCCATTCGGATTAAATCAGCAAAGTTTAGTGAGTTGCCGCGAAAAGGAGTGCGGCGATCGGCTGATGTTAAGATTGCGACAAATGGGCCGACACGGTATTGATCAGGAGCGACTTGAATGATGCGAGTAGGCATATAACGAGGAGAGGGTGTTGCATGCACGGTCGAGTGTGAAACAGGTAGCATCGCTTTCATCTTTTTACCTATCTGTGCCGGCAGTGTAGACGGCAAGGTAATTTTTTGCTGTTTATGAGGGATGAATACAGGCGACTGTTCTCTGGGATTCAACGCCAGCCATCCAGTTTGAAGCATCATAGGTTCCCTCCATTACACAAAATTGGTTAGTTTGAGACTATATTCGGTAATCATACGTGCGGACTGAAATCCAGCCGCTTTTAAACTGGGGTGAACGAAAATATGACGACCTGGCTTTGCGTTCACCTCAAAAAGCCATACATGGTGATTACAGTCAATTCCGATATCAAGTCCTAGTTCACCGATGGGACCATCAATGTATTGTTCCATCGTCTCTGCAATAATGATGGAGGCTTGCTTAATTGCCTTTTCTGCTAATGCGGCTTGGGATTGGAAAATGTCTGTCAATAATTGCTCTGTAGAGACTATTGATCCACCTGTTCGCGTGTGAGTAGTGACACTACCAAAGCCAGCCACTTTAGAACCAATACCAACTACTTGCCATCTCCCTTGTCGATCTTTGTTCATGTGTACGCGGAAATCGACAGGGCGATCATGATATCTGACTAGACGAATTCCCTGTTGAATAAGATATTGATTAAAGCGTTGCTTTTGATGTCCGAAATGATGTTCAATCAGGTTGTTAATAGAAGAAAATTTACGTAGAATATTACGGTCACCAGTACGAAAGCGACAAAAATAACCATTTTTCTTGTTTTTCGTAATGCGTAATATCCCTAATCCTAAACTCCCGCCATTAGGCTTGAGATAAACCATCTTGTGTTTATCCACCATATAGCGAACCAGTTCGATAGTGGGTGAGATATAGGTTTCGGGAATGAAGTATGATGTTTTTGATTGCTGATATAGGATTTCATGAATGGACCACTTGCTGAAGAAACCTTGATTAAATACTGGGCAGGCTCCTAATTCCTTCAGACGTTTTAGGCAAGATTGAACTTGGGGTAAAGATTCTGCTTTACGGTTGGGTATACGCTCATAGATGACATCAGGGAGGGGAGCTGTGCGCCGACTCCATCCATAGTCACCGTTACTTTTTTTATAATAAAACCAGCCAGTAGTCGTGTTCGTATTCCAGTCCACCATTTCAGGAGAAAAAACATAGAATATGGGATGCTCTTGTCTAGAGGCAAGCAAAAAACTACGAAATAAATTAGAGCGATTACCAAATGGCTTATCAAAGGAGCCTGTATACCCCGTGGTGAGAATGGCGATAACCGGTCCAAAGCGAAGGTGTCGATCACTGTAATGAACCCGCAGTTCTTTAATAGGGGGGAGGGCGAGTTGTTGAGCGAGGGTGGGATGGATATAGACAGCGTGTTCCTTACTGGGTAGATGAATTACACGGGCAATCAAGGTTTTTTTACCGACTGAAATTTTGATCGACTGTCTCTGAGAACAGCTCCATGTATCGAACAGTGGTTGCGTCAATATGATTGCTTTTAAAGGAACTTTAGTGAGACATTTTATTTTACAGATGAACGAGCTCATTGTTTCCCTCCTACTATACCTTCTAGTAAAGTATTAGCGTACTGAATAGGGAGTTCTATAGAGCGAGTACGAACCTCTTTTTCTCCCGTACGTAAAAAGACGGTGCGTCCCGGCTTTGAATTTACTTCTAGCAACCACACTTTACCATTCCTATCAATCCCCACATCTAAACCCAATTCAATCAATCGACCATGTTGCTTCTCAATATAGAGAGGAACGTGCTTTGATAACCATTGGATTGCAGTAAGGATATCAGGCATCTGCTTAGGGTAATGCTTGCTTAAGAACGGAATGATCCTTTCTGCACTTCCTCCGCCATGCAGGTTGGACGTCAGCGTATGTGGCTTTCCTAAGCGGACGGCCATGCCTGTGGTGGACCATTGTAGATTTCGATTTTTCTGTACAAGGATACGTACGTCGAAAGGTCGATCGTCTTTTGTTGTTAGTGAGAGGAAGGGTTGGTATATATAGCGCGCACTACCGATGAAGGCTTTCAACCAGGTTTGTAATGCGCTCGACTGATTGATGGTATGCTCGAAAGATTCATTATTTTGGGATCGTCCGCGGATTAAATATTCCTTTCCTTCAGAGGTAATGGCGATGATTCCTCTACCATGACTTCCCCCATTAGGCTTAAGTAAGCAAGAACCATGAGTACGCAGGAAATCGAGTACACCTTGTGACTCAGTCCAAGGGTGGGTGTTAGGCAAATAGGGGAGCAGGTCGGGGAGAGTTTGTAGCATTTCATGTGTACGCCATTTGCCACTTAAGGGACGACCAAGAATTTGACAGTCAGGATCTTGATGGATTTTGGTTACATAAGGTTTATAGGAAAGGAAGTGTTTTGTGTTTATATAGTAACAGCGGTCATATATAATCTGTGGCAAGATACTTGTCGTACGCACCCAACGATGAGAAGATTCTTGATACTGCCAGGCAACGACATAGCGAGTATTCCAGTCAATGGATTTGGGAGAAAAGACGATCAACTGAATGCCTAGCTTTTTTGCTTCCATGCTAAGGCTTTTAAAGTAAGATTCCTCATGAAAGGGGGGAGTGTGGTTAGCTTTGCAAACGATAACCCCCAATCTTTTTGTCTGTTGATGGAAATTATTCATATTGAAAGCCTCCATGACTTCTTTTGTTGGGACTTAGTAGGATTAGGGATGAGCAAGGATTGTTTAGAGAGATAGTAGCAATAGTCCATTAGTCTTCTAGCAGAAGGGCGGGGAATAGAACGCTCTTCCGTTACAGTGTCATCTGTTTTAGAAGGTTTAGAATTAATTTCTAATAACCATGATTTACCGCGGTTATCAAGCGCAAGGTCGATACCGAGCTCTGCGAAATGCCCAGGACAAACTTGATCAAATGATTGTGCGATACTTTTTGCATGTGCACATAGTTCCTTAACAGTGGGTTTGGTTGGTACATTGATCTCTTCTAAAGCATCACTTGCTTTTAGTACAGTTCCACCTCGGGCGAGGTTGGAGACGACATGTTGATCGTTTGCTATCCTGCCGACAGCAGAGGTGACGGCCCATTCTCCTTGACGGTTTTTTTGGACCAGAATACGAAAGTCGAGGGATCGCTTTTGGATGCGTACGAGATTTAGACCTTGTTGAATTAGATAGGGGTTTCTTCTTGTTTTTCGTTTAAGTGAATAGAGAATGTCATCGTGATTATCGAATGTCAGGGTGATTGCATTACCGTCTGCAGTGGTATATTCAATGGTGTATACTTCCTTAGGACAGCTGACCTTCATTACTCCACTGCCATGGCTGCCATTACTGGGCTTGAGGAAAACAGTATGGTATTTATTTAGTAAGGGGAGGAGTAAAGGGGTTTGATAAACGTAAGTTTCTGGAAGGTAAGTGCGAATTTCAGGGATATTTTTGAGAAAATCATACACCTGTTTTTTGTTAAGGAATTTCTCATTGAAAATGGAGACATTGTGCTTATTTCTTAATTGCTGTAGTGCTTCCTGGATTGAGGCTTGATTTTCTATTTTGCGCGAGGTGATCCGATTATATATGATATCGGGAAGGGGGGTTTTGGTGTACGTCCACTGCTGATCCTTAAATATCATCCCGTGTATCAATTGTTTCCCCAGAGATAGATCACTGGGCTTAAAGACAGTAACCACAATACCGCGGCTCTTCCCAGCTATGGAGCATTCTTCAAAAAAACGAGTCATTAATCCGGCAGCAGGATCTTGTTTGTCAGGATAGAGATCTGTATTGATCAAAATTCCGAGTAAGGTTCCGGTCTTTAACAGATGTCGTTTGGGATTATATTGAATGTTCATGGTTGTCCCTGGCATCAGGTTTAGATTTTTTATAAGTGTTGCACTCATGTGGATATAGGGGATGTGGGTATTGCTGGTAGTAACTAAACCTTTCGCGATGGAGGATCCAAAGGAGATCCAGATCGGATGGCGAGGAAGTCCAAGGGTTTTTGCGCTTTGTGTATCTATCACGAGATGAGAAGATGAGGGTAGCAAGTGGTCTGGAATTTTTTTTATTGTCTTGCATATATGCCCCATTAAAAATCCCCTTCCCCTGTAAGTAACTACTTCATCGTATGAAGGCATGTATCTTGCGGTGAAAAAAAGAGGCTTGTCAAAAAGGGATGGGGTATCCAGTTGTTGTATATGCATAGTAATGAGAAAAAGAAAAAGATGAAGGGTTAAAACAGAGAGGATGGATAGAATGCAAAATTTGTATGATATTGCGCACGAGATGGCTAAAGCATTTCGTCAATCAGATGAGCTAAGTGCTTTAGAGCGAGCGTTAAATGCGGTAAGGCTAGATCCTGTGCAGGAACAGTTATTAGTAAATATGCGTCAGAAGCAGACGCAGTGGGCACAAAAACAGATGAGTGGGGAGCAACTTACGGATGAGGAGAAGCAGGAAGCGAGCGAGTTGATGGAGAAAGTTAAGCAGTCGTCTGCACTACAAGTGTTTATGCAGGCAGAGCAGAGGGTAGGGATCATTTTACAGGATATTAACAAAATCATTTCTGAACCGATTGAGCAAGTATTTCAACAAGCAGAGAAATAGGAGGTTTTATCATGCAGATCACTTTCCATGGCCAAAGCTGCTTTCAATTGCAAAATAATAGTCATCGTTTAATTATTGACCCCTTTATTTCAGATAACCCGCTGGCACAAATAGATGTGAAAGACATTGAAACAGATTATATTTTACTTACTCACGGCCATGGTGATCATGTGGGCGACACCGTATCGATTGCCCAACATAACAAGGCAACAGTGATTGCCCCTTTTGAATTAGCAACGTGGTTAGGATGGCAAGGGTTAGAGGTGCACCCGATGCATATTGGGGGAAGTTATATGTTTAACTTTGGTCGGGTAAAGCTAACCCCAGCTTTTCATGGTTCGGCTTATGTGGATGAAAGGAAACAAGAGATTGTGTATACAGGTATGCCAGCGGGAATCTTGCTTACGATGGATGGAAAAACAGTATATCATGCAGGGGATACAGGTCTATTCCAGGATATGAAGTTGATTGGAGAGCGGGAAGATATTGATTTAGCTCTATTACCTATTGGCGATAACTTTACGATGGGTCCTGAAGATGCTTTGCTTGCGGCTCATTGGGTAGGTGCGAAGCAAGTGATTCCGATGCACTATAATACCTTTCCCGTAATTGAACAAGATGGTGATGCATTTGTTGAAGCGTTAAAGAAAGAAGGTGTCGATGGGAGGGTACTAGCACCAGGGGAATATATAAGAATATAGCTTCTTATAAGAGGGTCGTATTCTCTTTGGAATGGGACTAGGCTCGGCTTAGAGTCTCCCGATCTTAAGCTTAAGGAGAAGAAGGGCTTGATGAGTGCGCCTGCGGGTGCGCTCTTTTTTGTGCATGGGGGATAGTGTCTGTACATATTGTGATAGAGAAACCTTATGAGGAGGAGATGATGTGATGACACGTGCTAAAACAGGATTAATACTAGCAAGTAGTCTTATGTTATATGGAGTAATAACAATTCCGACCCCAGGCTGGAGCAATGGTGCTTCTCTTTTTTCATTATTGTGGATAGGATTGGCTCTACTTATGGTGGCGGCCTATT
Source organism: Mechercharimyces sp. CAU 1602 (assembly GCF_024753565.1). Classification (NCBI taxonomy): domain Bacteria; kingdom Bacillati; phylum Bacillota; class Bacilli; order Caryophanales; family Thermoactinomycetaceae; genus Mechercharimyces; species Mechercharimyces sp. CAU 1602. Next base: position 1,655,213 of record NZ_JANTPT010000001.1, on the reverse strand, counting down.
GGAAAAAGATTTTAATGATTGTGGAGGTAAGAAATAGGAAAGAGGAGCGTAAGAGGTGGGAAAAGTGGTTAAGAGAACGAGGAGAAGAACAAAGGCTTGTTAAGCGAGGCAGAAGGAGAAGAAGTGGATGATAATCCCTTTCGCTTTGTGATTACGTGGGAAAAGAGTGTATAATGTGTTAAAAGCGAGTCGGAGAAAGAAGGGTTTATAGACGTGGCCACAAAGCATGAACAAATCTTACAATTTATAGAAAGCCTTGAGGTTGGTCACAAAATCTCAGTACGGCAGATTTCCCGGGAACTTAGTGTGAGCGAGGGGACTGCTTATCGGGCGATTAAAGATGCAGAAACCAAGGGATTAGTGAGTACCATTGATCGGGTGGGTACCGTTCGCATTGAAAAAATGCAGCGTTCAGAGATTGAGAGGTTAACCTTTGCTGAAGTGGTTAATATCGTGGATGGCAATGTGTTAGGTGGACGAGAGGGATTACACAAAACGCTAAATCGCTTTGTGATCGGTGCGATGAAATTAGAAGCGATGATGCGGTATGTGGAGCCGGGCCATCTTTTGATTGTGGGAAACCGAGATAATGTACATCGAATATCCTTAGAGCGGGGCGCAGCGGTCTTGATCACAGGTGGATTTGAAACAACGGAGGAAGTAAAAGAACTAGCAGATGAATTAGAGCTACCAGTGATCTCTAGTAGCTACGATACCTTTACGGTCGCTTCTATGATTAACCGTGCCATCTATGATCGCTTGATCAAAAAAGAGATCTTATTGGTAGAAGATATGTTGGGTGAGGAGGCAGAACCGGTTAGTCTGTTCCTTAAAGACCCAATTTGGAAATATGATCAGAGCGTGCTAGATACGGGGCACAGTCGTTATCCTATTGTGGATGAAGCAGGCAGAGTACAAGGAATTGTTACAGCTAAAGATGTGATGGGTCATGCTTCACACGAATTATTAGAAAAGGTAATGACGAAAGACCCGATTATGGTGCGCCCGCAAACGTCGCTTGCGACAGCAGCGCATAAGATGGTGTGGGAAGGGATTGAGTTATTACCTGTATGTAATGAGCAACGTCATCTTCTAGGAGTGATTAGCAGGCAGGATGTGATTAAATCCCTTCAATATATGCAAAAGCAACCGCATGTGGGGGAAACCATCAATGATTTGATTTTTCAAGGTTTTGAGGAAGAAGAGGGTGAGGGAGGAAATCGTCTTTTTCGTGGTCGAGTGACTCCTCAGATGACGGATGCCCTTGGTAATATGAGCTCGGGAGTATTGACTGGTCTGATGACAGAGGCTGCTTTTCGTCATTTGCGTCGAAAACAGCGTGGAGATTTGGTGATGGAAAGTTTTACGATGTACACCTTAAAGCCAGTACAGTTAGAAAGCGAAATTGATATTCTTCCACGTGCATTAGATATTGGACGTAAGGTAGGTAAGGTGGATATCGAGGTATATGCAGAAGGACAGATCGTCGCAAAGGCGATGTTGAGTGCACAGATGATGGAGCGATGATGAAAACGAAAAGTAATCACCTTCGGTATGCTACCGGAGGTGATTACTTTTGTGAAGAGTGGGTATCTGTTTCAGGCTGATTGTGGTATCGTCTCCAGTTTCGAATCCCCACGATGAGATTAAAACCTCCAATTAGACTGATAAGAATAATAATGAGTAGGCGGAGGAAACCACCCGTATAGGAGAGGTTTAATGCGCCGACCGCAATAAAGAGCCACCCCATATAGAAGTTCATCTTCGCTTGTTGAAGTCCACGAAGGCGAGGTTGGGTCGCCCGATGATAGCGCATACTGTGATAAGTAGTTAAGCCTAAAGTGATCGTAATTATGGTAATGAAGAGTAAATTCACTCTGGGTTCCTCCTGCTGGTATGCGTATTTTGGCGTGAGTATAATTAATTCATGGTTCGTTCCTTGGCTTCCTCAGGAATGAACCAGTTGCCATGGGGGGTTCGATCGATGAAGACAGGGATCTCCAATTGTTGCAGCTCTTTGATGAGTAATTGCGTTACTTGGTCCGATTCCGTATAAGCGGAATACCCCTCCAGTAATCTCTTCAATTTTGCTTTGCACATACTTTTATGGTTAATAATCATACATGGATGCCCCCTTCCCTTCCACCTTTATTATACCCAATTGGGGAGAGTTTTGCGACTACTTTTGTACTTCTGTAACCAGTTTGTTAAGATTTTATGTTTATGCATGGAAGTAGACAAAAGAATGGGGCTCTCTATAGAGAGGGTAGAGGAAGGGGAGAAACAATTACTCCTCTATTTTTTTGGCTTCCACCCAAATACGGAGGGTGGAATGTTCGAAGACTAGATATTTTAGCGATAAATTAACTTTTATAGTGGAATTACCAGTGCCTGAAACATAAATGGTCCGATCAGTTAACATGTTATCTAGCATCTCTGGGTTAGTGCTAATCCATTTCATTGATTTTCCGATAAAAGGGTCGAGAATAGTGGCCACTTCCTCTTTAATATCTTCTTGTTTGAAGCGTTGCTCACTAATTAATTCTATCTGAAATTTCTCGATAAGGTCAGCTTGTTCTTGGCGATCTAGATCTTTTTGAGCGTATTTTTCAATCTCATCTGTGAGACGAACAATTTCTTTTTGTTTTTGATTATTAGAGTAATAAAGTTGAGCTCGTTCTAAGTACAAGTTGTCTAATTTTTGTCCAAAGATAAATAGCGTTCCGATGGCACCAATTAAGCTTCCGAAAATAAATGCCACCAATAAGCGGGAACGAACCCTCATTTAGGAGGGCTCCCCGATGAGCCACCGGATGAGTACGGTTCCCGTATGGGCTCCAATGAATGCACTGAGAATAAAAATAAATTGTTGCCCTACCTGATTTAACTCTCCACCTAGTATATTAACTTCAAATGCACGTATCGTATCAAAAGTGCCCCCTAGCGCGGCTACCAAAGCCCAGATCTTTAATTGATCGGCGAGATTCCACATGGTGTCCATCGGAGGTTGGTTTGTCAACAGCGCTCCAATCCCTCCCAAGACGGACCCACCTAGGACAACACCTAGTGCGATAAAAAAGTCTAAGACGGTTGTAGACCAGAATTGTCCCATATATCTTCCTCCTAAAAGCTTGTCTTCTTCTTTTCATCATATGAGGGAAGGGCAGTGGTTATGAGAAGAGTACGGACGGAAGATGGAGACTAGCTGGGTGATATCTCAAGCGAATAGAATAGATGCGTACTGATATATATCTCGCACATTAATAGAAGAATGGTTCCTAGTCCGATAAGAAATATATAACGAAGCAGTTGATTTTCACGCTCACCGATCCCACCGATGGTGGCGGCGAGCACAATACGAGCGGGGAAAGTCATCACTAGATGTGAAGAGCTGCTATTTTGGATCCAGGCAACGAGGTCGGGAGAGAGTTGAAGCGTTTCCGCAGTCTTAAGTTGAAGTTGGATAAACATGGCATTAGCACCTGTATTACTCCCCGTGAGAAAACCGCCCAGTCCACCGATAAGTGGAGCGATGTATAAATAGTAAGAACCAAAGAATAGTGCAAACGACTGGGAGATTAGAGTGATCATATTGGCATACACCATTACTTGCGACATAATGACAAATCCGAGTGTAGAGAGAAGGACAGGAGTAAATTGGCGAATCGAATGACGCATGCTCTGTGCGATAGTTACTCCCGTAAGGCGGAAGGAGATGATCGTATAGAGGCAGGCGAGCATGAGATAAAACCCTGGTGAGAAGAGAAGAGCGAGTGTAAAATCGTACTGAGGTAAGGAGATAACAAAATAGTGTCTAAATACGTCTTGTAATGCTGGGATCGTGCGGGTAATAGATAAAGATAAAATAAGAAAGAGATAGGGGCTTAATGCACGCACAATCTCTTTATAGTAAGGTGGTGATGTATAGGCAGATGCAGATGCCCTCTTTTTTCTTAACCACTGTAAATAGAGTAAATAGAAAGTGCCAACAGTCCTCCGAATACACCTGCTAACTCCACACTGACAGAAGAGCTGAAAAACCAGATTGAGATGGACAATGTACCACTGACCAACATGATTTCCCCGGCATGCTTTTTCAAAGCGGGGAGACCACCAGCGAGCAGAACGATGATGATAGCGAAATAAAAGAAGATGGGAATGGAAAACAAGGCTGTACCTGTTCCTAAGCGCTCGAGGGGCATATCAATTAAGCTGACTCCGATGAGGCTACCGGTCGCTAGTGCTCCCCAGGGGACAGCGGTAAGTCCGATAATGGACATGGCTACTGCTTTGAAGCGATCAAATCCTAAAGAGATTAGAATAGGGGTGATCACAACAACAGAGACACCAAAGCCACTAGCTGATTCCAGAAGAGGGGAAAAGGCCAGTACGAGCAGTATGACTTGGCGTGTTGGATTGTCCGTTGTACTGGCGACAAAGTGAGCGATAGACTTAATCGCCCCTGTCGCGTTCATTAGATGATAGAGAAAAATACCGAATATCAAGACATAGGAAACGATACTTGTTGTTAATATCCCCTTTATGACGGCTTGTAAGAGATCTGTAAGTGGGAGTGAGAAGTTAGAAGAAAAAAACGGTACCAACATGGCGAACATACAAGCGACGAGTGCAGCTTCTACAGTGGAACGTTTACAGATGAAAAGAAGAAAAAAGATGATAAGAATAGGTAAGGAAGCGAGAAAAAGTGTCATTGATGTTCCATCCTTTAGTGAAAGAGTAAGTGGACAAGTACATGCCTTAATTTCTTACATGATAGTAGATGGTCTGGTTTTCGTAAATAGTTGAGGAGTTACACCTTTAGCTCGATGGAAATGGAACGAAACGTGCGCTATACTTATTGTAAATAAGCGATCATAGGTTCGGAAGGTAGATGGAGTATGGGTTCATTTGTTCACCTGCATGTACACACAGAGTATAGTTTGTTAGATGGGGCGGCACGTATTGAAGAGCTTGTGAAAAAAGCGAAATCATTAGGAATGAATGCCTTAGCCATGACAGATCATGGGGTTTTACATGGAGCCATTCCGTTCTATCGTGCCTGTTGCGCTCATGGGATCAAACCGATTATTGGATGTGAGGTTTATGTGGCAGCGGGTGATCATCGTGAAAAATCGCAGGAACGTGGGAAAGATATTTATCATTTGCTTTTACTGGCCACCAATCTACAAGGATATCGGAATTTAATGAAGCTCACATCTTATGCTCATCTCGATGGTTTTCATTATAAGCCGCGCGTTGATAAGAAGCTGTTGCGTCGCTTTCATCAAGGGCTAATCGCAACGAGTTCCTGCTTAGCAGGAGAGATTCCAAGAGCGATTCTGGCTGATCAAACGGCGGAGGCACAGCGACTAACGAGGGAGTATCAAGATATCTTTGGAGAAGATCACTTTTACTTTGAGTTACAAGATCATCAACTTGCAGAACAGCAAAAAGTGAATCGTAAATTGATTGATTGGTCACGAGCATGGGGAGTTCCGTTAATAGCTACGAACGATGTTCATTACCTTGAACAAGGTGATAGTGATGTACACGATTGCCTGCTCTGCATTGGAACAGGTCGTAAACTTCAAGAGTCGAATCGTTTGCGGTTTCCCTCAGATCAATTTTATCTCAAGTCGGAAGAGGAGATGAAATCACTTTTTCGTCATGTTCCAGAAGCGATCACCAATACTGAAAGAATCGCGAAACGGTGTGTACTGGAGATTCCTCTGAAAGAGAAATTGCTTCCTCGCTTTCCCGTGCCTGCAGGCGAGTCTGCTCGCTCGTATTTAAAAAAGATGTGTGAAGAGGGTGTGATCGAGCGCTATGGAGAAGTGACAGCGGAAGTACATGAGCGCTTAGAGTATGAGCTAGCCGTGATAGATCAGATGGGGTTTAGTGACTATTTTCTCATTGTGTGGGATCTCATTCGTTTCGCTCATCAACAGAAGATCGCGACTGGACCGGGACGGGGTTCGGCAGCGGGAAGTCTTGTTGCCTATGTTCTCTATATCACAGATATTGATCCGCTCCGTTATGATTTGCTATTTGAACGTTTTCTTAATCCTGAGCGGATCAGCATGCCAGATATTGATATTGATTTTAATGATGAACGGCGTGACGAAGTGATTAGGTATGTAAAGGAAAAGTATGGTGGGGAACGGGTGGCACAAATTATCACTTTTGGAACGATGGCAGCTCGTGCCGCTGTTCGTGATGTGGGGCGTGTATTGGGTATTCCGTACCACGAAGTGGATCAGGTGGCAAAATTGATTCCTGCTAGGCCAGGCATAACACTTGCAAAAGCGTTCCAATTAGAACCAAAGTTAGAGAGAATTTGTGATGAGAATGCCTCTATAGCAGGACTTATGCGTAAAGTACGCCGCGTAGAAGGATTGCCTCGACATGTTTCTACACATGCAGCGGGTGTGGTTATGTCGGAAACGCCGTTGACAGAACATGTGCCTTTGATGGAAGGAAGCGATGGGATTCCGCTGACACAGTATCCGATGGGGGATCTGGAAGATATCGGTCTATTAAAGATGGATTTTTTAGGGTTGCGTAATTTAACTGTGATTGAACGCACCATGGAGTTAATGGAGGCAGATGGAGTAGATACAACCGGTTGGGAGGAAGATCCTGAATTTAAGGATCCAGCGACTTACCGTCTATTGACACGTGCTGATACCACGGGAGTATTTCAGATGGAATCGATGGGGATGAGGCGGGTGTTAAAGGAGCTGCGCCCATCGGAATTTGAGGATATTATTGCTGTGTTAGCACTATATCGGCCCGGTCCCATGGAGCAAATCCCTCGCTTTATTCGTGCTAAACATGGGAAAGAAAAAGTGAGTTATCCTCATCCGGACTTACGATCCATTCTTAGCAGCACCTATGGCATCATCGTGTATCAAGAGCAAATCATGAGGATTGCTGCGCAGATGGCTGGCTATCGCTTAGGGGAAGCAGACATCTTACGAAGAGCTGTCTCAAAAAAGAAGAGAGCGGAATTGCATGAGGGACGGATTACGTTTGTAAAAGGGTGCCGAGCGCAAGGATATGATGAGCAAGTAGCACATGAGGTATATGATCTGATCGTTCGCTTTGCTGATTATGGTTTTAATCGTAGTCACTCTGCCGCATATGCGGTATTGGCATATCGTACCGCCTATTTGAAAGCAAACTATCCGCTCTACTTTATGGCAGCACTGCTAACTTCAGTGGTGGGGAATCATAGCAAGATGGCGGAGTACATTGAGGAAGCTCGTCGGATGGGGATTGAAGTGTTACTGCCAGATGTAAATGAGAGTGGACGTAATTTTGCTGTGCAACAAGGACGAATTCGCTTTGGTCTAGCAGCCATTAAACATGTGGGTTTACACGCAATTGATTCGATTATACACGAACGAAAAGATCGCCCTTACCGTGATCTGTTTGACTTATGCGCGCGAATTCATTTACGGGTGGTAAACCGGAGGGTGTTGGAGGCTTTGATTCAAGCGGGTGCACTTGATTCCCTTTCTGGACATCGGGCTCAACAACTAGCAATGCTAGATGAAGCGTTAGAAAATGGAGCAGGAATGAAAAAGGGATCCCGGGATCAGATGAGTTTATTTGATCAATCGGTCCTTCCATCAGTTCCTCAGAAATATACGTATGAAGGGATTACTCCATATTCCGAGCAGGAGAAGTTACAGGCAGAGCGAGAAATGTTAGGGTTATATATATCTGCACATCCATTGGATGCGGTAGAATCTCAATTGCGTCAAGTGTCAACTCATACTCTTAAAGAAGCGTTAGAGGAGAAAGAGGGAAAGCAAGTTCGTGTAGGTGGCTTGCTGACACAGGTGAAAACGATCACGACCAAACGAGGGGAAAAAATGGCTTTTGCTACGGTAGAAGATAAAGTGCACAGTATCGAAGTAATCTTGTTTCCGAAGGTGTATCAAGAGGTGCAACTTCTGTTAAAAGAAGAAGACCCTGTATGTGTATATGGGAGTGTGCAAGTCGATGAGAAGGGTATACGTTTGATAGCAAAACAATTGCTGAAGGTGGAACAGACCTCCGCGATACAGGAAAGGAAGAGGAACGGAGACGGATCCGTAACAAAAGTATACTTGTTAATAACGGACGAGAATGAGAAGAGCCTCTTTCAACTTAAACAAGTATTGCAACGCCATCGAGGCGAGGTACCTGTCTTTCTCTACTACCAGCAGTCACAAAAACTGTTAGCCTTACCCCTTACCAAATATGGAATTTCTCCTACAGACGCATGCCGAGAGGAAATCCAGTCTATCCTAGGAACGCGAGCAGTGCGCTTTACTTAACCCGCTTGGCTATCTGCCGTGGACACGGGCATGGGAAGAAAAACATACGATGAAATACGAGTTAGCTAACCATGAGAGAAATAGGTGATATGAATGTTTTATGAGCATGCGATCGAGCTTTTAGATCGGCGAGGTGTAACCATCGAAGCAATTGCCGATATTGTATATGATCTACAACTGAAGTTTCATCCTCAGTTAACCCGCAGAGAGTGTGTGGAGAGTGTAGATACCGTTTTGAAAAAGCGGGAAGTACAACATGCCATCATTACGGGAGTGGCGCTGGATGAGTTAGCGGAGCAAAAAAAGCTTCCCTATCCCTTGCAGCAGATGTTAGAATCCGATGAACCGTTGTACGGGATAGACGAAATTGTGGCGCTCAGTATTACTAATGTATATGGAACAATCGGTCTAACGAGCTTTGGATACTTAGACAAGAATAAAAATGGGATCATCAGTCAGTTAAATAGCAATAAGGGCATGGTTCACGCTTTTTTAGACGATCTGGTCTCAGGGATCGCAGCAGCGGCGTCCGCGCGGATTGCTCATGAATACCCCGATTTTAGCCGGTATGAGATCAATGGGGAAAAGGATTCACTCTAAAGGTTGTCGAATTGTTTAGCCCAAGGGATCTTGGGCTTTTCTCGATCCTGCGTGTAGAAGGCTTGTTACTATTTTTATTTGCAACGTATCTTTTATGTCATCGCTGACGGGAGTATGTGGTTGTACTTATTGTTTATTTTTTCCCGATATGGCGATGCTAGCTTATTTGATCGAAACAAACAGGGGAGCTGTAGCTTATAACTTTTATTAGGGGCTAGTTCGATCAGTTTGTTCATCGGCCTAAATTTGGAGTTCCTATATTTGGTATGGATTGTATGGTAGGGTTACCCTATACAACGCTTGTGATTAGTAAGTGAAAGTTCATGTTATGCTATTGAATACTCTGATATAATAAGAATAAGATAGGTGGTCAGACCACTGCGAAAAAAGGAGTGAATGTGTTTGTCTTCATTTCGTGAAGAATCGCTCGGCTTGCATCGTGATCACCAAGGAAAGTTGCGTGTGGAATCGAAAGTTCCTGTTGAAAACACACATGACTTAAGTTTAGCTTACTCACCTGGGGTGGCTGAGCCTTGTAAAGAGATTCACAACCATCCGCATACTATATATGAATATACGATGAAAGGAAATACGGTGGCGGTCGTATCTGATGGGACAGCAGTTTTAGGGTTGGGGAATATTGGTCCCCATGCTTCTTTACCTGTGATGGAAGGAAAAGCTGTTCTCTTCAAGTCATTTGCGGGTGTAGATGCTTTTCCAATTGTTTTAGATACCAGCGAAATAGATCATATTATTGAAACCGTCAAACGCATAGCTCCTGGATTTGGCGGAATTAACTTGGAAGATATCGCAGCGCCCAAATGCTTCGAAATCGAGGAGCGCTTAAAGAAAGAATTAGATATTCCTGTGTTTCATGATGACCAACATGGTACGGCTATTGTGACACTGGCAGGGTTGATTAATGCTTGTCGCTTGGTCAATAAACGTATGGATGAGATTCGGGTTGTTGCGAATGGGGCAGGCTCAGCGGGAATTGCTATAATAAAATTATTGCTTAATATGGGCGTACACCATGTGGTGATGTGCGACAGCAAAGGTGCTATATATGATGGTCGTCCCTTTGGAATGAATGCGGTGAAAGAGGAGATTGCCAAAGTAACCAACCCAGAAGGGATTCAGGGGAATTTAGCAGACGCGATGAAAGGCGCCGATGTGTTTATTGGGGTATCGGTAGAAGGAGCTGTAACCCCTGAGATGGTAAGATCAATGAATCGAGATCCTATTATTTTTGCAATGGCAAATCCCACCCCAGAAATAATGCCGGATCTTGCCTACGAGGCCGGGGCAAAGGTTGTCGGAACTGGAAGGTCTGATTTTCCGAATCAGGTAAACAATGTTCTTGCTTTTCCTGGAATATTTCGTGGGGCTCTGGATGTGCGTGCTCGTTCGATTAACGAAGAGATGAAAGTAGCTGCTGCACATGCCATTGCTAAGTTGATCGATGAAAGGGCTTTACGGGAAGATCAAAGCGTGATCCCAGCACCCTTTGACCCAAGAGTCGCCCCTCATGTGGCGCAGGCGGTAGCACAGGCTGCAATTGAGACAGGAGAAGCACGGGTTCATGTTGATCCTAAAGATGTGTATGAGAAAACCTTGCGGTTAACAGGTACCATTAAATAATTATTTGCTAGGAGTGGAGGAGGCTCTTCGTGTTGCCAGCAGTTGGTTCTAACAAGTTTCAGTCTTTACTAAGCCAAATAAACGCGCTAATTACAATTGATCAGCTGGAGCCTGGGAGCCGCCTTCCTTCAGAGCGGGAGTTAGCAGAAAGGTTAGGTTCGAGTCGTGCGACTGTGCGAGAGGTGTTGCGTTCGCTCGAACTGTTAGGGATTATTACTACCAGACGTGGAGAAGGAACCTTTCTTAGCGAGATGGAAGGCAATCAGTTTGTGGAGATTTTGGCTTTTTATATCTTGCGGGATGCGAAATCTGAACAGGAACTGCTGGAATTGTGGGTGTTGTTAGAGGCAAACGCCATCTATTTGGCAGCCAAGCATGCGACGGAAAATGATATGTATAAACTGGACATGCATGTCGTTCAGATGCATAAAGTGAAAGATAACCAAGTTCACTTTCAAAAAGAAGTACGAAACTTTCATCATACGCTGGTTCGTTCTGCTCATCATTCACTCCTATTAAAAATTTGGCGTCTGGTGGTGGAGTACGGAAATACGCTACCCTCTCCCTTTCAGCAAGAGGATGTAGATCGTGCGATTCAATCACGAAAATCACTGATTGCCTGTGTACGAGCAAAGGAATGTTGGACTGCTATGGCAAGACTTTTGCAATTGGCACAGTAACAACTATGACACTTTTAATTCCTGATTTGGTAATAATGGTACTAAAGTTAGTGGGATTACTTATTTTGCTTTGATGAGGAAGAATTGAAGCTGTAAACAAAGTCTTTAGTCTCCAATTGTGGGAAGGTAGATCTTCTCTTTAGGGCGGCTAGGGGTTGTTTGTATTATGCGGAAGAGGTGTTATCGTGCTGAAGGATTTATTTCGCAAGAAGCGGAAATATGCCAGCGTTCCCTCTGATCATAACAAGCGAGATGTACCTGAGGGAATCATGCAAAAATGTCACGTTTGTGGAACCATCATCTATGCTAAAGAACTAGAGAAGAACTTAAAAGTATGTAAACATTGTGAAGCTCATATCACTATGACGGCACCTGAACGAATCCATTCACTCATTGATGAGGGCAGGTTTTTTGAATACGACACGGATTTAATTTCTACAGACCCTCTACAATTCCCGGGATATCTAGATAAAGTGAAAAAAGATATGGAGAAAACGAAGTTGAGCGAAGCGATTATTACTGGAGAGGGAACGATTGGCGGCTTTCCAGTCGTGATTGGGGTGATGGATTCCCGTTTTCGGATGGGTAGTATGGGTGCTGTGGTCGGGGAGAAAATTGCTCGAGCTGTCGAACAGGCAGCAACCAAAAAATATCCTTTTCTTTTGTTTTCAGCTTCTGGAGGGGCACGGATGCAAGAAGGTGTCCTATCATTGATGCAGATGGCAAAAACAAGTGTAGCATTAGAGCGTTTACATCGAGAAGGTGTTCTCTTCATATCGGTGATGACGCATCCAACGACAGGTGGAGTAGCAGCTAGCTTTTCTTCACTAGGTGATATTAATTTAGCAGAACCAGGGGCTCTGATTGGATTTGCGGGGAGGCGGGTGATTGAACAAACCGTACGTCAAAAACTTCCTGATGACTTTCAGACTGCTGAATTTTTATTAAAACATGGTCAGTTAGATCAAGTTGTTCCTCGTCATAAGATGAAAGAAACCATATTGAATATCTTGGATTTGCACTGTGAAAAGAGGGCAGAGACATGAATAATGGGTACTTACCTTTTGAACGACCATTGGTAGAGTTGCGTAGTAAAGTTCTAGAATTGAAAGCGTTTTCAGAGGAGAAGGGCATTGATATGTCGGTGGAGCTTCGTAGCCTAGAAGAAAAAGTAGAGCGCTTGGAAAATGAAATCTACGGTAATTTAAATGCATGGCAAAAGGTACAGATTGCTCGTCATTCCCATCGTCCTACAACGAAGGATTATATAGAAAAGATCTTTACTAACTTTATGGAGTTTCATGGTGACCGATTATATGGTGATGACCCTGCTATTATGGGGGGGATTGCAAAATTAGATGGGCTTCCGGTAACGGTGATCGGGCATGAGCGTGGAAAAGATACAAAAGAAAAGATTGCTCGCAACTTTGGCTTACCTCACCCAGAAGGATATCGGAAGGCATTACGTTTAATGCTACAAGCAAATAAGTTTGGACGTCCGATTATCTGTTTTATTGATACACAAGGTGCACACCCTGGGATTGAAGCGGAAGAGCGGGGACAGAGTGAGGCTATCGCTCGTAACCTTCGCGAGATGGCAGGTTTGAGGGTTCCCGTTATCTGTGTGGTTACTGGCGAGGGAGGGAGTGGAGGAGCACTAGCTATCGGTGTAGGCAATCGCTTGTTAATGCTCGAACACGCTTATTACTCAGTGATATCACCAGAAGGGGCCGCAGCTATCTTGTGGAGGGATGCAAGCGAGGCGCAAAAAGCGGCGAGCGCCCTAAAAATTAATGCTCAAGATTTGAAGTCGCTCGGGGTGGTGGATGAGATTGTGGCTGAACCAAAAGGAGGAGCACATCAAGACCCTACTCAACAGGCATCTTTGTTGAAAAAGTCCCTCGGTGCGCAATTATCTCCTCTACTTGAGATGAGTGGGGATGAGCTTCTACAAGATCGCTATGAAAAATATGCGAAAATCGGTGATTATACGACCGTGGGTTGATGCCCACGGCTTCTCTTTTCTTATCCTGTTTGCATCTAGGCTTAGGTGTAAAAAGAAGAGGTTTGGGGTATGAAAAAAAGATGAACATAAGCATCGTCTCCGATCGGGTGGAATGGTAATCCGATATGATGATATACCATGTGCCATATAGTTAAGCAGAAATGGATGTAGATTTAAGTGAAGGCAAGGAGTGAACAAGAGATGAAGCGAATCGCTGTACTGACGAGTGGAGGGGACTCGCCTGGCATGAATGCGGCTATCCGTGCCGTTGTGAGAAAGGGCTTGTATCATGGAATCGAAGTATATGGAATTTATCGTGGATATATGGGCTTAATCCAGGCAGATTGGACTCGATTATCCGTCGGTTCTGTTGGGGATATTATTCATCGTGGTGGAACAATCTTGCATACGGCCCGTTGTGAGGAGTTTCGGACGGCGGAGGGACAGGATCAAGCTCTTAGTAACTTGCGTAAGGAAAATATCGAAGGGTTAATCGTGATTGGTGGTGATGGGTCGTTCCGTGGAGCATTAGCATTAAATGATAAGGGCTTTCCTACAGTGGGGGTTCCTGGGACGATTGATAACGATATTGAGGGAACGGATTTTACCATAGGATTTGATACAGCTGTGAATACTGTCATCCATGCGATTGACCAGATTCGTGACACCGCTTCTTCTCACGAACGCACCTTTATTATTGAAGTTATGGGAAGGAATGCGGGTGATATAGCCATGTGGGCGGGTTTAGCTGATGGGGCGGAGTCGATATTAATCCCGGAGGCGCCCGTACAGTGGGATGAAATTGCGCACCGTTTGAAGAGAGGGAATAAGCGCGGAAAAAGGCATAGTATTATTATCGTGGCAGAGGGAGTTTGTAGTGGGACAGAAGCGAAAGAAAAGATCGAATCGATAACAGGCTATGATACTCGTGTGACCGTGTTGGGTCATATCCAACGAGGTGGAACACCGACAGCGATGGATCGTGTATTAGCTAGTCGCATGGGAGCAAAGGCAGTCGATGTGCTGCTTGCAGGTGAGTGCGGACAGATGGTGGCCATTCATCGTAATGAGATAAAAGCGGTGCCGTTGAGGGAGGCACTGGCAACCAAACGAACAGCTGATTTGTCCATGTATGATCTGGCAGAGATCTTAGCCATTTAAGATGAGGTGGAACTGATGCGTAAAACAAAAATTGTTTGTACAATAGGACCTGCAAGTGAAAGTGTAGAAGAGCTAAAGAAGTTGATGAAGGCGGGAATGAATGTAGCACGGCTTAATTTTTCACATGGTACACATGAAGAACATCGCGAGCGGATACGGAATATACGGCAGGCAGCGGCAGAAGCAGGCTGTATTGTCTCCATTCTTTTAGATACCAAGGGACCGGAGATACGTACCGGGAAATTATCTCGCGCACAGGAAGGGTATCAGTTAGAAGAAGGTGCCCAGATTACGTTAACAACAGAAGAGATCTTGGGGGATCAACATCGTGTTTCGATTACATATCATCAGTTGCCACAGGACGTGAAGAAGTCCGACCTTATTTTGGTAGACGATGGGTTGATTCGCTTACAAGTCACAAAAGTAGAAGGAACGGAAATTTATTGTAAAGTGTTAAATAGTGGTAGGTTGAAAGAGAAAAAAGGGGTAAATGTACCTGGAGTAAAAGTAAACCTGCCTGGGATCACTGAAAAAGATGCGGACGATTTACGTTTTGGTATCGCAGAGGAAGTGGACTTCATTGCGGCTTCCTTTGTACGGAAAGCAGAGGATATTCTTGATCTGCGCCGCATTTTAGAGCAGACAGGTGCGGATATTCCTGTAATATCTAAAATTGAAAATCAAGAGGCGTTGGAACATTTAGATGAGATCTTGATGGTGTCGGATGGTTTGATGGTGGCACGCGGGGATTTAGGGGTGGAGATCCCTGCGGAAGAAGTGCCGCTTGTTCAGAAAGAGTTGATTCAAAAATGCAACCGGTTAGGAAAGCCCGTGATCACAGCAACACAGATGCTGGATTCGATGGAGAGAAATCCACGGCCGACACGTGCAGAGGCTAGTGATGTGGCTAACGCTATTTTAGACGGGACAGATGCGATTATGCTGTCTGGTGAAACTGCGATCGGAAAATACCCGGAGGAAGCTGTTCTTACTATGGGACGGATTGCAGAGCGAACAGAGTCTTCTCCTCGTTATCGGGATAGCTATCGTGCGCGGTCACAACATCATCAACAAAGTGTAACTGATATTATTAGCCAGTCGGTGGTTCATTCGACTGAACACCTTCCTTGTTCTGCTATCGTGTGCCCAACAGAGAGCGGATACACAGCGCAGCTGGTCTCCAAATATCGTCCACATGTTCCTATCATCGCGGTTACACCGCATGAAAAGGTATTGCGTAAGCTAACGCTGGCGTGGGGAGTGTATTCCGTCAAGGGGAAGCATGTAAAGAATACGGATGAGATGTTACAGCGCGCAATTGAAAGCGCATTGCAAAGCGAGCTGGTAAAGATGGGGGATGTGGTAGTGATTACCGCAGGTGTTCCTGTGGGAACTGCGGGTTCTACCAACTTTATGAAGGTACACATCATTGGCGATATGGTTGCTAGTGGTCAAGGCATTGGTGGTGATGTGGTAACGGGCAAGGTAGTAACCGGGACAACGGTAGATGAAATCTTGGAAAAAATGAATGAAGGGGATATTCTTGTTACGATGGGTACCGATCGCGACTTGATGCCAGCTTTGGAGAAAGCCAAGGCTATTATTACCGAAGAGGGTGGACTCACTTCACATGCCGCTGTGGTAGGACTGAGCTTAGGTATTCCTGTGGTGGTAGGGGTTAATGATGCCACTCAAAAATTAAAAGATGGGATGGAAATTACGCTTGACGGACAGAAGGGGCGTATTTTTTCGGGTAGGGCTAATGTGCTATAAGTGAGTGGGAAAAATAAAAGCTGACTAAGCATGTAGGAAGGCGCATTAGTCAGCTTTTCATTATATCCCAAATTAAATACCGATGAGATGCGGGTAGATCCACCAGCGTAACCGCCGCCTTTTCTTACGAGCTCGTTCTTTCATGTTGCTATGACTCCTTTCACTGTTAAAAAAAGTTGCGTGGCGAATAAAGTGCCTCACTACTATTGTAGGCTTTTTGATGAGGGGGATATGAACAGTATGTGTGAAAAGGGGAAAAAATATTGATGAAGAGGATTACCGTGAAAAAACTGGTAGGTATCGAGAAGATAGTCTGACAAAGGGGATGAGGAGATGCTGCGTTGGCTTATACTTTTATTAATCGCTATTCCTGCACTGGAGATTTGGGGGCTTATCAGTGTGGGGCGATGGCTTGGAGCAGTACCTACTGTGCTGATGGTCGTTGTCACTGGTGTCGTTGGGGGTTATCTGGCTCGCAATGAAGGGATGAAGACGTGGCAACTTGCAAACCACCGCATGAAACGTGGAAAACTTCCAGGGGATGAGATTTTAGACGGAATATCTATTTTAAGTGGGGGATTGTTACTGCTTACTCCTGGATTTTTTACTGATTTTATCGGTTTTCTTCTCCTGGTTCCGTATACACGTGCAATAGTAAAATTGGGGATGAAAAAGTGGTTGATCAAAAGGATGACACGTGGTGATATAATGTGGCGTCGCTTTTAAAAAGAGCCAAGGCGGTATGCTACTTGGCTCTTTTCGTATAAAGAGAGATGCTCATATTTTATAGATGACGATCCGTCAATTTTAACGGGTTACCGCGAATGTAGCGCCATAAATCCTGGAATACATGTGCCCGGTATAAGGTGAGCATGATCACCATGATAACGGGTCCAACGAGCAAACCGATAATACCGAACAGTTGAAGTCCAACAAAGAAAGAGATTAAGGTAAGAAGCGGATCTAGACCTATACTTGTACCGATCAATTTTGGCTCAATCATCTGTCTGAATACGACGATGACAGAGTAAAGAACGAGAAGGCCAATGGCCAGTGACAAATCGCCAGAAAGAAATTGATATCCAATCCAGGGGACCATGGCAGCGCCTACTCCTAGATAGGGAAGAAGATCAACAAAGCCAATGATCAATGCAAGAGTGAGTGCATACTCGACACGCAAGATGGATAAGCCGATAAACACGATCATAAATGTGATACTGATTAATGTGAGTTGGGCACGTAAGAATCCTAGTAAGGCACGCCGTAGATCATTGAAAATCACACCGAGGGTAAAATGAATCTCTTCGGGTATGATTGTTTGTCCGGTATTCATCAAGCGTGGCCACTTGAGTGAGATGAAGAAAGAGGCGAGTATGATAAAGATGGATACCGTTAAAATATAGGGTAGGTCGGTAAGGAAAACGGCGATCCAATCAATAATTTTGGTTAGAAGTTCAGTCCCCTTTTGAGTAAATACTCCCATATTATCCTGTATACTATCCATGATCTGTGTTTTTTGAGCGGGATTATTTTCAAGGTATTCTTGCGTCTGGTGAATGATACGCGATATAGGTGATTCTTCATGCAATAAGGTATTGAATAGATACTGATTGAGATCGTTAAAATACTCAGGAAGACGTTCGGTAAGCCTGGTTACCTCGATGACGATGCGTGAGATAATAAACAGAAACAATGAGGTGAAAAGGCCAATAATAATTGTGAGCATTAAAGTGACAGCTGTCCAACGAGGGAAGCGTAAGCGTGTATGTAACCACCGGACAGCTGGTTCGATCATCATTGCAATCAGCCACCCGATAATGAAGGGATAGAGCAAAGGGACCGAAATGATGAGGGTAAATGCGAGGAGTAGAGTAGAGAACAGGACAATAACTCCTCGGGTCAACTGTCCACGTAGCGGATTATTCATCGTATTCCTCCGTTCTCATAACTGCTTACATTATACTATGAAACTCGTGGTTAAAAAAAGGAAAAAGAGTATCTCCTCCCATAGGAATTGGACGGGACCATTCTACTTCTGTAGATGATATGAGAATTTATTTATGGTAAACTAAAAAGGGCAAAACAGTCAGGATTCATTCTTCGCTTGTGAATGTGTAAGCATCTGATTAATTTTTACATATAGTGTGAACCGCAGACAGGTATTGCAGTAAAGATTGATCATGTGCTTTCACGTTTGTTATTTCTATACAGATTGATTGGGACATGGGGTATGAAGATTACATACCGACCAAGTCAGACCGGCTGTTCGGCCGCGGCATGAGGGTGCTATATCTTATACGTTTTTAAGTAAAGGAGCGACCAGATCATATGTCTAATGCAAAAGGATTGGAGGGCATCGTAGCCCTTACATCACAAATTAGCTCAATCATCGATGGTGTTCTCACCTATCGTGGAATTAATATCGATGATTTAACAGACAACGCTAGCTTTGAAGAGGTTATATATTTATTGTGGAATGGTTCTCTTCCGACGCAAGCACAATTGGATGAATTAAAAGTGCAACTGGATGCGCATGCGACGCTACCTCAACAGTTATTGGAGCAGATGAAGGCGTATCCAAAAGATGTTCATCCAATGGCTATCCTACGTACTGCCATTTCCGCTTTAGGATTATTTGACGCGCAAGCAGATGATAATAGCACTGAAGCAAATCAACTAAAAGCAGTTAATTTAACTGCTAAATTGCCTACAATTATTTCTACTTTGCATCGTCTGCGCAATGGTTTAGAACCGGTTTCGCCTCGCTCTGGGTATGGTTTTGCTAGCAACTTCATATATATGCTGACTGGTGAAGAGCCTGATGAAATAGCTGTAAAAGCAGTCGATAAAGCTTTGATCTTGCATGCGGATCATGAGCTAAATGCTTCTACCTTTGCGTCCCGTGTGACGACAGCTACGCTTTCAGATATGTATTCTGCTATTACTACAGCCATTGGTACATTGAAAGGGCCTCTGCACGGTGGAGCAAATGAACGAGTTATGGCAATGCTAGAAGAAATTGGTGAGCTGGATGCAGTAGAAGCTGTGGTTAATAAAAAGTTGGCTAATAAAGAAAAGATCATGGGCTTTGGTCATCGTGTGTACAAAGATGGAGATCCACGTGCAAAACATCTGCGTGAAATGTCCCGGCAGTTGGCTGAACTTACGGGTGAGCAGAAGTGGTATGAGATGTCCATTAAGATTGATGATATGATTGTGAGTCAAAAGGGATTGAAGCCAAACGTAGATTTTTACTCTGCTTCGGTTTACAACTACCTAGGTATTCCACGTGATCTCTTTACGCCTATCTTTGCGATGAGTCGTGTTTCCGGTTGGACTGCTCATGTAATGGAACAATACGCAGATAACCGCTTAATTCGTCCTCGTGCAGAATATGTAGGTCCAACGCATCAACCTTACGTTCCTATGAACGAACGTTAATTTAGTAAGCAGTGGCGAAGTGACAGCAGGGGCGGACTTGACGGTGCCCCCTGTTTTTATGTGCTTGTAAGTTTTAAAATGGATTACAAAGACGAAGAAAAAAGGGGTAAGATTCATGGCAGGGACAGACGTGTCAATAAATCACCAATCTATTGGTGAGAAGATTACCATTGAAAAAAGCGGAGAACTTCGTGTTCCCAACAACCCTATCATCCCATTCATCGAAGGTGATGGTATTGGAACAGATATATGGAAAGCAACTAAGCGTGTTCTTGATGCAGCAGTAGAAAAAGCTTTTGATGGAAAGAAGAAAATAGCATGGTTAGAAGTATATGCGGGTGAAAAGGCATACAACCATAAGAATGAATGGCTTCCAGAAGAAACTTTAAACCAGATTCGTGAATACTATGTTGCTATAAAAGGTCCTTTGACAACTCCTGTGGGTGAAGGAATTCGCTCTCTTAATGTTGCATTGCGACAAGAGCTGGATCTATATGTGTGTTTGCGTCCGGTTCGTTACTTTCAAGGTGTTCCATCGCCAGTGAAAAAACCGGAACAAGTAGATATGGTTGTGTTTAGAGAGAATTCAGAGGACATATATGCAGGGATTGAGTGGCAAGCAGAGACGAAAGATGCAGAAAAGATGATTCACTTCCTACAAACGGAAATGGGCGTTAAGAAAATCCGTTTCCCGCAAACGTCTGGAATTGGGCTAAAACCAGTTTCTCGTGAAGGTACAGAACGTTTGGTGCGCTCTGCCATACAATATGCATTGGATCATGGTCGCAAAAGTGTCACCTTGGTTCATAAAGGCAACATCATGAAATATACAGAAGGTGCTTTTAAACGCTGGGGATATGAGCTAGCGGAGAAAGAGTTTTCTGAGCAAACCTTTACTTGGGCCGAGTATGATCGGATTGTGGAAGAGAAGGGTAAAGAGGAAGCTAATCGTGCACAGTCAGAAGCAGAAGCGGCTGGAAAAGTAATCATTAAAGATTCGATCGCAGATGCGTTCTTACAACAGATTTTAACTCGTCCGAACGAGTATGATGTGATCGCCACACTCAACTTGAATGGGGACTATATTTCGGATGCGTTAGCGGCGCAAGTAGGAGGCATCGGGATTGCACCAGGGGCAAACATCAATTATGAATCAGGGCATGCGATCTTTGAAGCTACCCATGGGACTGCTCCAAAGTATGCTGGGATGGATAAGGTCAACCCAGGTTCACTGATTCTCTCCGGAGTATTGATGTTAGAACACCTAGGATGGCAAGATGCGGCTGATCTTGTTTATGGTGCAATGGAAAAAACAATCTCGCAAAAAACGGTTACCTATGATTTTGCTCGTCTCATGGATGGAGCGACAGAAGTAAAATGTTCGCAGTTTGCGGAGAAACTGATTGAAAATCTATAACTTAGGGGAGGAAGATAGACATGGCAATTAAGAGGAGAAAAATTTCTGTTATCGGTGCAGGCTTTACTGGCTCGACCACTGCTTTAATGGTGGCACAAAAAGAATTAGGCGATGTTGTATTGGTCGATATCCCTCAGGTAGAAGATCCAACGAAGGGGAAAGCACTTGATATGCTAGAGGCAAGTCCAGTACAAGGGTTTGATTCTAACATTGTTGGCACCTCTGATTATGCAGAGACCGCTGGTTCAGATGTTGTTATCATTACAGCTGGAATTGCACGGAAACCAGGTATGAGCCGTGATGATCTGGTTGCGACTAACGCTAAGATTATGAGGAGCGTTGCGCAAGAAGTAGCAAAACACTCTCCAGAAAGTATCATCATCGTTTTGACCAACCCGGTGGATGCAATGACATATGAAGTATTCCGTACGTGTGGGTTCCCGAAAAACCGTGTCATTGGACAATCTGGTGTACTAGACACCGCTCGTTTCCGTACTTTTGTCGCACAGGAGCTTAACGTGTCCGTAGAGGATGTAAGTGGCTTCGTATTGGGTGGACACGGTGATGATATGGTACCATTAATTCGTTACTCTTACGCGGGGGGCATTCCTCTTTCCAAACTGATACCACAAGATCGCTTAGATGCGATTGTAGAGCGTACTCGTAAGGGTGGCGGTGAGATCGTAGGTTTGATGAAGAATGCAAGCGCGTATTTTGCACCTGCAGCTTCACTCACACAAATGACAGAAGCTATTTTGAAAGATAAGAAACGTATTTTGCCTGCGATCGCTTATCTTGAGGGTGAGTATGGTTATCAAGATATGTACCTTGGTGTACCCACAGTGATTGGTGGCGCTGGTATTGAGAAGATCATCGAATTGGATCTATCTGATGAAGAGAAAAAAGCATTGGATCAATCAGCTGATTCAGTTCGTAACGTAATGAAGTTATTGTAATACATTAGATAATAAAGAATAAGATGAGAAACCCAGGAGGCATGGATGATGTTTCCTGGGTTTTTTGCCAAGCGGGAGGGGACGTTCAGATGCGAGCCGAGCCTAAACATCGTATTGATGAGAAAGCACTCACAGTCTGGTATTGGGAAGGGGTTATCATAGGTTTAGTCCTGATTGGACTGTTCAGTGTACTTATATATGCACTATATCGAATAGAAGTGAGCATGTGGCTAACTGCTCTAGTGATACCTATTCTAGTGGTTATAGGCTCGTGGATGATATGGGGATGGCCTAAGCTACGCTGGAAGCGGTGGCGTTATGAAGTGACAGAGAATGAGATTGAACTTCAGTACGGGGTATGGATAGTAAAGCGTACCTTGATACCGATGGTACGTGTCCAGCATGTGGATACGAAACAGGGACCATTATTACGCCGATATGGTTTAGCTGCAGTAATGATTTCCACTGCGGCTGGAACTCATGAAATACCAGCGTTAGAGGAATTAACAGCAGAGTTGCTGCGAGATCGCATCGCGGAGTTAGCGCGGGTGATAGATGATGTTTGAGCCACGAAGACAACATCCTCTCTATGTCCTTATTCATTTATTTCAAGCGATTAGATCATGGGTATCTCCTTCCGTTTTTCTTGTTGTGTATGCGGTGACATCAGGTAGGTTGAGCGGAAACTTATTAGTGGTTGTAGGGAGTTCGCTCATCTTTATGATTCTAATATTCTTGGGATTGGGATTTTACAGTTGGCGTAGGTATACATACATGATTAAAGGAAATGAGCTGGTCATTCATAGTGGGATCTGGGTTCGCAAACAGCGAATAATCCCACAATCAAGAATTCAATCTATCGATTTGACAGAGGGGATATTTCATCGCTTATTTGGGTTGGTTCGTGTGCGAATTGAAACCGCAGGAGGGTCTGAGCCTGAGGTGGCGATGGATGCCTTGTTAAGAAGTGATGCGTATAACCTACAAATAGCGCTGAAAAAGAATTTATCTGAAAAAGAAGACGAAAAGAGTGGCGAGGGTAGTATAAAAGCTGATCAGAGGAAGAGTGAACGAAAACTGCAGACAAAGGAGCTCCTTCTTGCGGGAGCGACTTCAGGCGGAATTGGAATCGTCTTTCCATTGATCGGAGGGCTATTCTCTACAGTATATGAGTTGTTACAAATGAGTGAGTGGTGGTCATCATTAGATTGGTTTCATTTATTTCAGTCTTCCGTTTCTGCCCTATCGGTGGCTACGGTTCTCTTAGTATTGTTTAGCGTTCTCTTTCTTTCTTGGATGTTGGCGATAGTGGGAACTATACTTACAAATGCTCACTTTACGGTTCGACGAGAAGGAAATGATTTACTATTACAGAGAGGATGGTTGGAGAAAAAAAGGGTATCCATTCCATTAGCGCGCATTCAAGCAATCCGAGTTGTAGAGGGAGTTCTGCGGCAACCTTTTGGTTTAGCAGCTTTGCATGTGGAAAGTGCAGGTTTTGGGAATGAAAATGGCGATTCAACCGTTTTGTTCCCTTTAATTCGTATGAGAGATATAAAACCTTTTTTAGCGGAGTTTGTTCCGGAATTTTCAACAGATGTGGTGGTTACTAGCCTACCGAAACACGTGCGAAAGCGATATATCGTACGCTCCCTGTGGATGCCGTTAGTGGGTGTACCGGTGCTTACGATGATGTTTTATCCGTTGGGATTACTATCGCTCTTTTTTATACCTCCGGCTGTAGCATGGGGTTGGTGGAAGTACCGATTCGCAGGTGTGGGCAGGGAAGGAAATTTTTTGTATCGTCTGCGGTGGCAAGGAGTGTGGAGGCGTACCACCGTTATCGTAACTCGCCCCCGCATTCAAGCCCTGGTATTGAAGAGGAACTGTTTTCAACGAAGGGCTCGTGTATGTACAGTTGAGGTACAAATAGCCTCAGGGAGTGGATCGGGTTATTATCGGGTGATTGATGTCGATGAGAAAGAAGGGGAGCGATGGCATGATATGCTTCGCAATGATAAAGAAAAGATGACTTCTTCTAGGATACTCTAAAGAAGAAGTCATAGCAGATGAGCGGAATTATGGAAGCAGAGAGAGGTAGGCCGTCTGTGCCATCTTTTGATATCCTAGATCACTTGGGTGTAAGTGATCGCCAGAATCATAGATGGGGAGGAGACGCTGTGGGTCGGCAGGATCTTGAAGTGCATGCTCAAAATCGATAACAGCGTCTGCTTCACCGCTTTGGCGAATCCATTCATTTACTTGTTGGCGGACACGTTCACCCTCTGCAGTGTAAAACCGAGCGCCCTTATATGGAAGAAGTGTACCCAGATAAATACGAACGTCTTGATCGTGTGCCTCCCTGATCAGTTTTCGATAACCGGCAATCATTGTTTCAGCAGAGATAGTAGGTTGTGCTCCAATATCATTTATTCCAATTAAAACGATGACATCAGTAACACCAGAGCGTTGTAGCACATCGCGCTGAAAGCGACCCAAAAGTTTTTCTCCATAAATCGGATGGTCACGCAAAAGTTTATTTCCCGAAATCCCAGTATTAACGACGGCGATCGGTAAATCTTCTTGGCGTAGTAACGTAGCCAAATGGTTGGGATATCGTTGGTTGTTATCTTGTGTAGAGGTGGAACCATCTGTAATTGAATCTCCCACAGTAACAAGGGTATAAAAGGTTTGATCTAGGCGTTGTACATCTAATCCAGCGATATAAAACCAAGAGTAAAGGGAAGAGGCGAAGGCATGCTCAGATGGGTCTAAGGAATAATTTCCTGGTGTCGATAAGTAAGAAGTTTGTTTAGCAATGCGGTGCCAACTCATCGCTCCACTTCTGCCTGGAATATATAGATTGATCGCAATATCTGTTTCTGGTGAAACCACCATGTTTATGGGATCACTATAGACTTCTTCACCTACAGCTAATGTGATATGTTGCTTACCATCAAAGGTAGCGGTGTGAAGTGAACCAGGAACTAAGGTTGCACCTTCTTTAACTAACCCTATGGTTACCTCCTTGAAGGCAACTGCTGTATCTCCATATGGATTAGTAAGATGAACCCGAACTTTGTTTCCGCCGATCGAGGGACGAATAATCATGCGCAAGGTTCGATTTGTGATGCCTGTTTGTGCGGCTCCAGAAGGTGGCTGATGAGCTGTACTCCATGTGGATATCCATGAGGTTGAAGGGGTGGGCTGTTTGGGTTCATTTATACTCAGGGTGTTTTGTTGAGCAGAAGGGTGTTCACCTACAACAGGTTCCTTTAAAATGATAGTATCTAGTACATAAGCAGTCAGGAAAATGGAGACTGTTATCAATATAAAAACAATTTTTTTCCATTTTTTCATAAATAGAACTCCGTTCTAACTTCAAATTAATGAGTGTATATGATGCGTTATTCACTTACTATTCTATTTTCGCTGATTTAGAAGGAAAAAATCAAGGGATACAGCATAGTTGTGACGAAATTGTAATTCATTGAGTTCATATCTGGAAAACGATATAATGTAAGCGCATACAAAGAGGAGGACGATGAGCGTGTTGGGGCAAAAAAGAGGACAAGGGAAGAGATGGGATGAATTAAAAATAGGGGAGAGCGTCCATGAGAAGAAGGTATTAGCAGTTCGGGATATTGTCTTATATCTTGGGCTGACAGACGATACAAATCCAGTGTTTGTAGAAGCTAATTATGTGCATCAAACCCCATATGAACAGTTGTTGGTCCCTTCCGGGTTATTAAGTGGCTGGGTAGAGTCTTTGATATCTACGAAATTACCAGGTGCAGGGAGTCTCATTTGTGCCCAGTCTCTCACATTTCCTAAACAGGTGACTCATGGAGAACGGGTGGAGTGCTCACTAGAAGTAATACACAAGGATGAAATTCAGCAGCGGATATCAGTGGCTGTTCATATACAGAATGAACAATCGGAAGATGTGACTGTGGGTGAAATACAGGTGATTCCGCCTATAACGAAGTCGATCTTACAGCAAACCTATGATAATTTTTAAAGATAAATAGCTGAGAGCTGCGGTCAAATGGTTGGTGTGATATATATTCTAGGAGTAATCGGGACCCTTTGAAGAGAGAAGGGGCTATTTCCGGATACTCTTTTTTTTGGTCTCTCTTTTTTTATTTATGCTATGATGAGAAAGGAAGAGAATGTATTCTCACACATAAATACAGGGAGAAGGGGTATTGATGAAGCGTATTCTCGTCGTAGATGATGAGCCCTCTATTGTTAAGCTAGTCCAATTCAACTTAGAAAAAGAAGGATATAAAGTTGATATTGCTACAGATGGCTCTACTGCATTGGAGATGGCAAAAAACCAAGATCCAGATTTAGTCGTTTTAGACTTAATGCTACCTCAAATGGATGGACTTGAAGTTTGTCGGCGCTTACGCCAAGAAAAACATTATATGCCCATCCTTATGCTCACAGCTAAAAACGAAGAGTTTGATCGTGTGCTAGGATTAGAGCTCGGCGCTGATGACTATATGACAAAGCCTTTTAGCCCTAGGGAGTTACTGGCTCGCATTAAAGCAATATTTCGCCGAGTGGAAGCTGTTCATGCCCCTGTATCTGCTGAATCGAAGGAAGAGTGTATCCATATAGGAGAGTTGATGATACTACCTGAAGGGTATGAAGCAAAATTAGACGGTGAATTGTTAGAGCTTACACCTAAGGAATTTGAATTGTTGCTCTTTATGGCTAGGAGTAAGGGTAGAGTGTTATCACGAGATCAGTTATTAAATGCAGTTTGGAATTATGACTTCGTGGGAGATTCACGCATTGTAGATGTACATGTGAGTCATTTACGAGAAAAAATAGAAAAAGATACTCGGAAACCTATTTATATTAAAACCGTACGGGGAATTGGCTACAAGTTTGAAGGACCGAAGTCTGGATGAAAACGCTACGTAAAAGATTAACCACTCAGTTTTTGTGGGCGATTAGCATTTCAATACTCGTGACTGGTATTATTGTAATTTCTTTAGCTAAGTCTTCTTATAACGAAAGAATAGAAGAGCGTTTGTTGCAAGAGGCCAACATGATTGTTACCGCTATTGACAGAGATGATGTTCAGCATGCCTCGTGGCAAGAGGCAGGCAGAACATACTCTCAAATATTACAAGCGGAAGTATCTCTGTTTTCTTCTAAAGAGGAGAGCGTAGCGGATGAAAGTGAGCGGAAGCGCGATTCGGCTTCTGAGAAGCGACAAGTACAAAGGGTATTTGAGTCGGGTGAATCATATACAAGCTCTACACTATGGGATCAATCTCAAGTTGTTATTGTTCCTATCTTAAACAGTAAGCAAGAAGTTACGGGGGCAGTTCGGATTGAGCTAGTGGATTCATCGTTTGGTAGTAGTATTCTTCGATATTGGATATATCTACTTTTAGTCGGTGTGATCGCTGTGATGCTAGCGGTAGGCGTAAGTGCGCTGATGGCATACGGATTGACGAAGCCAATAGAAGAGGTGACCCGAATTGCTACAGATATTGCACAAAAAAACTTTCAGCGTATCGTGACGGTTCAGAGTGAGGATGAGATCGGTCGCCTAGGGCAAGCGATTAATCGAATGGCAAGTAGTCATCAGAAGCAGATGGCATCAGTGCGTAAAAGTAAGCGTCGATTAACCACTGTCATTGAGACGATGGACAGTGGTTTGCTCATGGTTAATGGAAAAGGAGAAATTAATTTAGCTAATCGAGCGCTGGAAGAAATGTTAGGAGTAGAAAATGAGCAGGTAATAGGTACGGATGTGCAGATGATTCCTTATCCGCATGAAATTCGCACACTTTTAAACCGTTGTATCGAACAGGGGGAACGAATTCGCGAAGAGATTCATCTGTATCTTCCTGAAGATCGGATCATTGAAGTGCGGGTGGTACCAATTGGGGGTCAAAATGAAAGGCTAGGCGTAGTAGCTGTTCTTCATGATATTACCGCTATACGTCGTTTAGAAAAAATGAGAACTGAGTTTGTCGCAAATGTTTCCCATGAATTAAAAACACCTGTCACCTCATTGCGAGGATTTACAGAGACTTTATTAGATGGTGCGATTGATGATAAGGAGACCGCGCGTGAGTTTTTAAACATTGTGTTGGGAGAAAGTTTACGCTTAGAACGGTTAATTAGTGATTTGTTGGATCTATCCCGGATTGAGTCGAAAAAGTTAACATTGGAGCGAGACTGGGTACAAGTAGATGAGTTAGTGGTGTCTACAGTACGTTCTTTCCGTACAAAAGTGGAAAAGCGACAACAGGACTTGCAGCTATGTATAGAGAATCCTTTCCCTGTATATATCGATAGAGATCGATTTGAGCAAATCCTGCTCAATTTACTTTCTAACGCGATTGCCTATACGCCACCTGGAGGACAGATCACTGTTGAAGTGATACAGATAGCCGATGAATGGCGTCTGGAGGTAAAAGACACAGGAATTGGGATACCTGAAGAGGATTTATCCCGTATATTTGAGCGTTTTTATCGGGTAGATAAAGCACGTTCGCGCGAATCTGGAGGAACAGGCTTAGGCTTAGCTATTGTAAAACACTTAGTGGAGGCACATGAGGGTAAATTAGAGGTGAAGAGTTCTGTGGGAGAAGGAACGACCTTTTCTGCTACGTTTCCGCTGGTATTCATGGAACACAAGGAAAAATCTAGCGATAACTAATAGAAAGACACACGTGGATTAAGCGTGTGTCTTTCGTTGTGTATTGAGTTAGAGAGTTGTAGTCCATTCTATGATTGGAGCATTTTATTTCTACGCTTTAACATAACCTTTACATTTCGTTTATGATCTCACAAAATGGGTACGCTAATCTATGAATTGTAGAAGTTAATTCACACTCGCCCAAGGGGGAAACACAGTTATGTTTAAGCGCACCATACTTTTAGTTGGGGCCTTTGCTCTATCATTTGGTATGATGATCGGCTGTAGTAGCAGCGAAGAAGGAAATAAAAATGGGGCTGAACTATCAGGTACAGTAAAAATTGATGGATCCAGCACAGTATATCCAATCACTCAAGCGATGGCAGAAGAATTTATGATGGAAAACCCTGAGGTAGAGGTGAATGTTAGTACTTCTGGTACAGGTGGCGGCTTTGAGAAGTGGGTGAAGGGTGAAATCGATATTAATAACGCTTCTCGCCCGATTAAAGATGAAGAGACCAACAAAGCAAAAGAAAATAATATAGAGCCGATTGAAATTCCAGTCGCCTTCGATGGCATTACCGTAGTTGTAAACAAAGATAACGACTTCGTCGATGAACTGACGATGGAAGAATTAAAGAAGATATGGGAACCAGATAGTAAAGTGAAGTCATGGAAAGACGTGCGTTCGGACTTCCCAGATAAACCAATTAAATTATACGGGCCAGGAACCTCTTCGGGAACCTTTGATTACTTTACAGATGAAGTGGTGGGCGAAGAAGGGAAAAGCCGTACTGATTATCAACAGAGTGAAGACGATAATGTGTTGATTACAGGAGTTGCGGGTGACGAATACAGTTTGGGATACTTCGGATACCATTATTACATCGAAAATAAAGATAAGCTGAAAGCTGTTAAGATTAAAGCGGATGCCGATGCAGTAGAACCGACTGAAGAGACAATTAATGATGGATCATATAAGCTTTCTCGTCCAGTCTTCATCTATCCGAACAAACAAGCATTACAGAAAAAAGAAGTAAAAGCGTTTATTGAATATTACTTAACGGATGGCAAAGAGTTAATTCCAAGTGTAGGATATATCTTGATGCCAGAGGAAGAATACGAGAAAGCGTTAGAGCTGATTAAGTAGGAATATTGGATAGGGATCGTGTGGTGTACTCAGGGAATGTGTTCCCTTAGCGCACCGCACGTTTGCCGTTTTACGAAAGGAGAGGATTTAGTTGGATAAAGTGGCACAACATAACGGGAGTCGCTTCCGTTCTCCCCGGACAGGACGTCATCGGGTCGAAGCATTAATCCCGAAAGTATTATTATTTATGGCATTGATATCTGTATTTACAACAATAGGGATCGTTCTTACATTGCTCTTTGAAACGGTTGCCTTCTTTCGCGAGGTTTCATTTTTAGAGTTTGTAACCGCAGACAAATGGACTGCATTATTTAGCGCGGAACAGCGAGAATTTGGGATTATGCCGCTAGTGGCAGGAACGTTGTTGGTGACAGTGGGTGCAGCGTTCGTGGCAATCCCCATCGGAATTGGTAGTGCTATTTTTCTAAGTGAATATGCTCCAGATGGATTGCGGAAAGTAGTAAAGCCGATGTTAGAAGTTTTGGCTGGGATTCCGACGATTGTATATGGGTTTTTTGCCCTTACCTTTGTAACACCGTTATTACGACAGGTTTTCCCGGGCATGGGTGTGTTTAACGCACTTAGCGCTAGCTTAGTGGTAGGTATTATGATTATCCCTATGATTGCTTCGTTGTCAGAAGACGCTATGCGTTCTGTACCTCGTGGAATTCGCGAGGCAGCGTATGCTTTAGGGGCGACCAAATTGGAGGTGGCGGTCAGAGTGGTTCTACCAGCCGCTCTGTCAGGTGTGATTGCCTCGTTTGTGCTGGGTATTTCCAGAGCGATTGGAGAGACGATGATTGTTACTATCGCTGCAGGTGCTACGCCAAACTTAACATTAGATATGACGGATTCGATTCAAACGATGACGGCTTATATGGTTCAAGCGGCTACTGGGGATAACACATATGGAAGTACACCGTACCTTTCCATCTATGCTGTCGGTATGACCTTATTTATCTTTACATTTATTATGAATATGTTGGCGCAATTTATTGCTCGTCGCTATAAGGAGGAATATTGATGCGAGGTGATTCCATCAGCGAAAGCAGAAATATATCAGCTAATGATCAGGGTTCTGCAAATAAAGAACGGAGGCGGGTTGGATTCCGGCGTTTTAAAAATCGACTTGCCTTCGGCTTGTTCTTTCTCTCGACGCTATTTGGGATTGTGGTACTGGCAGTGTTACTCATCGACGTTTTCCGCGATGGGGCAGCTTGGATTACTCCTCACTTTTTTGAAAACTTTGCGTCGCGCCTGCCTGAACGTGCGGGGATTAAAGCCGCTTTGTGGGGCTCTATCTGGGTGATTGGGTTAACCACTCCCATTACATTTATTTTAGGTGTAGCTACCTCGATCTATTTGGAGGAATATGCACGTAAGAACTGGTTTAGTCGTCTCATTCAGCTCAATATTAGTAACTTGGCTGGAGTTCCTTCTATCGTGTTTGGGATTTTGGGCCTTACGTTGTTTGTACGAGAGTTCGGCTTAGGTCCAAGTATTTTGGCTGGAGCATTTACCATGTCCTTATTGGTATTGCCGATCGTGATTGTCGCTTCTCGCGAAGCGATTGTAAGTGTACCTCAAGCTTTGCGGAACGCATCCTATGCCATGGGCGCGACACGCTGGCAAACAATTCAAAAGGTGGTACTACCTTATGCGATGCCAGGAATTTTAACAGGTACGATTCTTGCACTCTCGCGTGCGATTGGGGAGACAGCTCCGTTAATTATGATCGGTGCTGCTACGTATGTCGCTTTTACTCCGGAAAATGTGCTGGATTCGTTTACTGTACTACCTATTCAGATTTATAGTTGGGTTGGACAACCAAAGGAGGAGTTCCAATTCCTTGCAGCAGCTGGCATTATTGTCTTGCTGGGTGTGTTACTCTCAATGAATGCGATTGCGATATATTTACGTAATAAGTTTCAGCAAAAACCTTAAGGAGGGAAAGCACATGTCGCATATAGCAATTTCTGTAGATAAATTAGATCTTTATTACGGAGAAAAGAAGGCATTAAATCAGATATCGATGGACATGGATTCCTATTCTGTCTCTGCGCTGATCGGACCATCTGGATGTGGGAAGTCTACCTTTCTGCGCACATTAAATCGCATGAACGATATGATCGAGGGAGTGCGTATTGAAGGTGAAATTAATATCCATGGGGAAAATATCTATGATAAGCGCGTAGATGTAGAGGTACTGCGCAAGCAAGTTGGAATGGTATTTCAATCCCCCAATCCGTTCCCAAAAAGCATCTATGATAACATTGCCTATGGTCCGCGTATCCATGGTACTCGCGATCGGAAGAAGCTAGATGAAATTGTAGAGAGAAGCCTACAACAATCTGCATTGTGG
This sequence comes from Mechercharimyces sp. CAU 1602, assembly GCF_024753565.1. Classification (NCBI taxonomy): domain Bacteria; kingdom Bacillati; phylum Bacillota; class Bacilli; order Caryophanales; family Thermoactinomycetaceae; genus Mechercharimyces; species Mechercharimyces sp. CAU 1602. The sequence goes on along the minus strand of NZ_JANTPT010000001.1, from coordinate 1,623,030 downwards.
GACGAAGTGAAGGATCGCCTTAAAGATCGAGCTACTGGTTTGTCGGGAGGACAACAACAGCGTCTCTGTATTGCACGCGCATTAGCGGTAGAACCAGAAATCATTTTAATGGACGAGCCGACATCTGCCCTTGATCCGATTTCAACGGGCAAGATTGAGGAGTTAATGCAGGAACTGAAGAAGAATTATACCATCGTCATTGTTACTCACAATATGCAACAAGCGGCGCGAATTTCGGATAAGACAGCGTTTTTTCTAAATGGTGATCTTGTTGAATACAGTGATACAGAGAAGTTGTTCTCCACACCAGAAAATCAAAAAACAGAGGATTATATCACAGGCCGTTTCGGGTAACGGGAGGAGTGAAAAGTGGTAGTGAGACAATTTGATCAATCCCTGCAAGAGTTGAAACAAGCACTTTTGGACATGGGTGAAAAACTGGAGATTGCCATTGATAAGGCGGTTCGCTCATTGGTACATCTGGATGTGAATTTGGCACAAGAAGTACTGGCAAAAGATGAGGTTATCGACCGTATGGAAGATCAGATCGATGACATGGTAGCGTTGTTGATTGCCACTCGTCAGCCTGTTGCCACTGATTTACGTAGAGTGATTGCCGCTATGAAAATTGCTTCTGATATGGAGCGGATGGCCGATCTGGCGGGTAATATTGCAGAAGTTACAGTTAAGATGGTACGTAACGATCAAAAGCTTTTTAAAGAGCTCGTCGATATTCCACGTATGGCTAAAATCACACAGAAAATGGTGCATGATGGGATTAATAGCTTTATTGATGGGAACGTAGAATTAGCGCGCGAATTAGCAAAAACGGATGATGAAGTGGATCATATTTATGAGAAAGTGGTTAAAGAGTTATTACAGTATATGATCGAACAGGAGCAGTACACCGAAGTAGCGTTGCAACTCTGTTTCGTCGGCCGGTATTTGGAACGGATCGCTGATCATGCGACCAACATTGCGGAAAGCATTGTTTATATTGAGACGGGGAAAAGGGTGGACTTGAACTAGTTTTAGTGATTGCATGGAAAGCTTTTCAGCTCTCCATGCTTTTTTTATGTCTTTGAAAAGTACGTGGATGAACGCATTTAAAAATATTTTACATATGCTGGAACTGTCGCTTTTAGTTAATCATATGCTATGAAGAAATAGGTATAAAGGGAGGAAGGCGTGTGTCAATCCAGCATGCAGAAGATATTTCGTTTCACATTCCTTATGACCAGTACACCCTAATCTGTCAGCGGGATCGAATATTATTTTCCCACCCTGAAGGAAATGTTTCTCCTCTAGGACTCCATTTTAGAAACCATGATGCTGGGGTTCGCTTACATGAGGAAGACGATAAGATCGTATATCGACGTTTGTGGGATGGAATTGATGCCATTCTTTATAAAGGACGGGAGTTAAAGTATGAATTTGAAGTTTCGCCAGGGGCGAAGGTAACTGATATTCGATTTTGGTTTAGTGGTGTGAAAGCTACTTTTATTGATCATGAGGGGAACATGCAGTTACAATGGGGGAAGGGATGGCTAACGGATCGTAAGCCGATAAGTTTTCAGCAGAATTGGGGTAGACCGATTGTAACATCGTACCAACAGTATGCAGATGAAGATATCGGCTTTAACATAGAAGGGGAGTACGACGAAACGAAGACATTAATAGTAGATCCTGTTGTGATTTATTCCACCTATCTGGCAGGGAGCGGTTCAGATTTTGGACTAGCGATAGCAGTTGATCATGATGGAAATGCCTATGTCACAGGAAATACAAGCTCAACTAATTTTCCTGTGACAAGTGGAGTGTTTCAGACTAGGCTTAGGCAGGTGGATGCGTTTGTAAGTAAGCTAAACGCTAGTGGAACGTCGCTTCTTTTTTCTACCTATCTAGGAGGAAGTAATATCGATGGGGGACTTGGGATTGCGGTCGCAAGTAACCGTACCGTATTTGTATCGGGGCAAACCAACTCATTTAACTTTCCTGTGACAAGTGGTGCTTTTCAAACGGGGCTAAAGGGCGAAACAGATGCCTTTATTACAAAGTTATCTGCTACGGGTTCAACCCTCTTTTATTCTACGTATTTGGGTGGTGGGGGTCAGGAACCAAATGCGAAGGTGGCGATTGACGACGATGGTCATGCCTATGTAGGAGGAGCAACTCAATCGACTAACTTTCCCGTGACGAGTGGTGCTTTTCAAACCGTGTTTGGGGGAAATGAAGACGCATATATAGCGAAGCTAAACCCGACAGGTAGTTCGCTCTTATTTGCTACTTATATCGGTGGATCGGGTGTAGATTTCGGTGAAGATATCGCTCTTGACTCCAATCATAATACGTATATTACAGGCTTTACAGATTCTGAAGATTTCCCCATTACCAGTGGTGCTTTTCAGACGCAACTAGGAGGAATGAATAATAACAATGCCTTTATCACTAAATTAAATGCGCAGGGAACCTCACTTGCCTATTCCACCTATTTAGGTGGAAGTAGGGGGGATAGTGGATGTGCTATTACTGTTGATTCTTTTGAGAACGCATACGTGACAGGGACCGCTTTTTCAAGAGATTTTCCAACTACCGCGGTTGCTTTTCAGACTATAAATAAGGCAGAAGATGGCACGGCGTTTGTGAGCAAATTAAATGATGTGGGAAGTATGCTGAAGTTCTCCACCTTTTTAGGGGGAAGTGTATCAGATATAGGCGCGGGAATTGCGGTTGACCGTGATCAAAACGCATGGGTTGTGGGGGGGACATTATCTACGGATTTTCCGATAACCTCCGACGCGTATCAAGCTCACCTGGGTAGAGTGGGATCGATGAACTATTTTGTGACGCAAGTAAGTTCGAGTGGGCGTGGGATTTTATATTCCACTTTTCTTGGGGGGACAGGACAAGATCTAGGTTCTGATATAGCGGTTGATACTAGCAACTGTGTATATCTAACTGGGTCAGCCACCTCCAATAATTTCCCTACGACTGACGGGGCTTTCCAAGAAATAGCCCCTGTAAAAGGTGGTTCGTTTGATTTTTATGCAACCATAACGGCATTTCGTAACGACTCGCTCAGAGGAGCGACCGGTGCAACGGGACCTCGTGGTCCCCGCGGTCCACGAGGAGCGAGAGGTCCGCGAGGTGGCGAATCTGAGGGATAGTATATAAGTCTATTATGAGAATGAATTTTTCTTACGTTCTCGGCGCTTCTGATGACGATTGGGTGCCGTGCGATAGATTTCCTCTTCCTCTTCGGTGGTGGGGATGACAGCAGGCACCTGAATAGGCTTACCGTTTTCATCGATGGCCACCATCGTGAGAAAAGAGGTGGTGGTCACTTCTTGTACTCCGGTTCGGATATCTTCGTTCAACACTTTACAGTATACTTCCATCGATGTACGTCCAGTCCATGTGACAAACGCTTCAAGGGTGATAATATCTCCTTCACGGACAGGAGTGAGAAAATCGACAGAATCGATTGAGGCGGTGACCACCATTGAGCCACAATGTCTCATTGCAGCAATAGCTGCTACCTCATCTATAAAGGCGAGCACTTTTCCACCGAATACGTTACCTAAGTAGTTGGTATCTGGAGGTAGGACGATTTTAGATTGAATGGTACGAGATCGATCGCAAGTTACTGATTGTCGCGTCATAGTGATCCTCCTAGTAATAATGATATAGGGGCTGTTGGAACATCCACTTTGGTTATATAGATTGCCACATAGATGACCATGTATATCTTACCATAATGTTGGCGTTCCCATGCTTTTTTGTTTTGGCATCACATAATCATACAGCTATTTACATATCAAACGATCCCCTCCATCGAAGCACCTTCTTTCCTGGAAGCGGCTCTTCCCACATGATACAATGAGAGTAATAGTTATGCTCCTACTGTGAAAATGCGAAGAGCGATAAACCTAGGGAGGTTAGGGCTGGTGGACAGCCATGAAATATGAAAAAGTTGATTCTCGTCGATGGTAATAGTATTGCCTTTCGCGCATTTTATGCGTTGCCTCTGTTAACCAATAAATCAGGTCAGTTTACAAACGCAGTGTACGGATTTACGATGATGTTGATGAAGTTGATGGAAGAGGAGAAACCTTCCCATCTCTTTGTTGCTTTTGATGCGGGGAAAGAGACGTTTCGTCATAAGCAGTATGCAGAGTACAAGGGCACCAGACAGAAAACACCCAGTGAGCTATCGGAGCAGTTACCCGTAATGCGCGAAGTGTTGGATGCCATGGGGATTCATCACTATGAAAAGAAGCAGTATGAAGCAGATGATATTATTGGCACCTTAGCTCACTCTTTAAAAAGTGAAGCAGAGGAAGTCCTCATTGTGACGGGGGATAAGGATTTATTGCAGTTGGTGGATGATAATGTTACTCTCTTGATGACCAAAAAGGGAGTGACGGATGCAACCCGTTATGACCGTGCTAAAATTGAGGAGCAGTACGGGTTAACTCCAGATCAGATTCGTGACTTAAAAGGTTTGATGGGTGATTCTTCCGACAATATCCCAGGGATTCCAGGGGTGGGGGAGAAGACTGCACTTAAATTGTTGCATCAGTTTGAGAGCGTAGAAAGTGTGTTGGATCATATCGACCAACTCCCGGGGAAGAAACTGAAGGAGAAGGTTGCGGCTCATCAAGAACAAGCTCGGATCAGTAAAGAGCTGGCTACGATTTATTGTGAAGTTCCATTGGAACTATCCGCACAGGATTTACGGTGTGACGAGCCCAATCACGATCAGCTGCGCACCCTTTTTAAAAAATTAGAGTTTAAGAAGCTACTGGAAAGATTGGATCCAGAATCCTCTCAACCGGAAGAGGAAAGTGCTGTTCATTTGCAAGAGGTCTCTTATCAGATGGTGTCGGAGATAGATGAAAACTTAGCCGAGTGGTTCTTGCAAGAAAAGTTGGGTTGTGTAGTCGAGTTGAGCGATGAGCACTACCATCATGGCGAAGTTATTGGGATGGCTCTTTCTGATGGAGAAAAACAACTTTACCTTCCGTGTGAAGTGATGAAGGAGTGGAAGGCTTTTCGCACTTGGTTGGCAGACGGGAGTAAAGAAAAAATTGTTTACGATGCTAAGAGAACACAAGTTTCTTTAACACGACAAGGTTTTAGAGTTAATGGATTATCTTTTGACATCATGTTGGCGGCATATTTACTAAACCCTTCAGAATCCGAGATTTCGTTAAGTGAGATTATGGAACAGCACCTGGGGGGCGGATTGCCCACTGATGAAGCGGTATATGGAAAAGGAGCAAAGCGACAAGCACTTCAGGGAGAAGCACTAGGGGAGCATTTGGCGCGAAAAGCAGTTGTGGTAACGCAACTAGAAGAGCTGTTACGGACTAAATTGAAAGAGGTAGAGCTAGACAAGCTTTACTTCGATATCGAACTCCCTTTAACGGATGTGCTGGCTCGAATGGAGCAAGAAGGGATTCGAGTCGATGTAGAAGGATTAGAAGCATTGGGTGAAGAATTGCGGGCTCGCCTAAATGAGTTGACAGATAAGATTTATGACTTGGCTGGCACACAATTTAATATTAATTCCCCTAAGCAGATGGGAGAGGTTTTGTTTGATAAACTGGGGCTCCCTGTCATTAAAAAGACGAAGACGGGGTATTCGACAAGTGCAGATGTGTTGGAGAAGCTTGCTCCCCAACATGAAATCGTAGAGTATATCTTGCATTATCGTCAAGTAGGCAAACTGATATCTACCTATATTGAAGGTTTGCTCAAAGTGATTGAAAAAGAGCAGAGTAAAATTCATACTCAGTTTAACCAGGCGATAACTGCGACAGGACGATTAAGCAGCACGAATCCTAATTTACAAAACATCCCTATTCGCTTAGAAGAGGGACGTCGTCTTCGACGAGTGTTTGTGCCATCGAAGCCAGGTTGGTCTATTTTAGCAGCGGATTATTCGCAGATTGAATTGCGGATTTTGGCAAATATCTCAGGGGATGAAACGTTGATTCAATCCTTTATCGAGGAAAGGGATATTCATACCCAAACAGCAATGGATATTTTTGGGGTTAATGAGGACGATGTTACTTCTTTGATGCGCAGTCATGCAAAAGCTGTTAATTTTGGGATTGTATATGGAATTAGTGATTATGGGTTATCGCAGAATCTCGATATTTCCCGTAAAGAAGCGGCTGCCATCATTGATAAGTATTTTAGTAGCTATCCTGATGTGAAAAAGTATCTAGATGATGTGATTGAGAAGGCGAAAAAAGAAGGCTATGTAACGACGATCTTTCAGCGACGTCGTTATTTACCAGATATTCACTCGTCTAATTTTAACCGCCGTAGTTTTGCTGAACGCACGGCAATGAATACACCCATTCAGGGATCGAATGCAGATATCATCAAAAAAGCGATGGTAGAGATGGATCATGAATTGCGAGAACGTGGATTGGAAAGCCGCATGCTATTACAGGTGCATGATGAATTAGTGTTTGAGGTGCCGCAACATGAGATTGACACTCTCACACAGTTGGTAAAGGAAGTGATGGAGGGGACTGTTTCACTTCGCGTTCCTCTAAAAGTGGAGGTTAGCAGTGGCTCTTCATGGTATGAAGCCAAGTAGGATAGAAAGGACGAGCAGGTGACGTAAAGATGCCAGAACTACCAGAAGTAGAAACTGTCAAAAGGACGCTAACAGAGCTTATTGTAGGAAAACAAGTAGCTGATGTGATCATCACACTACCTCGTATCATTCAGCGACCCAGTGATCTGGAAGAGTTTCGACAACAGTTGTTGGGGACGACGATTCAACGAATCGAACGAAGAGGTAAGTTTTTAAAAATTTATTTTGATGGATGGGTGCTCGTCTCTCATTTGCGAATGGAGGGGAAGTATCGTGTAGAAGATGCTTCTGAGCCTCCGGCGAAACATACGCATGTTCGTTTCCGATTTTCGGATCGGAGTGAACTGCGCTATTTGGACGTACGGCAATTTGGAACGATGCATTTATTTAAAGCAGGAGAGGAAGAAACGAGTAAGCCTTTAGATCGATTAGGTCCAGAGCCGTTGACAAAGGCGTTTACGCTAGAGAATTTTCGATCAAGGATGGTAAAACGGAAAACAAATATTAAAGCGTTACTGCTAAATCAGTCTTTTGTTGCGGGCTTAGGCAATATCTATGTGGATGAAGCACTTCATCATGCCAAGATTCATCCTGAACGAGGTGTTGCAACTCTGTCGGAGGAAGAGCAGGAAAAGCTATATGACAGCATTCAGTCTACGATTAAAAAAGCGATTGCTGTCGGAGGCTCCTCAGTTCGTTCCTATGTGGATGGAAATGGGGAGATGGGGATGTTTCAATTACAGATCCAAGTGTATGGTCGGAAAGAAGAACCGTGTTATCAATGTGGCACCCCAATTACACGAACGGTAGTAGCGGGACGAGGAACGCATTACTGCTCTAACTGTCAGAAAGTATAGCTAAGAAGGTGGGGTGAAGCTCTAGACGCACACCTTTTCCTCCCTTTCCATAAGATAGGTTAGAATCTTGTGTGGAGGGAGAGGATGGGGGGTGTGGGCTTTTATCTCATTGATTTTTATCTCATCTGCCATCAGTATTGACAGCTTTGGAGTGGGTCTAACGTATGGAATGAGGGGAATGCGCTTACCTCTTACATCGATCTTCATCATTGCTGGGTGTTCGGGAATGGTAATGGCATTGTCCATGACAGTCGGATATTGGAGCAAGGATTGGTTTTCGCCGCAGGCAACACAGGCGCTAGGGGCATGGATTTTAGTTTTATTAGGAGGATGGAGTTTACTGCAAGCATGGAAACAGTCACATCAAAAGCAGGCTTTCACCATTCAAACAGCTTCAATCCACTCAGAAAGAGAGTTATTCTCCATCGAACTTCGTACTTTGGGATTCATGATTCAAATTTTACGCACCCCGATGTCAGCCGATCGTGATCAATCGGGAACAATTTCTGCCACCGAAGCCGTTTTGTTAGGGATGGCATTATCATTGGACGCTTTTGGGGCAGGGATTGGAGTAGCATTTCTCGGCTACCCATCTTGGCCAGTGGCTACTATGATCGCTGTCATGTGTGCATTATTTTTACGAGTGGGGCTGGAGGTCGGGTTTCGGATAAATAAGAACGGAAAAATTTCATTCTTCAAATATATACCTGGACTTATATTAATTGTGATCGGACTTTTGAAAAGTATACCTTGAGAGGAGGACGGGTGATGATAGTAGGGTTAACTGGTGGAGTTGCGACGGGAAAAAGTACTGTTGCGAAGATGTTGGTCGCCCGTGGAGCCAGATTGATTGATGCGGATCAGCTAGCACGCACCGTTGTAGAGCCTGGAACGGAGGGTTTGGCAAAGGTGCGGGCTAAGTTTGGAGAAAGCGTTATAACGACCGAGGGCGAGCTGGATCGTGGACGCTTGCGCCACCTAATTTTTCAAGATGAATCCCTGCGCACAGCGATAAATGAAATCATACATCCATTAGTACGGCAAGAGATGCGCAGACAGATCATGCGATATCGAGAAGCTGATCCGGAAGAAGTGATTATTCTCGATATTCCCTTGCTATATGAATCTCAATTGACGCATATGGTGGAAAGTGTGATTGTCGTATACGTGCCATTCAGGATACAATTAGAAAGACTAATATTGCGCGATCAGATGGGACAAGCTGCTGCTGAACGCATGCTTGCTGCGCAATGGTCGATTGAAAAGAAAAAGGAAATGGCTGATTTTTGTATAGATAATTCCAAAGATCTTGTGGATACGGAAAGACAGGTGGATCTATTATGGAGACAACTCACGCGAAAAGAAGACGAACTAAATCAGTAAAGAGAGTGTTTCCTTCGTTTCGTTCCATTATTTTTCTATTTTTCATTGCTGCTGCTGCTTTCTTCTTTTTTACGCCTTACTATGAAGAGTGGAGATACCCGCTGGCATATGAGGAGGAGATTTTTTATAGTGCTGATGTGCACGATATGGATCCGTATTTGGTGATGGCGGTTATTCGAGTAGAGAGTCGTTTTGATCCGAATAATGAATCGCACAAAGGCGCACAAGGTTTGATGCAGCTCATGCCAGATACAGTGAAGCATATTGTGGAAAGTGGTGGGTTCTCCCCCTCATTTAATCAGGAGGTTAATGACCCTGGCATTAATATTCGTATGGGTACGTGGTATTTGGATTGGTTGGAAAAGGAATTTAATGGGAATCAAGTAGCTATGGTCGCTGGTTATAATGCAGGACCTGGTAGTGTAAAGAGATGGATGCGTGAAGGAACGTGGGATGGAAGTATGGAGCATGTCGAGAACATTCCGTTTAAGGAAACACGTGAGTATGTAGAAAAAGTATTTTTCTATTACGAGAAGTATGAAGCCGTCTATAAGACCTTAAATTTAGAGCCAGAAACCCGTAGTCCACAAGAATAGGCACGGGTTTTCCTTTTATTTGCATTGCAATATGTGTCATACTGATTATAATGGTAGGAGGAATTAATGTGTGACATTAGAGGGAAGGGGTTTATAATTATGACTACACGTATTGCTATAAATGGATTTGGACGAATCGGACGAATGGTATTTCGCCGTGCCATGCACGATAAAAATATAGAAATTGTAGCTATTAACGCTAGCTATCCTGCTGAAACCCTTGCTCATCTTTTAAAATATGATACGCTTCATGGAGCGCTTGAAGATGATATTCGGGCTGAGGATAACAGTCTTTTAATAAATGGTGAGCGTGTGCTGCTAGTAGCGGATCGTGATCCTGCACGCCTTCCGTGGAAGGATCTACAGATTGATGTTGTGGTGGAGGCGACAGGGAAGTTTCGGGATCGTGAAGGAGCAGGGTTACATTTGCAAGCGGGAGCCAAAAAAGTAGTTATTACGGCTCCTGGAAAAAATGAGGATGCAACAGTGGTTATTGGTGTAAATGAAGATACCTATGAACCGACGAAGCATCACATTATCTCTAATGCTTCGTGTACGACAAATTGTTTAGCTCCCGTAGTGAAAGTGCTACATGAAACTTTTGGGATCGAACATGGATTGATGACGACTGTTCATGCCTATACAAATGATCAGAAGAACTTGGATAATCCTCATAAAGATTTACGTCGTGCTCGTGCATGTGCTCAGTCGATCATTCCCACGAAAACAGGGGCAGCTAGAGCAATTAGTGAAGTTTTACCGGAGTTAGAGGGACGAATGAACGGAATTGCTTTGCGGGTACCTACACCAAACGTCTCTATTGTTGATCTGGTGGTGGATCTAGAGAAAGAAGTGACAGCAGACGAAGTAAATAAAGCGTTTGCGCAAGCAGCAAACACCACCTTGGCAGGGATATTGGCGTATACGGAAGAACCTCTTGTTTCTAGTGACTATAACGGGAATGACCACTCTGCCATTGTAGATGGCTTAACGACAATGGTTACAGGAAAGAAACAAGTTAAGGTATTAGCATGGTACGATAATGAATGGGGATACTCTTGTCGGGTGGTTGATCTTGTCCACTTAGTAGGAGAATCTGTAGGGAAAGAGGCAGTAGAAGAGACTACGAGTAGCGTTTGAACGCTTGACGTTGTCTAATAAATGGGAGAGACTAAAAGGGTAGTCCGATTCGGGAGGGATAGCGAATGCGGTGCCCTTTTTGTCATTTTACGGGGAGTAAAGTATTAGATTCACGTCCGGTGCACGATGGACGCACGATCCGACGTAGAAGAGAATGTGACAAATGCGAACGTCGCTTTACTACGTTTGAGATGGTGGAAGTAAAACCTTTGATTGTCGTCAAAAAAGATGGAAAACGAGAAGAGTTTTCGCGTGAAAAGTTATTGCATGGCTTGATACGTGCGTGTGAGAAAAGACCGGTTCCCGTTGGTGAGCTTGAGGAAATGGTGGATGATATTGAAAAATCCCTGCGTGAAGTAGGGGAAGCTGAGGTTCCATCTCGTGAGATTGGAGAACGGGTGATGGAGCGATTGATTCATGTGGATGAAGTGGCTTATGTTCGTTTCGCTTCAGTATATCGGCAATTTCGAGATATTAATGTCTTTGTGCGTGAGTTGGAAGATCTGCTGGGTAGATCACGTGAAGGTAGCTCGACTGAGAAGGGTAAAGAAAAAGAGTAGAAAGTGGGTACCGAAAAGCAAATAAACCTTAATTATGCTAAAATGATAAGATAGTTTTTGTACAGAGAATGGGGGTTTGCTGATGAATTGGAAAGAGTGCTCACCCATGGATCTCTTTCGGGTGCGGACGGAAAGTCCGATTCAATTCAGTGACATCAATGCGTTGCTCCATCTGTATCAACCGATGGTGGGAGCGACAGCTGCTAGTTTATATTTGACATTGGCTCACCAGCCTCCATTTCAACAAAGTGGACGATCAGCGTGGTTTCCTCATCGCTACCTCATGAATTTAACGGCATTGCCTTTTATACAGATGCTAGAAGCCAGGTATCAGCTGGAAGGAGTCGGCTTGCTGACTACACGAGTTTCACAAAAAAATGATAGACGCTGCTTCGAATATGAGTGGATTGCGCCGCTTTCGCCAGCTCAATTTTTCGCGAGTGATGTACTAAACATTACTCTCTTTCATCGGCTAGGTAAAGAGCAGTATACCAACTTGCGTAAGCAAATGATACAGCCGCTAGAGACAGAAGAACAGCGTGGAACATGGATGGAAGTGACTAAATCATTTCAAGATGTATTTGGTACACTAACCCCATCAGAAATGCAGGTAGCAGCGGAGATAGAGACTAAAGCAGTCTCGGTTCCGGCGCAAGGGGTCCAAAAACAAAAAACAACGCCCACCATCTCCATTGCGGAGGAGTCAAACCTAAACTATATATATAGCCGGATGCGACCGCTGTTACATGAGCATGTCTGGACTGAAACGTTGCAAGAGCAGTTGCAACAGATTCAGCTCCTATATGAATTGAGTGAGTGGGACTTGTTGCGTGCACTCCAAAATCCGGAGGTAACAAGAGCTGGACATATCGATATGGAGCGACTCCGTTCATTTATACGAAGTGAATATCAGGCCAGGTCTCAGCGCAGTGCCCCGGATATGTCAATAGTGAAAGACAACCCATCCCCGCAGCAACAGCAAGTGGAACGAGATGAAGTGGAAACAGAAGAAGAGAAGCATTTTCGCCAGTTGGAGTCAATTTCTCCACTTGAGTTCATGTCATACTATCATCAAGGAACGCGTATTCCTAAAGCCGATATGGAATTGGTTGAGTGTTTGATGACAGATTATCGTCTACCGCACGGCGTCATTAATGTGCTGCTCGACTATGTGCTGCAAACACATAACAACAAGCTTCCGCGCCCCTTAGTAGAAAAGATTGCAGGACACTGGAAGAGAGAACGTGTAAATACTGTAACAGAAGCAGTGGAGTTGGCACTTAGAGAACGTCATGGGCAAGGAAGGCAAAATTCGGATGTGAAAAGAGTGGCAAAGCCACGACGATCTCCTATTACTAAGAGGGATAAAGTTCCAGAAGCTGTTGCCAAAGGAAGAGATCAGCAGGCGAAAAACGAAGCAAAAGAAGAATGGGATGCAGATCCGCAAGCACAAGCAGAGATTATGGAGCAACTCCAACGGATGCGCAGTCGCTTAGATCAGAGAATGCGTGAAAAGAGGCAGAGCAGATGAAACGGATCGGAGAAAATTTAGGAAGAAAGGAATCTCAGATAGGGAAACGGCGGGCCAATGAACAGTTGCGTTTACTTCTTCAACATCCATTGTTGCAAGAGTTTCAGGGGCATCACCCCCACTTGACTCGTGAGGTTTATATCCGTTCACTCCTCCATGTGCGTCAATATGTAAAGGAACAGGAACAGTGTTTGCAGTGTCCGGGTCTTTCGAAGTGCCCCAATATGATGAGTGGTCATAAACCCGAGCTCTCAGCTACGAGTGGTTATATAGAATTACGGATGCAGCCGTGTTCACTGTGGAAAGCAGAGCAACGTAAACAGCAGAAAGAGAAATTGATTAAAAGTCATTACATCCCAAAAGATATTTTAGAAGCTACATTTGAAACGATTACGGCCAATCCAGCTCGTATTGCTGCTGTTCAAGCAGCTATTCATTTTTGTGAACAATTTGGTGATGAACGACCACAAAAGGGATTGTACTTGTACGGTGACTTTGGTGTGGGTAAAAGTCGTATTGCTGGTGCGATTGCGCAGGATTTAACTCGTCATGATGTAGACTCGCTTATGGTGTATGTACCCGACTTTATGAGAGAAATTCGAGATGCGGTTAATGATGGTTCACTCAGTAAAAAACTAGAGGCGCTTAAAAAGGCGACTGTGTTGATATTAGATGACATAGGTGCAGAGTCACTTACCCCGTGGATTCGAGACGAGATTCTGGGTGCAATTCTACAATACCGGGTGGCAGAGGGCCTACCTGTCGTATATACCTCCAATATGAGTTTGGAGGAGTTGACCGATCACTTGGCCTATTCTAATAAGGGTGGAGTAGAACGAACCAAGGCACTCCGTATTATGGAGCGAATCTCGCACTATGTGAGACCCATCTTAGTAGAGGGCCCTAATCGTCGTGAAAAAAAATAGAGATCATTTTATAAAAGTACTTGCACGGAAAATTAATCCGTGCTACAATAGATTTTGTCAGCCAATAAAGTGGTTCGATAGCTCAGTCGGTAGAGCAGAGGACTGAAAATCCTCGTGTCGGCGGTTCGATTCCGTCTCGAACCACCATAAGCGGAAGTGGCTCAGGGGTAGAGCATCGCCTTGCCAAGGCGAGGGTCGCGGGTTCGAATCCCGTCTTCCGCTCCATCTTGCCGGGGTGGCGGAATAGGCAGACGCACGGGACTTAAAATCCCGGGGTGGGTTCCCACCGTGTCGGTTCGAGTCCGACCCTCGGTACCAACCGTAAACCTTCTTTGACGAGTAAACTCGTTAGGGAAGGTTTTTTAGTATATATTGACTAGGATTCACTGATGAACTTGACAGATAGAGAGAAACTGGTTACTATTGAAAATGATTATCATTTACAATAGAGTACCGCGGAGAGTGATTATGAATGAATGTGATAGAAGCGATTAAAACCCGTCGTACAATCGGGAAAGTAAAACAAGACCCAATCTCTAAAGATGTGATTGAAGAACTATTGGAGGCAGCACGATGGGCACCAAACTATCATTTAACAGAACCGTGGAAGTTCTTTGTGCTGACAGGGGAAGGTCGCCGTCCTCTAGGGCGAGTTCTAGGTGAGATTGCAATGGAAAAGTTAGAGGATCCGACGAGTGATGAGGGTAAAAAAATGGTGATGAAGAAGAGCGAAAAGCCTTTCCGGGCTCCAGTAGTTATTGCGGTCGCTCTTACTCCGCCCGAGCATCCAAAGTCGATATGGATAGAAGAAGTGGCAGCTGCGAGCGCGGCAGTACAAAATTTATTGCTTGCCGCACACGCTCGTGGTTTGGGAGCGATTTGGCGTACAGGTAAACCTACATACCATCCGAAGATGAAGGAGCTGTTTGGGCTAAAAGAGAAGGACGAGATGTTAGGATTTATCTACCTGGGTTATCCGGATATGAAGCCTAAAGAGGGTCGTCGGACATTAATCGAAGAAAAGACAGTTTGGATGAGTGAAGATATTTCATATTTAGGGTAAAAACACCTTATCTAGGGTGTTTTTCTTTATAATAGAGAGGTTGAGGGGTGAGGAGATGACTATATACTTTTATAAAGTGAGTGAAGAGCACGGATGCTTTTCTAACTTTTACCCTAGTCCCATAACGGTGGAGGGACGGGTGTGGAATACAGTCGGATAGCCCATATGAAGAAGAGATTCGTCTTGCTTCTAACCCGATGGAAGCGGGGATTGCTGGACGTGATCGGCAGAAACCGCTGCGTGCCGATTGGGAAGAAGTGAAAGATGAGGTGCGAATAGCAGTACAGGCTAAATTTGAGCAACATCCTGATTTAAGAGAAACGTTACTTGCGACGGGAGAGGAAGAGATTGTGGAGCAGACGAGTAACGACTATTATTGGGGCTGCGGCAAAAAGGGGACGGGGAAAAACATGTTGGGTGTTATTTTAATGCAGATTCGCACTGAGTTAGCAGGAGAGTAGAGGTTTACAGGTTTAGGTATTATACATGAGAAAGAATGAAAAAAGACAGCCATACCTGGGCTGTCTTTTTTGAGTATGTCACCGGTAGGAAATAGGGTCAGTAAGACCTAACTCCCGGAAACCTTTGAGGCGGAGGCGACAGCTATCGCACACCCCACAAGCCTCTGTCTCCCCTTGATAGCAAGAAGTAGTAAGGTGATAAGGGACATCTAGATCATGCCCCCATTTAATCGTCGCCGCTTTAGATAGATGAGCAAGTGGGGCTTCAATTACAAGTGGCTCTTTTTCTTGCGATGTTTTGGTACCCAGTTTCATTGCCTCATTCATCGCTTCAATAAATTCAGGACGACAGTCTGGATAGCCACTGTAATCGACACCGCTAACCCCGATATAGATGCGTTCTGCCCCAACCACTTCGGCATAGGAAGTAGCGAGGGAGAGGAAGATGATATTGCGAGCCGGAACATAGGTGATCGGAATGCCTTCTTCTTCACCATGGGTCGGAATATCTAATTTATCATCGGTTAAGGCACTGCCGCCGATCTGCTGGAGGAAATCCATGTTAACGATGCGGTGCTCTCTAGCCTGATAATGCTCTGCAACGTGGCGGGCATGTTCTATCTCTTTATCGTGCCGTTGTCCATAGTTAAATGTGAGGGCGTAGATCTCATATCCTGCCTGAGAGGCGATGCCCATACAGGTTGTACTATCTAATCCGCCGCTCAAAATAACGACTGCTTTTTTATTCATATTATATTTTCCTCCATTCCCAAGTGGATAAACTCAATTTTATACCCCGCGCTGATCAGGATGCCAGATATATTTATGGGTTTGTAGATTTAGTCTGATCTGTTTTTGATTCGAGGCGAGCATCCACTCGACAAGTGTCTGCGGGGAAAGTGAGGTCCACTCGGGACTAAAGAGGATTTCTCCTTCCTTTACTTCATGAGTAACCGTTTCCAGAGCTTCAACAAAATCTTCGCGGTCGGATATAACAAACTTCACTTCATCACGAGCGAGAAGATCTTCAAAGTTGCGCATAAGCATACGGGTGCGTTCCCCGCTTTTGCTCAACTTGAAATCCATGATAAACCGGACCTTATCTCCTTGAGGATGTTGGATGCGCCATTGGTGAAAAGGAGTAAGGTCGATCGCCCCATTGGTTTCTATATGAATATCTTCAATATATGGACGTTCCGCTAATTGTTGAATCAGGATAAGCGCTTTTTCTGTGTAGAGTAAGGGCTCACCCCCGGTTAAGCAGATGTAGCGATTTTGGTACGAGTCTACATCGGTCATTATCTCTGTGACGGTAGCAGTATATTCTGGTTTGTGGGGGGCGTAGCTATAGGGTGTATCACACCAGGTACAACGTAGATTACAATTGTACAAGCGGATAAAGGTGGTTGGGTAACCTGTCTTTAACCCTTCCCCTTCTACTGTTTCGAAGATCTCTACCATCGGGATGCTTGTTTCCAAAGCAAGGGTACTCATGCTTCATCCACCATCCATTCCCGTTTGAGATAGGCGGAACTGGTTGGAGTTTCATAGAGACGGATTGCTTCTAAACGCAGTTCTTGCTCAGGGGTACCCATGGTGAGTAGTCCTTGTTCCAGCTCTTCCCAAACCCATACGATCATGTTTTCAACACTCGTGTTCATAAGTGGGAGCACTTCATTGATATATTGATGATCCAAAGGCTTCATAATTCGCTCTTTGACTAGTTTTTTCAAATCTTTAAAGTCAATAACTAAGCCGATTTCATCCACCTTTCCACTCACTTGTAATATGAGGCGGTAGGTATGACCGTGCAAACTTTTACACTTTCCCTCATATAGGTGTAGATGGTGAGAGGAATCAAAAGTAAATTCTTTTTCTACTGCGACACGCCGGTGATGATATCGCAGCTGATCTTTGGTAATATCTTTGCCGAAGTATTGAAGTTTCGGCGGAAAAGTAAAAGCTCCTTCTGTGTCGAGCTGAGAAGGAGTTACATGAGTTGAATTGTCATTGGGCATAATTACACGCTCCCTAGTTTTGTTTAAAGAGTGGTGGGCTTTTCGACACTCTTTCTGTACTCAGTATAGCATATGGTGGTATGGTGTCACGTCATCTATAGCCAAAAATCTACTAGTAGGCCGATTGTGAGCAGTAGCCCATAAAGTGTATTGGTTTGTGCGGTTGCTTGCATGGCGGGCATCATTTTACTGGGAGAGGAAGAGTCGCTAAATCCCTTGATAGCGGTTACCGCTTTAGGAAGGCTGAGAAGGACAATGAGTACCCAAGCCGAAGTGAAATGAAGAAAGATTCCCAAGATAGTCCAGCTATAAGCGAGTAGAAAGAGAGTGGTAAGTAGGCGGACCGCACCCCGATGCCCAAGAAAGATGGCTAATGTTTTTCGTCCTCGTTCTTGGTCGCCCACGCGATCGCGGATGTTATTTGCTAATAAAATACCTGCGATTAAAATGGCTAAAGGGATAGAGACGAATACGCTTTTCCCTGTGACGGTACCTGTCTGAATATAAAAAGAGATAAGAACGATGAAGTTTCCCATAAATATCCCAGCGGTTAATTCACCAAAAGGGGTATAGGCGATAGGAAAAGGTCCTCCTGTGTATACATAGCCGATAAAGATGCTAACAAGCCCGACGAGAGCAAGTATCCAGCTCGTCATTTGGCATATATAAACTCCTAATAAAATGGCGACGATGCAAAAGGCGATGGCAAGATTGAAAACCTTTTGTGGTGGAATGCCATCCCTTACAATTGCTCCGCCGATCCCCACTGAATCTGCTGTATCTAATCCTCGTTTATAATCGTAGTACTCATTAAACATATTGGTGGCCGCTTGTATGAGAATGGAAGCAACCATCATGGCAAAAAAGAGAAGCCAATCGAGTCTACCATAGGATAGTGATAGGACGGTGCCCACGCTGACAGGAACAAACGATGCGGTCAATGTATGAGGACGAAGAAGTCGCCACCATATATGCCAGCTGGATGAAGTGGATGAAGATGTTGGTTTTTTCATAATGATTCTCCTTACTACAAGTATATTAAACAAGAGATAGATGAGAAAAAAGCGGCAGCATGTGAGTGCTTATTCATTTTACATCAAGATGATTGCCGATTGAAGAGGACGGGAAGGACTACTTAGATTGACAGGAAATGAGATGTGAAAGTATGCTAAAATACGAGAGAGAATACTGGGGTTATATAGATCGTGAGGGAGCAATGTGACAGCAACACAATATTCAACAATCGTGGATTTGAGTACAGAAGCTTTTGCGCAAGCTAACCAAACAGGTCAGCCCGTATTGCTCAGTGTTTCCGAACGGGTAGAGGGAGTTTCGCCGCTTGTGTTTTTTCATGCTGGAAAAGAACATTATGGTGGAAAGCGTGCATTTTGGGGAACTCCTACAAACGATCTTACTTTGGTTGGTTTGGGCTATGAATATATAATAGAGACAGAAGAAAATGAGACGCGCTTTCAGTTTGTGCAGACTAAATGGTCAACACTGTTGGAGCGCAGCTTTGTGGATAAGAAAACGGATCAAGTGGGAGTGGGGCCGCTCCTTCTCGGTGGGTTTTCTTTTGATCCGTTAAAGGAAAAAGATGTACTGTGGGAAAAGTATAAGTCTGCTTCGATGGTGTTGCCTACCTTCCTCTTAAGTGCAACCAGCACAGGGACATGGCTGACAATGAATCGTATCCTTATGCCGGGAATGAAGATGGAAGATGAACGTGTACGCTGGCAGCACGAGTGGAACGAACTCCTTCAGCATCGATGCACGAAGGGATTGAACCCCCCTTCTAGTTGTTATACGGTAGAGGAAGTTGCGCCGGAAGCGTATTTAAATGCCGTTGCCAATGTCGCTTATGCAGTACGTACGAGTGAGTTGGATAAGGCAGTGATCGCACGGGAGTTAAGGTTATCATTGGAGCATTCTCTACAGGCGGAGCACGTATTGAAGCGACTTGCTGATGAACAATCGGGAAGTTATTTGTTTGCGTTCGAGCGCGAAGGAGACTGTTTTATTGGGGCAACCCCAGAAAGGTTGGTCAAAAAGAAGGAAGATGAACTTCTCTCAACCTGTCTAGCGGGAACTACTCGTCGTGGAAAGTCGCCGTCTGAGGATAAATACCTAGGTGATGAGCTCCTTCATGACCAGAAAAACCGAGAAGAGCATGCGGTAGTGGTTCGTAAAATTACGGAAGCATATACTGCGATGTGTGGGGAGGTCGATGTTCCAGAGGCACCTGTTCTGCTGAAACTAAGAGATTACCAGCATTTGTATACTCCCGTTTCTGGACAGATCAAAAAAGAGCTAACATTGCTAGATGTTGTAGCACAAATGCATCCGACACCTGCGCTTGGGGGGCATCCTTCTGCTCGTGCACTTGAGGTGATTCGCCAAGAGGAAAAATGGGATCGTGGTTGGTACGCTGCACCGATTGGTTGGATTGATCAGTATGGGGATGGGGAGTTTGTCGTTGCTATCCGATCGGGATTGTTGCGTGATAATTATGCCTCTCTGTTTGCAGGTGGAGGTATCATGGGTGATTCTAATCCTGTGTGTGAATATCTCGAGACGCAGACAAAATTTCGCCCGATGCTGTCTGCTCTGGGGGTGCGGCCTGAGTGAATCATCAAGATGAATTGACGTATTATTTGGCTGCATTTGTAGATGAGTGGGCACGGTTGGGCTTAAAGCATGTGGTGGTTAGTCCTGGTTCTCGATCGACTCCCCTTGCTATGTTATTTGCCGCCCATCCTCAGATTCAGATATGGATGCATGTAGATGAGCGTTCAGCCGCCTTTTTTGCATTGGGAATGGCGAAAGCAGAGAAAAGGCCGGTAGGCTTGCTCTGTACTTCTGGTACTGCAGCTGCTAATTATTACCCAGCGATTGCAGAAGCGTGGCACTCCCGTATACCTTTACTGGTATTAACTGCTGACCGTCCTCATGAATTACGTGAGGTGGGTGCGCCTCAAACCATGCGTCAGCAGGGACTATACGGATCTTTCGTGAAGTGGTATCAAGAAGTTGCCCTCCCTGAAGCTTCCCCAACCATGAAGCGTTATGCCCGCACTGTGGCAGCTCGTTCGTTTTCATCGGCTACAGTGACGCCACAAGCACCGGTTCATCTCAATTTTCCATTGCGAGAACCACTGATACCGCGTTTAGATGCCCCAGAATTGTGGCGGGAAGGGAGAAGTGAGGGCAATCCATATGTAACCGTGACGGCGGGAAGTAAACATATGGAGCTAGTGCAAATGGAGCCTTTGTTGAAGCGGTTACGGGAGATCGAACGTGGATTAATTATATGCGGTCCTCAAGAGGATAGAGAGTTAGCACAAACTCTGGTCCACTTGGCGGAGTATTTGCGATATCCACTGCTTGCTGATCCGTTGTCGCAGGTGCGTAGAGGTGGCATGACGAGTGAATGGATAATAGATAGTTATGATGCCTTTTTGCGTCACGGGTTAAAAGATAAGCGTTTGTCACCACAACTGGTTCTTCGCTTCGGGGCAATGCCTGTTTCTAAGCCGTTGTTACAGTTTTTGCAAGTACATCCTCAAGTGGAGACATGGATGGTTGATGACGGAAATGGTTGGCGAGACCCCACCTTATTGGTGCAGGAAGTGATATGGACAGATCCCGTATCGTTTTGTGGGCAGTTAGTAAGTCAACTGACTACTCAACCTGCTATACGAGCAAACGAAGAATGGGAGATGGAATGGGGGAGACGCAATCGGGATGCACGGATGGTCGTTTCTGATTTTGGAGGAAGCAACCATCACTTTGAAGGGAAAATCATGCATGAAGTGATTGAGGCATTGCCACCAGATGCAACGCTGTTTGTAGGTAATAGTATGCCTATACGCGATTTGGACACTTTTCTCCACAGTGGGGGCAGCCCGATACAGGTAATGGCTAACCGTGGAGTTAATGGGATTGATGGGCTTGTTTCTACTGCTCTGGGTGTAAGTGCGTTGAGAGAAGAGGCGGTTGTGCTTGTTGTGGGTGACTTATCTTTCTATCATGATTTAAACGGGTTGATCGCTGCTAAACTGTATCCACTTTCGCTCACTATCGTCGTGGTTAATAACGATGGAGGTGGGATTTTTTCCTTTCTCCCACAAGCAAAGCAGGAAGCCCACTTTGAAACCTTGTTTGGAACTCCCCTCGGCTTAGATTATGAGGCCGTGGTTCGCATGTATGAAGGAACTTTTCAGCGAGTTGTAGAAGGGGAGGCGCTCACACCTCGAGTTCAGACAGCGATCCAAACCGGGGGTCTAAATGTGATTGAAGTCCGAACGGAACGAACATTTAACGCAAACATACATCGTCAGATGTGGGAAGCTGTAGAGCAAGCTTGTCAGTATGAGGGTAGGGGGTGAGGAAATCCGTATTGATGTGAATGGATTTCACTATTATGTGGAAGTAAGAGGAGAAGGTGAACCTCTGTTGTTGTTACATGGGTTTACGGGCTCTACTCGTACCTGGTCCTCGTTCATCCCCAGTTGGGAGAAGCATTATCAACTTGTGATGGTAGACTTTCCTGGGCATGGAAAAACAGATACACCAGCTGAAATATCACATTACTCAATGGAGCAAGTTCTTATAGATCTTTGCTGCATTCTGGATCGTCTTCAGATCGATCATACCCATCTCTTGGGATACTCGATGGGAGGACGAGTGGCGCTTGCGTTTGCCCTCACTTTTCCAGAACGCGTGAAGTCGCTTCTTTTAGAAAGCACTTCGCCGGGGTTGGAGCGGTGTGAGGAACGAAAGAAACGAAGAGAACAAGATCATCGTCTGGCGGAACAAATTGAGCGAGAAGGGATGGACTCATTCGTATCTTATTGGGAAAACATCCCGCTTTTCCGCACCCAGACACAACTGCCACTTGCTCTTCGGGCCAGACTTCGATCCGAACGTATGCAGCATCGCCCGCTCGGCTTAGCTAATAGTTTACGTGGCATGGGAACAGGGGCGCAACCTTCATACTGGAGTAAGTTACAAAATTTAACGATATCGGTGTTGCTCATGGTGGGAGAGTGGGATCATAAGTTTTGTCAGATAGCAGATGCAATGAAGAAGGAATTACCATATGCTGAACTGGTGCAGATCTCACAAGCTGGTCACGCAATTCATGTGGAACAAACGCAGGTTTTTGATAAAATAGTAATGCAGTATCTTAATTCACAATCTAGTCTAAACAGAGAAGGAGGTTCCACCCATGATTGAATGGAAGTCGGAACGAAACTATGAAGATATTCTTTATGAAACATATAACGGTATTGCGAAAGTGACGATTAATCGTCCAGAGGTACGCAACTCTTTTCGTCCAAGAACGGTTCATGAGTTGATCGATGCCTTCTCTTATGCGCGTGATGATTCTAATATTGGCGTTATCTTATTAGCTGGAGCTGGTGACAAAGCATTTTGTGCTGGTGGGGACCAATCCGTCCGTGGTCATGGCGGATATGTAGGCGATGATCAGATCCCGCGCCTCAATGTATTGGATTTGCAACGCCTTATTCGTGTTATTCCAAAGCCTGTTATCGCGATGGTTTCCGGATATGCTATTGGCGGAGGACATGTGTTACATATCGTATGTGACCTAACTATTGCCGCCGATAATGCGATCTTTGGTCAGACTGGACCTAAAGTAGGTAGCTTTGACGCTGGCTATGGGGCAGGTTACTTGGCTCGTATTATCGGCCACAAAAAGGCACGTGAAATATGGTTCCTCTGTCGTCAATACAGTGCGCAGGAAGCACTGGATATGGGATTAGTCAACACGGTAGTACCACTGGACAAGCTTGAAGAGGAGACGGTACAGTGGGCAGAAGAGATCTTGGAAAAGTCGCCGACAGCGTTACGCTTCCTCAAAGCTTCTTTCAATGCCGACACCGATGGGTTAGCCGGCCTACAACAGTTAGGCGGAGATGCGACACTTCTGTATTACACCACGGAAGAGGCAAAAGAAGGTCGCAATGCCTTTAAAGAGAAGCGGAAGCCGGATTTCGGTCAATTCCCTCGCTTTCCGTAAGTTGAAGCAAGTGTGAGTATGGATCTATTATGATGATCAAAAACAGCTGGCTGATGAGAGCTAAGCTGTTTTTGATCACTTTTTTATAGGAGTGAAAGGGGAGTCTCATATGTTATCAGAGCAGATGTTGCCTAACTGGTTAAAAAAGAGAGCGCATACCACACCAGACCGAATCGCCATGATTTCGGATGAAGGCAGGAATGTAACTTTTGAACAATTGCATGAGCGAGTTAGTGTGGTTGCGGCAAAGTTAGCGGCGTGGGGAATTGCGGAAGGAGATCGAGTGGCGCTCTTGATGGGAAATAAAGAAGTGACGGTAGAATGTATTCATGCACTGGCTTACTTAGGTGCTGTTGTTATTCCTCTTAATACTCGCCTTGCGAAAGCAGAATGTTTGTTTCAAGTGCGTGATGCGGAGGCTACATTTTTGATCACAGATGATACATATAGCACGCAAGCGATCGCAGTGGGTAAAGAAGCAGCACTGCACGTCTCTTCTTTTTCTCAATTATCACAATTAAAAGAGGGGTATGTGCCGATCAAGGATCACTTCTGTTTGGATGAAGTATTTACCATCATGTACACCTCTGGGACGACTGGAGACCCGAAGGGAGTACAGCTTACCTACGGAAATCATTGGTGGAGTGCGATTGGTTCAGCTCTCAATCTGGGGCTCAATGCTAGTGATCGATGGCTCGTCTGTGTCCCTTTATTTCATATGAGTGGCTTTTCGATTTTGATGCGCAGTGTGATCTATGGGATGGGGGTTGTTCTTCATCCTTCCTTTGATGTGGAGCGTGTGCATCACTCACTCTGTCACGATCGAATCTCGCATATTTCTGTGGTAAGTACTATGATTCAGCAATTACTGGATCATGTGGATGGGAAAACATGCCCGAATACACTGCGGTGTGTGTTGTTAGGGGGTGGCCCGGCACCTACTCATCTATTGGAGCGTTGTCGCGATAAAGAATTGCCTGTATACCAGACATATGGGATGACAGAAACGGCATCACAAATGGCAACTTTAGCACCTGAAGATATGATGAGAAAACTGGGATCAGCGGGTAAACCCTTATTTCCAGCGGAGCTGTGCATCGTAAAAGAGGGTGAGCAACAGCCAGTGGGACAGGCCGGGGAGATTGCTGTGCGTGGCCCCAATGTAATGAAAGGGTATTGGAATCATCCAAAGAAAAATAGAGAAGTGTTTCAAGAAGGTTGGTTTTATACGGGTGATATTGGCAAAGTGGATGAGGAAGGGTTTCTCTATGTGCTGGACCGCCGTAAGGATTTGATTATTTCTGGAGGAGAAAATAT
Source organism: Mechercharimyces sp. CAU 1602 (assembly GCF_024753565.1). NCBI lineage: Bacteria > Bacillati > Bacillota > Bacilli > Caryophanales > Thermoactinomycetaceae > Mechercharimyces > Mechercharimyces sp. CAU 1602. The sequence continues at coordinate 1,598,516 of NZ_JANTPT010000001.1, read as the reverse complement.
TTACCCAGCACAAATCGAAGCAATCATATCTCAACACCCGGCTGTACATGATGTAGCCGTAGTAGCGCAAGCAGATAAACATTGGGGACAGGTGCCAATCGCTTTTGTCAGCCTGTACTCAAGTGTAGAGGAAGAGGAATTGCGGCGACATTGTGCCGCTTCGTTAGCTTCCTATAAAGTGCCTAAAGAGGTGCGTGTTGTTTCTGAGATTCCGCGTAATGCGTCTAATAAAATAATGCGACACCTTCTCGTAGAAAGGCTAATAAAGGAGGAGAAAAGATGAGGGTTTGCTCTGCTACGCTCCATCACATTTGCATGCGGCTGAAAACCCCATTTGTAAACAGCTTGACCACTGTGGAAGAAAGAAACTTAATTTTAGTGGAGTTAGAAGATGAGCTGGGAACGAAGGGATGGGGGGAATGCGTTGCTTTTTCTTCTCCGTGGTACACAGAGGAGACGATTACCACCGCTTGGCATGTGATGACCAACTTTTTACTTCCGTTATTGCAAGGCGTAACCATCACATCTGTGTGGGAGGTGAGTAAGCTATTTGCTCCTGTCCGCCGTAATCCGATGGCAAAAGCGGGCATTGAGGGAGCTGTTTGGGACCTTTTTGCTCGCCGTCAAGGGGTAGCTCTTTCATCTTTGATGGGTGGGAAACCGGGTGAAGTGAAAGCAGGTGCCACAGTTGGGCTAAAGGCATCCCTGGCACAGATCGTGGAGGAAGTTTCTTATCTTCACCATGATCAAGGGTATGAACGCGTAAAAGTAAAGATTAAACCAGGACGTGATGTGGATCTTATTCATTGTTTGCGACAAAGATTTCCACAGTTAATGTTAATTGCTGATGCCAACTCTGCTTATACTTTGGCAGACCTGGATCACCTTCGCTTGTTGGAGCCTTATAAACTAACGATGATTGAACAACCGCTGGCTGCTGATGATATTGTGGATCATGCCACCTTGGCGAAGCAGCTGCGTATTCCTATCTGTTTGGATGAAAGTATCACCTCGGCTGAAGATGCTCGCCGCGCATTGGAACTGGGTAGTTGTCAGGTGATGAGTATCAAGATCGGTCGTGTAGGAGGGATTGCTGAAGCGATTCGCATCCATAATCTATGTGCACGCCACAAGGTGCCTGTCTGGGTAGGCGGAATGCTCGAGTCAGGTGTTTCACGTGCGCAACATCTTGCTTTGGCAACACTCCCCAATTTTACGATACCCGGAGATCTATCAGCATCGACACGTTATTGGGAACAAGATGTAACAAAGCCTGAGGTGAAAGTAAGTCAGGGAAAGATTCGTGTACCTAGTGGTACGGGCATTGGCTTTCATATAGATGAGGAGCGATTAAGAGCGGTTACGGTGCGCTCGCTAAAGAGGCAACTGTAAGGGATAGAGCTCATATTGCATTGTCATAATGAAAAACGGCTGCTAGCATGATATGATGAGTGAAAACAAACAAACGTTTGTAATAGAAAGGAGGGTTTAGTGGTGACAGGTAAAACTCATTGGGGTCTTGGTGTCATGTCTGGCGTCGCTGTAGCAGGATTAGATTCGGTACATGGGGATGCGGTAGCCACTGTGCTTACTGTGGTAGTGGCAACGCTTGCTTCAATTTTGCCAGATATTGATGATGAGGGTTCCGTGGTTAATAAATTTCTCTTTCAGGGTGTGCGCAAATCATGGCGTTCGTTCGCACTTGCCTTTGTCGGTGTGGCGATCATGCTGTTCTCCCTTTTTTATCAAGCTCCCTTGTGGGTATTGTTGGCGGGTTTATTTGCCTTATCGGTTGCTTTTGTTCCACACCGTTCATTTACACACTCGCTACTTGCATTGGCAGCCGTAGCGGGTATTACATATTTGGCGTCCCCGGTTCTGGTCCCAGCGATGGTTGCAGGGTATGCCTCGCACTTGTTAGCCGATTCGCTTACCCCGGCGGGAGTACCACTTTTGTGGCCGCTGTCCGTTCGGATCGGATTTGGACGCATCGGTCTACATTTTCCCACAGGGGGATGGGGAGACCGTGTATTAGGACGTCTTTCTTTGTGGATGGCTTCTCTTATGTGCGTATGGTTTCTCTTTGATGGTTTGTTCGTTGAAGGGACATGGGCAATGAGCTGGATTGAATCGGTATTATCTTATTTCTAAAAGAAGTGTTCGCGCTTTTTCCTCTCTCTCCTAGCTTGATCGGCGTATACTCTCTAGTAGTCGCCCATATAATATGAGTAAATGGTTGGACAAAGGAGAGGGCGGGGAATGAATGCTTATCGCATAACGTTACCAGCGGCATATGGGTTAGATGATGTAGGGCAGATGAGAGACTCTTTACAGCTCCAATTAGATAAGTTAGTTCGACTTGGATATCCTTGTACATATGAAATGTATGAAGAGAATGAGCGTACGATCTTCCGCTGTCAGTTGCATACGCATAACAAGGGTGAGTTACGCTTTCGCTATGGTCTGGGTCTAGCACTTGCTGATTATATTCTCTCATATAAGGCTCATGCTATTATACGTTCATTGATTCAGAAGCAGTTTCAATATGCTCATCCAGAGGAGACAGATGAAATTGAAGCGCATGTGCATCTATTGCTCCGTGAGCGAGAGCGTAAACAGAAAGAGAAGGGGGTACGGCTCACATACGAAGATCGTGTTGCACGTGGCGTAGCCCATTTCTTGGCTGCTCATCAGCAGGTGGCGGTGGATGGCTTTCTCCATTTTCGGATGAAGTCGTATCGGCGTTCACTAGAGCGGGTGGTAGAAAAGGCGATTGAAGATTATATGCTGGATCAGGAGTACAAAGAGTTTATTCAATTACTGCGGTACTTTGTACAGATCCAAGAATCAAAGATGCCTTTAGTTCATGTATTACATGTGGGACAACGTCGTTTTCGTCTCTTGGATCGTGAGGGTTCACCAGTACAAGTAGAAGTAGAGGGGAGCCCATCTTCCGATCTGATGGAACAGGTACACTCACACGAAGATTTGGTGGTAAGTACACTGCTTACGATGGCCCCGGCACATGTGATTTTACACTCGCGTCACCTTGAAGAGAATGTGATCCGTACCTTGGTACAAATTTTTGAAGGGCGAATTGTCGTCTGCGAAGGCTGTTCCGATTGTACCGCCAGCCTATATCTGAAAGGAGATGCTTGACATATAGGATAATGGTGGGTATACTACATACAATATTTTAATGCAATGACGAGGACACGCTTGTTCGTTAGCGGAAGAACCAGAGAAAGAGGGCCAGTGGCTGGAAGCCCTTTTCCTTTTCGCACAAATGAGTACCCCCTCCGAGCGGAAACTGGGAACACTTTTCGAAGTTAGTATCAGTTGACGGTGTTCACCCCGTTATCGGTGATTGAGGATGATCAAGGTTTTTCTTGATGATCGAACAAGGGTGGAACCACGGCAACGCTCGTCCCTTTCCAGGGATCGGAGCGTTTTTATTTTGTCTAAAAAGGGGAGAAGATGATGAGTGTAGCAGTAAAGTTACCTGATGGATCAGTTAAAGAGTATACGGACCCGGTGTCCGTAATCGAGGTGGCAACCTCTATTAGTAAGAGTTTAGCTAAAAAAGCGGTTGCTGGGAAAGTAAACGGTGAAGTAGTCGACCTAAATAAGGTGGTACAAGATCAAGATGAAGTGCAGATCGTTACCCTGGAGGATGAAGAGGGTTTAGAAGTGTATCGTCATAGTACCGCACACTTGATGGCGCAAGCGCTAAAGCGTTTGTATCCAGACGTGAAATTAGGGATTGGGCCAGTTATTGAAAATGGATTTTATTACGATGTGGATTTATCGGTAAACTTGACTCCAGAAGATTTGCCGAAGATTGAAGCGGAAATGAAGAAGATTGTAAAAGAGAACCTACAGATTAGGCGAAAAGTGGTATCGCGTGAAGAAGCGTTGCGCATCTACGAAGAAGTGGGTGATCCGCTAAAGTTAGAGCTGATTCGGGAATTGCCAGAAGGCGAAGAGATTAGTATCTATGAGCAAGGTGAATTTTTCGACTTATGCCGGGGCTCACATTTGCCGTCCACCGGTAAGATTAAAGCATTTAAATTACTTCATGTAGCAGGGGCGTATTGGCGCGGCGATTCTGATAATCAGATGTTACAACGTATCTATGGAACCGTGTGGCCAAAGCAGTCTGAGTTGGAAGCATACCTATATCAGATTGAAGAAGCAAAGAAGCGGGACCATCGTAAACTGGGGAAAGAACTAAAGCTGTTTATGTTCTCAGAAGAAGCGCCTGGAATGCCGTTTTTCCTTCCTAATGGCATGACACTGTGGAATGAATTGCAGGGTTTAGAGCGGGAAATGATTGCCCCGATGGGCTATGAAGAAGTGAAAACCCCATTGATGATGAATCAACGCTTGTGGCAACAGTCGGGTCACTGGGATCACTATCGTGAAAATATGTACTTCACCGATGTAGATGACACGGTGTATGCCCTAAAACCGATGAACTGTCCTGGTCATATGCTCATCTTTAAAAATGAGCTGCGTTCGTATCGTGAGTTGCCGATGCGGATCGCTGAATTTGGACAAGTGCATCGACATGAGCTCTCTGGGGCATTAAATGGAATGTTTCGTGTGCGTACTTTTACTCAAGATGATGCACATATCTTTGTTCGTCCTAACCAGATCGAAGTTGAAGTACAAAAGGTATTAGAGTTGGTTGATCAAATGTATTCTGTCTTTGGATTTCCGTATTCGATGGAACTTTCTACCCGTCCGGAGGACTCCATGGGTGAGGACCATCTATGGGAGCAGGCAGAAACTGCTTTGCAAAATGTATTAGACCGTTCGGGCGCGCAGTATCGGGTTAACGAAGGGGACGGGGCTTTTTATGGTCCTAAGATTGACTTTCACATTCGTGATGCATTGGGACGTAGTCACCAGTGTGCAACCATTCAGGTAGACTTCCAAATGCCGGAGAAGTTTGAGCTCAGTTATATTGATGAACAGAACGAGAAGGAACGTCCTGTCGTTATTCACCGTGCTGTTTTTGGCTCGTTAGATCGCTTTATCGCAGTTTTGATTGAACATTACGCAGGGGCATTTCCGGTATGGCTTGCTCCTGTACAAGCGAAAGTGTTGATTATTTCAGAAGCACAGTTAGAGTACGGGCAAGAAGTGGTTGCGCGCTTACAGCAGGCAGGTATTCGCGCTCAATTAGATGAACGCAATGAGAAGATCGGTTACAAAATCCGAGAAGCCCAGCTGGCTAAGATCCCATATATGTTGGTGGTAGGAGCGAAAGAAGCGGAAAACGGACAAGTGGCAGTGCGTAAACGTTCCGAAGGGGATGTGGGTGCTGTCGCCATAGATGATGTGATCCAAGAGATTGAAACGGCGATAGCGGAGCGCAAGTAAGACAGGAGATAGGGTTGTCTGTACTTGACGCTAGGCAATGAGGCATGATAGAATACAGAAAGTAACAAGCAGAAGCGCCCCGCTTCTCACCCGCTTGACGCTGATAAAGCAGTTGACGGGTTCTTGGGATGGTACGGAAGAACAAGTGCGGGCGTATGTACGCTCCGCACTTTTTTAATGGATATAACAGGTGAGCGGGGATTTCTGAATATCTCTTTCGGAGGTGGCAAGTTATTAGCAAGGATCATCAGGTAAATGATTCCATTCGCTCCCGTGAGGTGCGTGTTGTCGGTGAAGACGGTCAACAAGTTGGAATCATCCCAACCAAGGAAGCGTTGCGCATGGCTCAAGAGGCCGAGCTTGATTTGGTAGCAGTAGCACCACAGGCGAAGCCGCCCGTTTGTCGTATTATGGATTATGGCAAGTATCGTTATGAGCAGAGCAAGCGTGAAAAAGAGGCTAAAAAGAATCAAAAGATTATTCAGGTCAAAGAGATTCGCTTTAGTCCTTCGATTGAGGAACACGATTTGCAAACGAAACTGCGGAATGTGAAGAAGTTTTTACAAAATGGCGATAAAGTGAAATTGACCATTCGTTTCCGCGGTCGGGAAATTACTCACCAAGATTTAGGTCGCACAATCATGAAACGCATCGCTGACGATATGAAAGAACTTGGTGATGTAGAGCGTCATCCGAAGTTGGAAGGTCGCCATATGATCATGATTTTAGGTCCTAAGTCGACAGACTAAGTGAGGAGGTAATCAATCATGCCAAAAATGAAGACACGTCGTAGTGTGGCTAAGCGCTTCAAAAAGACAGGAACTGGTAAGATCAAGCGGTCTCATGCATTCATGAACCATATGCAGATCAATAAGCCAAAAAGTGCAAAGCGTAAACTGCGCAAGAGTGCTCTTTTGAGCAAAGGGGATACCAAGCGTATCGCACAGCAAATCACTTACATGAAATAATAGAAGCACCTAGGAGGTTTTGAACATGGCACGAGTGAAAGGCGGAGTTGTTACTCGCCGTCGTCGTAAAAAAGTGTTAAAGCTAGCCCGTGGTTATTATGGTTCTAAGCATACGCTTTTCAAAACGGCGAAACAACAAGTAATGAAATCCTTAATGTTTGCATACCGTGATCGTCGGCAGAAAAAGCGGAATTTCCGCAAGCTCTGGATTACACGGATTAACGCGGCAGCACGTATGAACGGTATGTCTTATAGTAAGTTGATGTTCGGCTTGAAGCAAGCAGGTATTGATATTAACCGTAAAATGCTGGCTGATCTCGCGATCAATGACGAAAAAGCATTTGCCGAGTTGGCTAACCTAGCAAAAGCGAAAGTAAATGCATAAAAAAGAAGGAAGCCCCATCTGTTCATTGTAACAGATGGGGCTTTTATCTTGTCCGAATGGGTTACCCCCACATCTATTAGTGGTTTTTTCAATCAGATGAAGTCCAAACTCCATCTAATATCCCGGTGTTTTAGCTTAAGCAAAAACGAGTGAGTTAAAGCGAGGCAGGAAGGTCAACTTGGAGGAGCGGCCACGTGGAGCGCCAATCTTTTTGCTTAACGCGCTTTGTATAGACAGCGATCATAGAAGGGTTTGTGCGAACATAGGGTGTAGGACATACTCGCAACTGAAAAGCATCTTTTAAGCCGTAGGGGTAAACAAAGTGGAGCTTTCCATCCTTACAAAGACGAACTCCTAGCGCAGTTGCTGTCTCCGGAAAGTGAGCGATCCCATCGCTCGCTGAACGATAAGGTGGAATGTGATTAATATGATGCATGCGAGCTTGGTTTTTGACTGACCATGGAACATCAGGGCGGAGTAGGTGTAAAGTATGTTCTATTTTTTTCTCGTGACTCTCTTCCGGACGATGAGAAAAATAGATGAGATCAATGTCAGGTAAGGGGGTTCGTTTGGTAAAGCCATGAATCTTATCCCATATTTTTGATCTGATAAAACCCGCACAAATCCACCAATCAGGTAACTGCTGTGTCGCTGCTACTTCTAGTATTCCCATCATCCATGGGTCCTCTTCTATCCATGTATGTAGATGATGTACATAATTCATATAAAGCCTCCTCGTAGGCAATCCTTTGCTTCATTCCCCTACCGTCTTTTTTCGGTGCGGCTTGCATTTTTCTTTCACACTATACCATAGTAATAGTAACCTAAACGAGGCAAACTAAGGGGTATAAAATGACCATATGATTGCTACGTTCATATCGCTAGTTTCCTTTAGAGTAGAGAGGTACCCAAAGTAGAGGGTGAATGGCGTTAACTACGTAAATGACAACGTTGTGATTAAGAGAAAAAAGGGAATACGAAATATAAATGTTAATAGAGCGGCAGATGGGTTGATAACAAAACCATTTCTATCTGATGAGGAGAATAAACATCCGTTGGCAACCGATTTCGCAACTTGAAGGAGGAAGAATGATGGGGAAAATAAAAGCAATTTGAAGCAGGTGACTTTAGATATAACGGGAATGACATGTGCCGCTTGTGCCAATCGGATCGAGAAAGGTTTGAGTAAAGTGAAGGGGGTGGCAGGTGCCAGTGTAAATTTTACACTTGAGCAGGCAACTCTCGATTACGATCCGAATGAGGTAGATCGTTCTCAGTTAGAAGAGAAAGTAAGGCAGTTGGGTTATGATACAGTGAACGAAGTGGCAGATTTCTCAATTTCAGGTATGACGTGTGCTGCATGTGCCAATCGAATTGAGAAGGGACTTCGTAACATAGAAGGAGTATCCTCTGCTACCGTTAATTTTGCTCTGGAAAGTGCTCGTGTGGAGTATGCTCCAGGAGAAGTATCACCGGTAGAGGTGGAGAAGAAAGTTGAAAAATTAGGTTATGGGGCGAAAGTACGCGCGGAGGAGAAGGAAGGAGACCATCGTGATGAGGAATTGGAAAGACAGAAGCGCAAGCTTCTTTTCTCTGCACTCCTTTCTCTCCCACTTTTATGGGGGATGGTCGCCCACTTTTCCTTTACTTCATCGATATATATTCCTGATTTGGTGATGAATCCATGGTTTCAGCTCCTCTTAGCAACGCCAGTTCAATTTTATATTGGCAAGCAGTTTTACGTAGGTGCCTATAAGGCGTTGCGTAATAAGAGTGCGAATATGGATGTGCTCATCGCATTGGGTACATCGGCGGCTTATTTATATAGTGGTTATCTCACCATCAAATGGTTTCTTGAAGGTGGGATTCATCATGAGATCCCATCCTTGTATTTTGAGACGAGTGCTGTTTTAATTACGCTTGTGATAATGGGTAAACTGTTTGAATCGCTGGCAAAGGGCAGGACATCAGAAGCGATTACCTCTTTAATGGGGTTGCAGGCAAAAACAGCAGTTGTGATTCGTAATAAAGAAGAACTTACGATATCCATAGATGACGTGCTTGTTGGGGATGTTCTTCGTATACGCCCGGGTGAAAAAGTACCCGTAGATGGAGAAGTGTTGGAAGGTGTTTCTTCGATAGACGAGTCGATGCTAACGGGGGAGAGTCTTCCTGTCGAGAAGAAGCCAGGGGATATGGTGATCGGTGCGACGATAAATAGGAATGGCGTGTTGGAAGTTAAAGCAACAAAAGTGGGTAAGGATACAGCGTTGGCACACATCATTAAAGTGGTGCGAGAAGCGCAAGGTTCAAAAGCCCCGATCCAGCGAGTGGCAGACGTGATTTCTGGAGTCTTTGTTCCAGTCGTGGTTGCGATAGCACTAGCTACATTTTTTGTATGGTTTTTCATAATTACCCCTAATCAGTTTGCAGAGGCGTTAGAAAAAGCGATCGCTGTATTGGTAATTGCATGCCCTTGTGCCTTGGGATTAGCTACACCTACCTCAATCATGGCAGGCTCGGGACGAGCGGCTGAACTTGGCATATTATTTAAAGGCGGCGAGCATCTAGAGCAAACGCATGAGGTGGATACGGTCGTATTAGATAAGACGGGAACTGTAACAAAAGGAGAGCCAGAGCTTACGGACATCATAGCCATTGACGATGAAAGTCACTTTTTGCGAACCGTAGGGAGCGCAGAAAAAAACTCTGAGCATCCGCTCGCAGAAGCGATAGTGGGGGGGATTCAAGAGCGAGGAGTTGAGCTAGAGAAAAGCTCCATGTTTGAAGCGATTCCAGGGTTTGGAATTAAAGCGGTAGTCGCAACAAAAGAAGTGTTGATTGGAACGCGCAGATTGATGGAGCAGCGTGGTGTGAATGCAAAAGCAGGATATGAAGAGATGGCGGTACTGGAAGAGCAAGGGAAAACTGTAATGTTAGTAGCGATTGAGGGTAAATATGCGGGTATGGTTGCTGTAGCAGATACGGTAAAGGAAAGTTCGCGGACTGCTATTGCTCGCCTTCAACAAATGGGGCTAACGGTGATGATGATCACGGGGGATAACGAGCGCACTGCACAAGCGATCGCGCATCAAGTTGGCATTCAACATGTACGGGCAGAGGTATTACCTACTGATAAGGCAGAAGAAGTGAAAAAGCTGCAATCAGCAGGGAAGAAGGTAGCGATGGTAGGAGATGGCATAAATGATGCTCCTGCCTTAGCAGTTGCTCATACTGGGATGGCGATCGGCACAGGAACGGATGTGGCGATGGAGGCGGCTGATGTAACCTTGATGAGAGGAGATCTGACACGTATTGCTGATGCGATAACAATGAGCCGCAAAACTATGATCAACATAAAGCAAAATCTGGGGTGGGCGTTGGGTTACAATACGCTTGGCATTCCTATCGCAGCTATGGGTTTCTTAGCTCCGTGGGTTGCCGGAGCGGCGATGGCGTTAAGTTCTGTTTCCGTTGTGCTTAATGCACTGCGATTACAACGGGCAAAAGTGTAGAGAAACTCCAGGGATCGTTTCTATAGGAAGAAGCACAATGGGTGCTTCTTTTTTGTGTGAGAATATCTTTTTCTCCATCTAAAGGAGGAGGAAGCATTCATCCTATATGCGCATGTCTTCATTTCTATAGTTGGATAGAATGAGCAAGAGAATGGAAGAAGTGGAGGGAGAGCGCTTATGATGCGGGGAGAACGTTCGTTTACGGCGTTGGTTCTCACAGTTTGTATGACAAACTTAGCTTATATCTTTTATACAATGGCAGTCGTGACGCGCCTGTATCAGGTATCCGCTTCAGCGGCAGTGGCAATTTTTATTGTGTCTGTGAGCGCGCGTATTGTTAGCAATACGTGTTTACCGTTGTTTGTAGATCGACTTAGAACGCGCTCTTTATTGGGATGGGCGCAAGCTGTACAACTCGTCATTGCAATGTTGATATGGGTGCTCGTTCAGTTTGAAAACAAGGAAGATTCCATGGACTTTATTGTCATCTTATTTATCTTGATTGCGATAATCTCTTTTTTTAATGGATGGATCCATCCATTAAAAAGTACCTATGTACGACTCTTGGTAGTGAAGAAACGACGAGTACGAGCGAACAGTATACTGAGTACGATTGATCATATGTTTTTATTTGCAGGATGGGCGTTGGGAGGGGTTTTTGTAGCTCTGCTTGGAATCAACGTGGCATTGCTTGTGACAGTAGTTCTTACGATCATCGCTATGTTGATGTTATTCTTGTTGCCAGTAGGGAGGAGAGAACGGAAGGGGAGTGAGATGAAGGAAAGGTGGAGCAAACGGCTGGCAAGTGGCTGGCGTGTGATTTGGAAGCAGCCTTTCTTACGCACTCTGATTATAATGGATGGGTGGGAAGCCTGGGCAGGAACGATTTGGATTGCTCCTGTCACCTTTGCGTATACAGAACAAGTTCTACAGGAAGGAGAAGCGTGGTGGGGGTATATTAACGGAATATACTATCTGGGTACATTTGCAGGTGGTTGGTTAGTCTATCGGTTTGCTACACGCATGGAAAAGAAGATTTGGATCTATATGGTGTTAGGTGCAGCTAGCTTTGGATTGCTTACATTGATTTATGGCTTGACATCACAGCCATGGTTAGCGTTAGTCCTCGTTTTTTTGATGGGTCCTGCCTATCAAATGCGGGATCTTGCTCAGGAAACGATGATACAAAATAGCACAGATGCGGAAGCCTTAACGAAAGTGATGGCAGCTCGTTCTAGCATGGTGCAGGTTATTTTCTTATTTTCGATGTTGATCATTACCTCTGTTATTACTTATATAGGGGTGGAGTGGATCTATATTGCAGCAGGAATGATGTTGCTCGTTTCTGCGGGATATGGAGCGAGTTGTTTTTCGAGAATGCAGACAGAAGGAAGTTTACTACTAGAGAATACGAGAGGAGAGCGTGTATATGAGTAATGGGTGTGCTCTCTACCGTCCGGTCAATTACACGTTAAGGTTCTGATCATCGCTTCTCTTATTTACGCTGCGGGGCTCTTAAGTCAAAATGGAGCCCACTTACTGCTGGTTTGGTCATGATAACGTAAAAGTGAAAAATATCTATATTCTTTATTGACATGGTATTCCATATCGTGATATTTTTATATGAAATCTCTATAGTTACATTAATATTGATATACATATCTATATTTAGGGGGAAGTTATGGATCACCACTATATTCATGTTAATAATATTCAGCTACATTATCTAGAGAAGCAGGGGAAGGGTCCAAATGTTCTACTATTGCATGGTTTAATGGGACGAGCTGCAGGGTGGTTTGAGAGGAACCAATGGCAATCTACACAATATCGGGTGGTGGCTTTTGATCAACGAGGTCATGGCTTAAGTGAAAAGGTTGAGGATGATTATTCACGCGATCAATATATAAATGATATTATTACTGTTATCGAAAATTTAAAAATGAAGCCTACTGTTCTCATCGGACACTCTCTGGGTGCATTGTATGCTTGGGGGGTTGCTGCCCGCCGTCCTGATTTAGTATCAGGTCTTATTATAGAGGATATGTCAGTGGTACAAGGAGAAAAACAAGCAGAGTGGAGAGAATGGTTAGATAGTTGGCCTATTCCCTTTCCGGACTTGAAAGCGGCGCATGAGTTTTTTGGGGCTTATCATGCTAGTTCAGCAAATAATTTTATGGAATTATTAGTGAAAAAAAGCGATGGTTATCGTCCTATGGTTCAGTTTGAGCATATCATTCAAACGATTGCCGGATATGAAAACAGGGAGTACTGGGATGAGCTAGATCATATCGAATGTCCAACCCTCGTTGTAGGTGGCGAAGAGAGTCATGTAGCAAAGGAAGAGCTAATCAGGATGGCTGATCGATTAAATGGTACATATATTGAAGTACCTCATGCAGGACACGTGATTCACTATGATCAACCAGAGGCATGGCAAGTATTAGTGGATCGTTTTATAGCGAAGCTGTAACACAAAGACTTCGTGCTAGATTCAAAAAATCCCCTTTCCTCAAAAGAGTAGGAGATTTTTTGAACATATAAGTGCAAGGTGTACTTGGATTTTAGTTTTGAGCTAAGTAGGTACGGAATACGGTAGCAGTTTGGAGATTATTTTACATTACAGCATGCTGTTCGCACGTGCGCAATCTTCAAATTCCCCTGCGTGCGCCCCATCACAAAACGGCTTCTTTTGCGAAAGACCACAGCGACACAGCGCAAATACTTTTTTTGTTGTAAATGCATTCCCATCGGCATCGATCAACTCAACCTCCCCTTTTACTAACAAAGGTCCTCGATCGGCTACCTTAATCGTTACATCTGCCATATGTACACCCCCTCATGAGTGTATTCTCCACCCCTTTCGTGAACCCTTTTAAAAGTTCACACTCGATATGAGTAACTGAACTGAGGGAGAGGATGGGATATATGTTTCTTGTATTCCGTGATCCATATAGAAATGGCCTATTAAAAAGAAGGGGACTTCTCCCCTTCTTTTTAATAGGCCAAATTTTGTGCTTGTCCGATTTCTTGTTGAGCTTGTTGGAGCTGATGTTGCGCCTGTTGGAGCTGGTTTTTTTGCTGTGCATTAGCTTGGACGTTAGCAAGGTTTTGAGCTTGTTGGATTTGCTGTTGCGCCTGTTGTAGTTGTTGCTGAGCTTGTTGCAATTGTTGCGGATTCATACTGCCCTGTGCTTGTTGAACGGCCTGATGAGCTTGTTGAGCGGCTTGCATAGCTTGTTGAATCTGCTGAGCTTGGTTTTGTGTCTGCACAAAAGTGGCCCCCTCGAATGAAAGGATGTGTGTTAAGGGTTTTCCTTAACAAATTGTAGTATATCCTTTAAAAGATGTATTATGCCATCGATAAAATGATCAACTTTTGTTAAGGTGGGTGGCTGCTCTGCGAGGGTTCTGGGAAGCGGTGATGGCAGAGATGACTGCTACTCCGTCGGCATAACGACGTACGTTTGCCGCATTCTCTACGGTGATACCACCAATCCCTACTGTGGGAAGGGGTTGGTCCAGGGTGGCGAGTATGTTAGGAATGGCATCCGGTCCAAGGGGTTCTCTTGCATCCTGTTTAGAAAAGGTAGTGTACATCGGACCGATGCCAAGATAATCAGCACCATCTAACTGAGCTTGTTCTGCCTCTGCCGGGGTTGAGACAGAGACCCCCATGATGAGCTTTGATCCTATTAATTGACGTACGGCTGCTGCAGGGAGATCAGTTTGCCCTACATGCACGCCATCTGCCTCTAAAGTAAGTGCTAAGTCGATACGATCATTCACAAAGAAAGGGATGTGATGGTGGCTACAGAGCATTCTTAATTTTGTTCCTAACTCGACGATCTCTTTCATCGGTAGAAGGGAGCCTTTTTCTCGAAACTGAAAGCAGGTGATACCGCCGTGAATCGCTTCTTCTAACACAGTGAGCGGGGAAGCGTGCTGACAATCTTGGCTTCCCATAACGAGATAAGTATGTAGTTGAGAGGGTAGTATATTACTTTTAGTCAAGTTACACTTCCTCCTTTCGTTGTTGATACGCCCAGTGATTTGTAGGGCCGTGTCCTTTCCCGATATTTATGGGTGAAGAGATTGCAGCTGTAATAAAGTCTTTCCCCAGCTGAACGGCTGCAGATAAGCTTTGTTTGCGGGCCAACTGTGCGGTGATGGCGGCAGATAATGTACAACCCGTTCCGTGTGTATGGATCGTGGTATAACGTTTTTGTGTAAAAGTATAAAACTTTTTCCCATCAAATAAGAGATCAGTAGCAAGTTCTCCCTGCCAATGCCCACCCTTGATGAGTACGGCACCCGCTCCCAAGTCGTACAAAGCATGAGCAGCCTCTTTTACCTCTTCCCAGTGTTTAATTTTGCGGCCTGTGAGTGCCTCAGCTTCCGGGATATTAGGGGTGATTAAAGTAGCGAGTGGAATGAGTAAGTCAATCAACGCTTCTTTAGCTTCTTCTGCAAGTAGGGCATCACCACTTTTAGCGATCATGACAGGGTCTACTACAACGCGTGGTAAGCGAAAGCGGATAATCTCTCCGGCAACTGCTTCAATGATTCGACTATTAGCGATCATTCCAGTTTTTACAGCATCAATGCCAATATCACTGGCAACCGCTTCGATTTGTGCTTGCACCATCTTGGGCGGGAGCTCATAAATCTCAGTTACTGTTTCCGTGTTTTGCGCCGTAACAGCAGTGATCGCACTCATACCGAATACATCGAGCTCTTGAAATGTTTTTAAATCAGCTTGTATTCCAGCGCCGCCGCCGCTATCTGATCCTGCTATGGTTAGTGCTCGCGCAATGCTCATCGTAAATTCTCCTTTTAATCTTTTTGTTCCTCTCATTATTGTATCGTAAACAAACAAGAGAGTAAAAAGTGGATCTATGCGTAAGTTAGGCGATTTATAGAGGCAATATCGACTATACCAAGTGATGATAAAGAACGTAGTTTATAGAGAGGCAGCCGAAATGAAGGAGGAGTGCGGGATGAGTGATGCAAGTCTTAGTAGCTGCTTTGGTGGTTATGGATCGGGTTGTATTTGGCTGATCATCATTATATTGATCATCTTATTTGTACTATGTATTTGTTGGTGGGGCTTCTCATCTTGGTTTGGTGGTTATGGATACGGTGGCTATGGGCCTTGTAACCCTTGTTACTAAAAGATTCAAGCCTCTCTTTTTGAGGCTTGTTTTTGTGTTAGAATAAAGATGAGTGTCAAGTCGATAAAAGGAGAAATACATAATGGGAAATGAGAGAGAAACATTGAAAGAACTTATGCGTGAATTGACCGAAACTCCCGGTCCATCTGGAAACGAAGCACCTGTGCGTAAGGTTATGGAAAAATGGGTGAAGCCATATGCAGATGAGTTGACAAGTGATGGTCTGGGAAGTCTGATTGCTCGTAAAGGAAGTAAAGGCCCGCGGGTTATGATAGCAGGACATCTCGACGAAATCGGTTTTATGGTAACTCGCATTACGGATGAAGGATTTCTTAAGTTTGAAACTCTGGGTGGTTGGGTGACCCACATGATGTTGTCACAGCGTGTGGAAGTGATGACGGATAAAGGCATTATCCTAGGTGTGATCGGTTCGGTTCCACCACATATTATGACAGCGGAACAGCGCAAAAAATCATTTCAGATGAGCGAGCTCTTTATTGATATCGGGGCAAAAGATCGTGAGCACGCAGAGGAGATGGGCGTACGTCAAGGGGATACAGTCGTGCCATACTCTCCTTTTACAGAAATGAATGGAACTGACATGTGGCTCGGTAAAGCTTTTGATAACCGCATCGGATGTGCTGTAGCAGTAGAAGTGATGCGTCAATTACAGAATGAAGCTCTCCCTAATGCACTCTATTCAGTAGGCACAGTGCAAGAAGAAGTAGGGTGTCGAGGTGCTCGTACATCAGCAGCCGCTATTCAACCAGATATTGCTTTTGCTGTCGATGTGGGCATTGCCGGTGATACTCCAGGTGTAAAAGCGGACGATGCTCCAATCAAAGTGGGGGAAGGTCCGGCACTGGTGTTGGTTGATGGGGGCCATGTAGTTCATCGAGGTTTATTGCGCTTTGTGCAACAAACAGCGGAAGAAGCGGGTATCCCTGTGCAGTATGAATGGATGAATGGTGGTGCAACGGATGCTAGCTACATTCATTTGAATAACAGTGGTGTGCCTACGATTTCGATCTCTGTACCCACTCGTTATATTCATGGTCACACCGCTATGGTATTAAAGGATGACATTGAGCAAGTGGTCGCATTATTGACAGCTGTTATTCGTAAGCTGGATGAGCAAGCAGTGAAACAGATTTTGGAGCAATAGCTTATGATAGAATCTACAAAAAGAGACCTTCACCCAACAAGGGTGGAGGTCTCTTTTTGTAGGTTATAAGGGGGCTTTTGCGTTTTCAGGCATCGCTTGATGTAAAACGTTAACTAGTTGCTGTTTTTCTTCTTCATCGCTATTTTTCCACACTAATTCAAATACGACTCCAAGCCCAGGGAGTAGCTTTTCGTCTCCCTCTTTGATGGAATCTTGTATCATGCCAGAGAGCTCTTCTTTATCCATTTCATGGATGTTGTAGATGACAGCGCCTCGCACATCGAAATTCATCTCGCACCACCTCCTGTCATGTGTTATTGTGACCAACGGAGGCTGACTTATCCGTTGATGGTCGATTATGTTATAATGAGTCCACGATTTCTTGTGAGGACAAGGGGGAAGGGTATGAGTAAACAATTTGCTGTAGTCGGTTTGGGGAGATTTGGAGGTAGTGTAGCGAAAACCCTCCATGATATGGGATACGAAGTGCTAGCGATTGATCGTGATCCTGAGCGTGTTCAGGAGTATGCTCAAATTGTGACGCATGCGGTCGAGGCAAATTCGACCGATGAATCAGCGCTAAAAGCACTGGGACTGCGAAATTTTGATGTGGTGGTGGTTGCTATTGGGGAAGATATCCAATCTAGTATTATGACCACCCTATTGATGAAAGAAAGTGGTGTGAGTAACGTCGTGGTGAAGGCACGAAATGATCTTCACGGTAAAGTGCTTTATAAAATTGGAGCAGATAAAGTCGTTTATCCTGAGAGAGATATGGGTGTACGGGTTGTCCATCATCTAATCTCCCCCAATATCTTAGATTATATTGAACTAGCGGACGATTATAGTATTGTGGAGATCCGTGCAAATGAGTTTTTTGCGGGGAAAACATTACAAGAACTAGATATTCGTGCGCGCTTTGGTTGTAACGTGATGGCGATTAGAAGTGGAAAGGGCTTTAATATCGCGCCATTGGCGGATGATACGATTCGCTTAGGAGATATGTTGGTTGTCATTGGGCACAACAATGATCTGAAAAAATTAGAGGAGAAGGCTTAAACGATGCGGATACAAGCAATCGGCTCCACTCACAATGATAAGTTTAAGCGCTGGTCGAAACTAAAGACGAGTAAAGGACGGAAAAAATACCGCGCCCTCTTGATTGAGGGAGAGCATTTGCTTCAGGAGGCGATGCAAGCGGGTTGGCAAGTTAACGCTGTAATCATAGATGATGAAAATGAAAAAGCATGGCAGCAAGTGGAGGTCTACTTTAATCAAGAGGATGATCAACTTGTCTATGCATTGGAGAGTGGGTTGTTTCATCAATTGATGGAAACCTATTCCCCACAAGGAATAGCAGCAGAGGTTTCGTTTCCAGCTGAGATAGAGAGCATTGATGACGATAAAGGCGTCGGGCCGCTACTATTATTAGATGAGATTCAAGATCCTGGGAATATGGGAACACTTCTGCGAACAGCGGAAGCAGCAGGGGTAGCGGAAGTATGGATTGGTGAGGGAACAGTAGATTTATACAATAGCAAGGTAGTGCGGGCGGCAATGGGCTCTCTTTTCCGTCTACGCACACGGCATGTAGATTTATATGAGGGGATTTCAGACTTACAACAGCGAGGAATTTTAGTGGTGGGTACGGCGCTTGAAGGGGCGATAGATTGTTATTCAGCTTCCTATCCTGATCGGGTGGCATTTTTATTTGGGAATGAAGGAAGTGGAGTAGACCCCTCTTTACAAACACTGTGCGATTTGAAAGTGAAAATTCCAATGCAAGCTCCTGTCGAGTCTCTCAATGTGTCTGTTTCAGCGGCAATCTTATTGTATGATTGGGTGAGACGACAGCAAGGTTAGTCTCGCACTTGCAAGCAAAGAGGGAGCTTGCTATAATAAAAGTTGAATTTTCAAGGGTAAATGCTAAGAAAGAGAAGAGTAAATGATTCATCCTTGCCAGGGAGAGAGTGTCACGACTGGAAACACTCTTCATGATGATGAATGATTGAAGTTCGCTCTGGAGCAGTCCTCTAAAATGACCGTTAGTTAGGTGTGAGAGTAGGAGGTACCGGGTACGCCCGTTATTGCGTGTAGAAGAGGAATAGTGATGTACATAAGCGTGTTTAGGATGCGCTCACACTGTTCAATGAGGGTGGTACCGCGGTCTCTCGTCCCTTTATCGGATGAGGGATTTTTTTGTGTATATAGAAAGGGGTGTATGTGTGATGCAAGAGCGCTTAGAAGAGATTAAGCAAAATACATTGTCACAGCTCGCTACAGCTTCGGATCTGGAGCAAGTGAAAGAGTTACGTGTAAAGGTACTCGGAAAAAAGGGGGAGATTACGCAAGTATTGCGTGGGATGGGTAGTTTGTCCGCGGAAGAGAGACCGCGTGTGGGGCAATTAGCCAATCGTTTGCGGCAAGAAGTAGAGGCAGCTATAGAGACGAAAGAGAAAGAATTGGAAAAACAAGCGATGCAACAACGTTTGCAGGAGGAGAAGGTAGATGTTACATTGCCAGGTGTTCCTCGCCCTCTAGGGGCTATTCACCCTTTAACTGCAGTGATCGAACAAGTAGAAGATATATTTATCGGAATGGGCTTTGCGGTAGCTGAAGGACCTGAAGTGGAACAAGATTACTATAACTTTGAAGCTCTCAACGTACCGAAAGACCATCCAGCTCGCGATATGCAAGATACATTTTATTTGACAGAGGATTTATTGCTTCGTACTCAGACATCGCCAGTGCAAATTCGTACGATGCGTAAGAAAGAAGGTCATGTGCCGATTCGTATCATCTGTCCAGGTACCGTGTATCGTCGAGACGATGATGATGCTACCCATTCTCATCAATTTATGCAAATTGAGGGATTGGTAGTGGATCGGGGTGTATCGATGACAGAGTTAAAAGGTACCTTACTTGCTTTTGTAAAGCAGATGTTCGGCGAAGAACAATCCATTCGATTGCGTCCCAGTTATTTCCCCTTCACGGAGCCCAGTGTAGAAGTAGACATCCGCTGTATGAAGTGTAATGGTGGAGGATGCCGAATCTGTAAAGAGACAGGATGGATTGAGATTTTGGGAGCAGGAATGGTTCACCCCCATGTGTTGAGAAGTAGTGGTTATGATGAGAAGCGTTATACAGGATTTGCTTTCGGTATTGGAGTGGAGCGAGTGGCAATGCTGAAATATGGAGTGGACGACATTCGGCATTTCTATACCAATGATCTTCAATTTTTACGTCAATTCCGGTCAGTATAAGGAGTGAGTTAGATGAAAATATCAACCCGATGGTTACAAGAAGTGGTGTCTGTACAGGATATAGCGGTAGATAAGATTGCTGATAAATGTACCTTTGGCGGAATTGAGGTAGAGGGAGTAGAATCGCGCAATAAAGGAGTTTCAAAAGTCTTATTAGGACGGGTTGTTTCTGTAAAGGCTCATCCTGATGCAGATAAATTACGAATTTGTTTCGTAGATATAGGCGAAGAGGAAGATCGACAAATTGTGTGTGGCGCTCCCAACGTGGCAGAAGGGCAGTGGGTGCCTGTTGCAATAGAAGGGGCACGCCTTCCTGGTGGTATGAAGATTAAGCGTTCTAAATTGCGTGGTGTTGAGTCTCGCGGGATGATCTGCTCGGCGAAAGAGATCGGACTGGAAGAGAAACTTTTACCGAAGGGAAAGGAAGAAGGAATTCTCGTTTTAAATGAGAGCGATGCGCCTGTAGGAACTCCGATTACAGATGTGTTGGAACTGGATGATCAGATAATGGAACTAGGACTTACCCCTAATCGCTCTGACTGTCTTTCCATGTGGGGAATGGCATATGAAGTAGCGGCTCTCTTTGAACGGGATCTTTCTATACCACAAGCGGAAGAACTCCAGCCTGGTATAGGTGCGGTGGAACATATTGAGATCCACTTACAGGCGGAAGAAGAATGTCCGTTGTATGCAGGCCAAGTGGTTGATGTGAAGATTGCTCCCTCACCACAATGGATGCAAAACCGGTTGATGGCGATGGGGATTCGCCCAGTGAATAACGTTGTTGATATTACAAACTATGTGATGTTAGAGTATGGTCAACCGCTACACGCGTTTGATTATGATCGTATTAATGCTCAAAAAATTAAGGTGCGGCATGCGTTTGCTGAAGAGAGAATACAAACTTTGGATGGAGTAGAGCGCATCCTGGATGAGGAAATGTTGGTGATAGCTGATGGGCAAGATGAACCGCTTGCGTTGGCGGGTATTATGGGGGGATCTTCCTCTGAAGTAACAGCGGAAACGACTCGTGTGTTAGTAGAATCAGCTTACTTCACCCCAACCATGGTAAGACAAACTTCGCGCAAATTAGGTTTGCGTACTGAAGCGAGCAATCGCTTTGATAAGGGTGTTGACCCTGAACGTGTGATTCCAGCACTACAGCGAACGGTTCAATTACTAGTGGAACTGGCAGGAGGGAGTGTACGTTCTTCTGTGACCTCGCAACATGTTGGCGGGATTGAAGATGTGACCATTAGTCTAAAGCATGAGCGCTTAACGACTTTGTTGGGTGTACAAATTCATCCTGAAGAGGTGGAAAAAATCTTTCACCGGCTCCGTTTTGATGTTAAGCGGGAAGGGGAGCAATACTTTGTAACGGTACCTTCACGTCGTCAAGATGTAACACTAGATGTTGATTTGATCGAGGAAGTGGCGCGTCTTTACGGATACGATCGCCTTCCTACCACGTTACCTTGGGGAAAACAATCTCCTGGGGGATTGACGAAAGACCAGCAGATGCGGCGTGTGATACGTCAAACTCTTCGTTCGATGGGGATGCATGAAGTAAAAACTTATTCATTGACGAAAGAGACAGCTGGGAAAGAGATGGCATCGATTACAGGAAAGGAACAACCTAAACCCATTCCCGTGATGATGCCGATGAGTCGGGAGCATAGTGTATTGCGCACCAGTCTGTTGCCTCACTTGATTGAGGTGGCTTCGTATAATATTAAGCGGCAACATGAACGGGTATCGTTATTTGAGATTGGCCGCACGTACATTAATGAAAAGGACGATTTATTAGAGCAACCATATGAACGGTGGGAATTATCAGGTTTGTTGACTGGGGATTTAATTCCTTCTAACTGGAATATGAGCTCTCCTCCGATCGATTTTTTTGTTGCCAAGGGTGTGCTCCATACTCTCTTTATGCGTTTGGGTATCGAAGAGGTTGAATACCAGGCTGCACAGCCAGTAGGGTTTCATCCAGGTCGAACAGCACAGATGGTACTTGCTGGAGAGGTGATTGGATTGATAGGTCAATTACACCCTCTTGTAGCAGATCAGCATGGCTTGGAAGATACTGTTATATGCCAAATTGATCTTAGTTTACTGTTTCAAGTGGCAGGCCCACAGATTAAATTTGAAGCGCTAAAGCGTCATCCAGCAGTATCGCGTGACTTGGCATTGGTTGTAGGAGAAGATGTCCCTTCAGCTCAGATTGAAACAGCAATCTTAAGTGTTGGTGGAGAGTGGTTGGAGCGTGTCAACTTGTTTGATGTATTTGCGGGTAACCAAATTGGTGCTGGTAAAAAAAGTGTGGCATATGCGCTAACTTATCGCCATCCAGAGCGGACGCTGACGGACGAAGAGGTTCATCAAATGCATGGGAAAATCGTACAACATATAACAGAAACACTGGGAGCAGAGCTCAGGCAATAAAGAGGCGAAGTTGAGGAGTAATAGACGGCTCCTCAACTTTTAAAACAGATGGTGGCTCTTTCGCTTTTCGATGCTCTCATTATATAATAAGAGGAAACAAGCCTATTTGTTATGGGTTGTGGGTGTCATGGATGGGGGATCGATGATGAGCAAAAACAAACTACATGTAGAAATTTATGATCGTACCTATTCACTTACGGGTAAGGCGAGTCCCGGATATATGCGTGAAGTGGCTCGACTGGTCGATGAAAAGATGCATACGATCGCGCAATCGAATGAACGGCTGGATACAACTCGAATTGCAGTATTATCAGCTGTAAATATAGCGGATGAATATATGAAATTACAGCGTGAACATGAAGAGATATTACATCTGATTGAGGATGAGGAACTCTAATGAATGTGCTCGATGGCTTGATTATATGTTTTATTGGGATTCGTTTGCTTCGTGGCTATCGACTGGGATTTGTATTGCAGGTTGCGTCTATGATTAATATGATGATAGCTGTTCTATTTGCATACTCCTTCAAAGATGATTTCGTCCCGATACTCAAGCGGATATTTTCTCTCCCTCAAGCGATCGACAGTAAAGGGTTGTCCGGTTTCATACCTGTTGAAGACGTGGTGTACCATCTGCTCGCATTTTTCTTTTTATATGTGATGATGAAAGTGATGTTATCGTTGGTAACTTCCGCTA
This sequence comes from Mechercharimyces sp. CAU 1602, assembly GCF_024753565.1. NCBI lineage: Bacteria > Bacillati > Bacillota > Bacilli > Caryophanales > Thermoactinomycetaceae > Mechercharimyces > Mechercharimyces sp. CAU 1602. The sequence continues at coordinate 1,575,519 of NZ_JANTPT010000001.1, read as the reverse complement.
TCAATCGGTTGACACAGCTGCCAGTGCTCTCTACTCTCAACGGATTGAGTGGATTAGCGCTTGCCTCGTTGCAAGCTGTATTTATTCTATTGATTGGCCTTAATCTATTTAGTGTTCTACCACATGACGAAGTTCAGGTATGGTTACATCAATCAGTATTGGCTCCTTATTTTTTACAATGGGGACCAGAGTTAGTTAATATGTTATTATTAACGATCAGCTCATAAAAAAGCAGTGAGACGTAAACGCGTTTCGCTGCTTTTTTATAGTTAAAAGTTGAAATTATCGCTTTAGTATACAAAGGTTGTTACCAGAATCATAATAGCGCATAGCATATGGTGAGTAGAAAAAAAGGAGGTGGGTAGTGTGAAGATGAGAGATTTAATGAATGAATTAATGAATGAACTAGCAACTACGCCCCGCAATAGACGGACGGCTTCGACTAGAGGGGGACGTAAAAGTGGTCGTCGTTCAGTAGCGACGAGTGTAAATGGATCTGGTGCAAGAGAAACGGTTTCCGGAAATGGCAAATCGTATAGCTACACTAACACAAGAAATCGCCGTCGCGGTTAAGCATAGCAACCTAGAGATCGCGCCAGGAGGCAGCGAATGATGTTATGGTTTAAGGGCTGATTTCTATACTGTATGGATTGATGTGAATAGTGGAATCCAAAAAATAGAATCATAAATCATGTTCAGGATCGATAGAGCCTTCTCCCTCAGTGGGAGGGGGCTCTTCCTCATTTGTTTCATCGTCGATGATGCGAGCTGTTAACGTGACTTGATATAGATTGGATGGTGAGGATGTCTTGCCACTTTGTTGGTCGATAGCAATGACGCGATAGCTGTATGCCCACTCTTCCTCATCTTCTGAAGGAGTGGGGAGGTCGGCATCCTTTAAAGTATCAGTATAACTTCCCTTATCTACGGTAGTAAGGGTTTCCCAATCTTGATTTTGGATTGAACGCTGTACCTCGTATGCAACTCGTTTGCCTTGGTCACTCCATGTTAAGGAGATAGATTGTGAACTCTGGGTATAAGAGCCTTGTAAATCTTGTACCTGTTGTAGTTGAAAAGGAGGTTGCGGTAGAGGAACCCCTGGGTTTCGGAATGAGCGAATGGGCTCCCCTTCCAAGGTGCGACTCATGGTCTTCTGAAAGATATGAGCAGGGATTGTTCCCCCAGCAAGTGTTGATTGTTGTGTAGGATCCTCTTGATACACCATGACCGCCATCACTAGTTCAGGTGTATAGCCAACAAACCAACCAACATCGCTGTTTTGTGTAGTTCCCGTTTTTCCTGCGGCAACACGGCCGTCTGCTAATTTAGCATTATTACCCGTACCATGATCGACAGCGTATTGTAATAGACGAGTCATATAATAGGCCGATTTTTTACTGATCCATTGAATCGTTTTACGCTCTGTTTTCGGTTGAATTTCATTCCCATCAGCATCTACGATTTGACGGATAGCGTGAGCTTCTGTCTTCTCTCCGCCATTGGCTAACGCACTGTAAGCCTCAGCCATTTCTTTTGTCGTTACGCCATAAGTGAGACCGCCGAGGGATAAGGCGGCGGGTGAGCGATCTTTCTCGTCTAAGGTCAGGCCAGCTGTTGAGCCATACGTATATGCTTTATCTTCACCAACGACTTCATGAAGTAAGCGGGCGGCCGTAATATTATACGATTGGGCAACCGCAGTTTTAAGATATACACTACCGTGTGTTGTCTGATCGGCATTTTGCGGCTTCCAGTCTCCGATGTGATAAGGGTCATCAGAGACTTGAGTATATTCGTTGTATCCATGTTCCTCAATGAGTGGAGAATAGACAGTAATCGGTTTGATGGTGGAACCGGGCTGACGACGCAACAAGGCACCATGCGTATATCCGTGTTTATAATTGCGACCACCACCGACGGAGACAATCTCCCCTGTTGAAGGATCAAGCATGATTGCTCCACTATTGAGGTTGTTTTGTCCTTGATATGTTTCATTTGCATCAAGACTCTCTTCTAAAGAGGTTTGGATAGAAGGACGGAGAGCGGTATACACTTTATAGCCTCCATTAACAAACTCTTCAGCTTCCATCTCGTAACGCTCAGCGGCTTCTTGAACGACAAGGTCTACATATGCTTGATATGGGTCATTTTTTATATGTTTGGAGAGGTAATCAGGATTTACACCTAAGTCAGCTGCCTGATACTTTTTCTTCTCCTCAATGGTTATCAGACCTGAGTTAGCCATGACGGCAAGCACAGTGTTTCGACGTTCTTTCGCTAATTTGGGGTTTTTATATGGATTGTAAATATCTGGACCTTTGGGTAGGCTGGCTAGCATGGCAATTTCATGTGGCTCAAGCTTATCTGTGCTTAAATCTTTATCAAAGTATATCTTTGCCGCCATCTTGATGCCGCGGACATTGTTTCCTAAGTATATGTAATTTAAATATGATTCTAGGATCTCATCTTTACTGTAGCGTCGCTCTAAGTTCCAAGAAATAAACACCTCTCGGATTTTCCGTACCATTCTTTTTTTACGACTGTGGAGAATGGTGTTGCGTGCTACCTGCATTGTGATCGTACTTCCCCCTTCAGCAGGTTTTAAAGTACGAGCATTAACGGTGAGCGCGCGAACGATACCATAATAGTCAACACCATTATGTTCATAGAAGCGTGAATCCTCCACAGCTAACACGGTTTTTACGAGCAGAGGGGTTTGTATATCTTCGAGCGCTATGTGCTCACGGTTACTATCGCCCATAGTTAGTGCTGGTTGTCCCTTTGCTTCATAGAGGGTGGAGGCAAATTGCATTTGTTGCATCTCATCTAGATCATAAATTTTCGCGGTGAGGGCAACTGTAGCCAATGCAATCAATAACAAAGAGAAGGAAACCCCTGCTACGAAGAATAACCATTTTTTTGTGATCATACTGCGAAATAATAAAAGGTAGCGGCGCATCATACGCCAAAAACCTACTTGCGGTGCCTTTTTCATTTCCAACTCCTCCTTGTGACATTATAGCATATAACGTATTGACAAATGCAGCTGCGTACGTGCCTATCGTTGTGAAGTTGAATGGTAGTGCATATCCACGTAGGAGATTGACATAATAACGGTAAAGCGAATCATGAGAAAGGTTGACAAGCAATGAATAAACGACGATTAATGGTATGGGTAATTTGTATGTTATTGCTTGGTGGTAGTTTGTTCTTTTCTTACCAAGCCGTCGTCTCTGCCTTTGGTAGTGAAGAGCTAAAAGTAGGAGCAAAAGGTGGAGACGTGTATGAATTACAAAACAGATTGAAGTATATAGGCTTTTATACGGGGAAAGTAGATGGACAGTTTGCTGATCGCACGGAAAAAGCGGTGCGCCTCTTCCAGTACTCTTTTGGTATGAAGGTAGATGGTGTAGTAGGTGGCAAGACTAAACGTAAATTATGGGAATCAACGAAGGCGTGGACCCCAGGTTTAAGTGGACGCATATATGTAAAAGGGGATGCAGGTGGCTATATATGGGAATTACAACAGCGCCTTTCCTATCTCGGTTTTTATACGGGCAAAGTGGATGGTCACTTTGGAGAGAGAACGTATAAAGCGGCACGACTTTTCCAATATGAATTTGGGATTCCCGTAGATGGAAAAATCGGTGTGAATACGCGTGAAAAATTATGGGTTGCCACAAAAAATTGGAATCCAAAAGCGGATGATTTCAAAGAAAATAGCGATATAGTTAAAAAAGGAAAAAATGAATCCCCGAAGGGTGATACATCCGAGCAGCAGAAAGGAAAAGGGGAAGAACAGCTTACCAAGAAAGTAGCCGGGGGAATGGATGAGGGAGATATTCAGTTGATGGCGCGAGCGGTCTATTCAGAGGCACGCGGTGAGCCTTATGTGGGTCAAGTAGCAGTAGCAGCTGTTATCCTTAATCGGTTGGATGATGAAAAGTTTCCTAACACACCATCCGGAGTTATTTTTCAACCACTTGCTTTTGAAGCTGTGGCCAATGGAACTTTTTGGTTGGATCCCAATGAACAAGCGAGAAAGGCCTGCTTTGATGCTCTTAATGGATGGGACCCCACAGGTGGATCTATATATTATTTTAACCCAGACACTGCTTCGTCCGATTGGATTTGGGGACGCCCACAGACAAAACAGATAGGCAAGCATATTTTTGCTAAGTAGAAGAAGGGGCTGGTACTCACCAGCCCCTTCTTTATTTTGTATTGGGGGAAGGGAATAGGGAAGATCTAATGGTCATAACCATAACAACATATCATTCCCGCACGATGAATGAGGTGGTGCAAAATAATGAACATAGAGGAACAGATCATTAATTTATTTCGCAATGGAGAAAAATTGACTACTCTGAGTAATCGTTACTCTATTTCGATGGCACAATTACACACTATTTTATATGAGGAGATGAAGAAACCTAATATCCCCAAGCAGAAATCGAGCACGACTAAGAAATGGTCATTGCTATTGCCAGAAGATTATGGTGAAAATATGTTAGTTATGCATCCTTACAGTTCAACAAAAGTTTTTCTTTATTGGGAATGGAATGCCTCCTTGAAGAGAATGATTGCTTCCTTTCTTGATAAGAATCAGCAATCGGCTGACATGGTGTTGTGTGTGTACGATATCACTTATACGAAAGATGAGGGGAATGGAGATCTGTATTGGGAAAAGGTGATTGATCCCACTACACGGGAGTGCTTTATAGATGTAACAGAGGATCGGATTTATTGTGCCTATCTCTGTTTAAAGTACAAAGAAGGGATCCATCTTCCACAGTATACTCCCTTACTTTCTTCAACATCAGTAGCAACAAGCGGGCAGGAAAAGAAGTTTGCTGATGCAGAAATATTAAAAGCGATGGAACAGGAGTATTGGCTTTATCGTCATCTTCATATGGCAGAAAAACGGATGGGGAAAATAACGAGTGGCTCTTCACCGCTTAAACGGCGTGCGATGGTGCTGGCGAGTAGAAGGCTACGTAGTGCTCAGGCCGATTGGATCTCACTACATAAGAAGGGAGTTGATCGGGATGAGACGATAGAACGGATTCATGGTCATTTAGTACAGTTTACTAAGATTTATGATGATATCCGCCTAGGTTTAATTGATCCGGTGGAGTTAGAGCAGATGGAAAAAGAAGATGAATATTCAGATATAAAAGAAGATGAGCAATTGCTGAAAAGAAGCGATTCTCAAACAGTGGGGTGGGAGACGAAAAAAAGCTTAAGTGTGATGATCCTCTGCTGGGAATTTCCGCCACGATTTGTAGGGGGAATGGGAACAGCGGTATATCAATTAGCACGCCATTTAATCAAGCAACAGATAGAAGTGCATATGATTACGTACGAAGTAAAAGAAGCACCTACTTATGAAAAGGTGGAAGGAATCCACGTTCACCGTGTGCAGACAGTGGATGAAGACCAGATAGAGGCAGTGGATCACCTGCAATTTTATCACTGGATTTTCCAACTCAATGTTGCCATGATGAGAAAAGCAGAGCAGTTACTGCGTGCAGGATTGCAAATAGATGTGATTCATGCACATGAATGGTTGACGTTTTTTGTGGCAGAGGAGTTAAGCACGAGACTACGCCTACCCTTACTCTACACTTATCATGGTATTCAACATGTATATGATCGTATTATGGGTAGTCCTAACTTAACCTATGTGCACAACATAGAAAAATCAGCTTCTGTGCATTCATCTATGTTAGCCGTGTGCAGTCAATATATGAAGGAGGAATTGATTCAAGGGTTTTCCGTTTCTCCTACCAAAGTAAGAGTGATTCCTAATGGCGTGGTGATGCCGCGTTCACCCACCAAAGAGGAACGTAAGGAGGATATGGAAGCACGCAAGCGCTATGCTGAGGAGAAGGAGAAAATCATATTATATGTAGGACGTATGACTCCACATAAAGGGGTGCAAGGATTGATCGAAGCTTCTCCATATATTGTGAATAGATTTCCCCACACTAAATTTATTCTCGTCGGGAAGGGATCTGAGACGGACTCATTAAAAGAGCGGGTTGCTGCGTTGGGGGTAGAAGAAAAGGTAATGTTCTTAGGTCATGTAGATGAGTTAGAGAAAGAGCGACTGTATAGATGTGCGGATGTATTTGTTCTTCCAAGTTTCTATGAGCCGTTTGGAATCGTTGTCTTAGAAGCGATGGCGCATCGAGTCCCCGTTATTGTTTCTCATACAGGAGGGCTAAAGGAAATAGTGAAACATCGTGTTAATGGGCTTACTGTGATTACGGGTCATGTGGAATCGTTGTTTGATCAAATATGTGAGGTACTTCAGCAACCACCGGAGCTAACGACGTGGATTGAAACAGCTTACCGGGAACTTCAATGGAAGTACCAATGGGATGGGATTGCACAAAAGGTGGGTCAATTGTATCAGGAGTTGAAGCAGACATCGCGCCTCCAATAAAGATGTGCCCCAACAGGCAGTGTAGAGATGCCTTAGGGGCACTGATTCGTACTGTTACTTTGTACAAGCTAAACTAACAATATCAACCTCGTCCAGTTGTGGAATATTACATGTAAATTGTACATCGTGTAAGGTGAAGGCATTTAATTCATGGATAAGAGCGTCAATATTGCCGTGAAGGTTGGGATCTTCTACGAACACATCGAGAAAGTAATTGTGAAGAGAGGTGCTATTTTTAATGATATCGACGGTAAGTAATAACTGTCCTTCAGGTTTTAGCCAAGTATGTGCATTCTCCCAAATCTTTCTTCGTGCTGAGGCGTCAATATGTTCTACAGAGCTGATGGAATAGATGCAATCAAACTCGCTTTCACCAAACTGCAGCTGATTTACGTCGGCATGGTAAGAGATGATGTTGGGATGAATGGGATGATAATCGATAAAGCCCCATTCATACCACTGAGAACGATCAGCTCCCCAATAGCGATCCTTTTCTTTAAAAAAATCGACTGTATATACCTCGGCCCCTTGTTGAGCCAGGTGGATAGGTAATGGAGAGAGGCCTGTTCCAATATCTAAGAACTTTTTACCTCTGATTTCATGTAACTGTGATAAAAGCCAAACATATTCGTAAGCACGTGAAGTGTGTTTGGTAAAGAAGGCGAAATATTGACGCGATAGATAAACCAATCGATCCAATAATAAAGGGTTTATCGATTCTGTACGTAACTTTTCTAACAAGCTTTCAGATATGTCCTGCTTGCTTCTCATCGATCTGGCACTCCCTTAGCGATCTACTTACTTACGGGTCTAATTGCAAGAAGGGATCATGTATGCCCCCGCTTCATTCTATTCTTGGAACGGAGGGAACATGAGTGGAGAATCCCGTTCTATACCCGTTCTTAGCCTCTTTTTCTTACTATGTGGCGCCTGTATCATGAAGATAAAGTCACATAAACATTCAATTTTACATATAAGAGAGTGTATTCCTCCATTTTGCGCATGGTTATATGGGATGACCAGAGAGGGAGTCTGCCGGTGGATGGGGGAGAAAGTGAGGATGTGAACGGTTTGCAGGTAAATGGTATCGAGATCGCAGCGTGGGGGATAGTGGAAGCGGGGGTTCATTCTGCTTATGGTGTCTACGGTTTTCCCGCTACACAATTGGGGGAAAAATTAGATACACTCTTCCCACGGTTTACTTGGAATATAAATGAGAAGGTTTCGCTAGAGATGGCATTAGGGATTTCGATAGGGGGGTATCGTTCTGCCGTTATTGTAAAACAGGCGGGGATGGGTGTTTTATATGATACGTTGGTGAATGCGGTTGTTCATAGTATCGGCGGAGGATTGGTTATTATAGCAACAGATGACATTGGCTGCAAGGCATCTACTGTGGAACAAGATTCGCGTCAACTGGCTAAAATTGCAGGTGTTCCTGTGTTGGACCCTAATAGTGCTCAAGAGGTACGGAAATTGATTCCATGGGCATATCAATTATCTGAGCAAGCATCAGTACCGGTGTTGATTCGACTGAGTTCCCGCTTATTAATGGATAAGTATGAGGGGGAAGTGAAGGTTTGTGATACAGTACTCCCCCTATTTCCTTACACAGGAGGAAGGGTCGCGAGGGGGCTTTCTAAAATAGGGAGAATGCATCACTACGAACAGTATACGCTACCGGTTGTCAAACGCATCATAGAGGGATCGTCAATGGAAGTGCGCTCGGGTCGTGATGTTGGTGTTGGGATTATTGCAACCGGAGGTTGTTCCACCTTAGTAACAGATGAATCGCTTCCCTTATTACAGCTCAGTTCTTTATGGCCAGTAGATGAAAAACATGTGCTCAGCTTTATGAAAAAATATAAAAGAATTCTTGTATTAGAAGAGCCACATCCATTTGTAGAGGTGGAGTTATATCAGTTAACACAGAAGTATGAACTAAATTTAACGATAGTGGGTCGTCTTTCAGGAGCATTTTCAGCGGGGGATCGCTTGGATGAGAATAGGGTAAATGAGGTGATCGAGCAGATACAAAAAGGTGAAGATCCTGAGATTATCCGTGTATCTCCTTCTGCGCGAGGATTAAAATCACCAGAACAGGATCAACCGTTAGTACGTATTTATGATGCTATTTCTGCATGGACGAAAGCATCAGGGGCTAAAGTGGCAGTCGACGTTGGTTCATCGATCGCCCTGTGCTATCCTCCATATAATAGTGCAGAATGGAGCTATGGCTTGGGATCTCCGATCGGGGTGGTTGCAGGTTTAGCCAGTATTGATGCACTTGCGGTAGCGGTAATTGGTGACTATGCTTTTCTTCACTCAGGTATGGCTCCTTTGATGGAAGCCGTAGTACAAGAGAAAGAGATGATGGTCATTATTATTCATGATTATATCTCTCGCAGGACAGGGAGACAAAAAAACGCTTTATCCCATCAGACTGAAGCGGGAGTTCCTTCTTTAAACTTACTGTCTATCTTATCTGCCTGTGGTGTAGATCATTGTTCTCAGTTAATGGTTTCAGCGACCACAACGGGGAAGGAAATTAAAGAGCAGTTAGCGTTGGCAAGAAGGAAGAGGGGGGTAAAGGTGGTGGTTTTCACCCTTGCCCCATAACCGATGTAATGAGTAAAGCTAGCGCAGATATTACTCTGCGCTAGCTTTAAATTTTCCTTTGATCGGAACAAAAAGGTCAACAATACCGATAACAAGCGCTGCCATGAGTGCACCCACTAAGCTTACTTTCATGCCATTTATAAAGAACTGTGTGAGATAGATGACGGCTGCACTGACGAAAAAACCAATCACACCTCGGGCGTAGGGGGAGATATCTTCGCCAAAAATTTTCTCCAACGCCCAACAAAACAAGGCGATAACGATAGCGGCAAAGAAGGCGCTCCAAAAGTGATTGAGTTGAAATCCGGGTACAATGGCAGCGATGAGTAGTAATACGATCGCAGCTACAAAAAAACGAATCACATGTCGAATGAGTTTCATTTGATAGATCGCCACGGGTCCATGCCGTCTTGCTTATGCATCCGTGACCATAGCCCTCCCTTTCTAGAAGCTTTTTATGTTGACGCATAAGAGTAGCTTATCCTGAGTGAGGAAAAGTATGAAGACAAAGGTTGCAGTCAGAGGGGAGGCATTGCTTTTACTTCCACTTAACATGGTATAATAAGGGGTGAATGCTTGATGACGCAGAAAGGAGCGTAATAAGTATGGACGCTCATACTCTTCGTGTATTAGAATACCATCGCGTTCTCCAACTGGTGCAAGAACAAGCAACGTCCCCGTTGGGTGAGGAGCGAATACAAAACTTAAAACCGAATACAAACTTGAAGGAAGTAGAAGAGCAACTGGCAGAGACAAAAGAAGCATTAGATCTTCTGCGCCTAAAAGGAGAACTTTCATTCCGTGGATTAAAGGATATGGAAGGAAGCCTTAAAAGAGCAGAAATCGGAGGGATGTTACAGTCATCAGAACTTGTCGCTCTATATAAGATGCTAGTTTCAGCTCAACAAGCTGTTCGTAAAATAAGAGAAATCGAACCGGAGGAACTGCCTCTTCCTATATTGCGGGCAGCATTGGGACAAGTTTCTTTGCAACCCGAGTTACGGGATCGAATGGAGCGAACCATCGATGAAGAGGGAGAGATCCTTGATCATGCTAGTCCTGAATTATCGCGGTTAAGAAGTAAGATCCACACGTTGGGTGCGCGGGTACGCTCTACTCTAGATCAGATGTTAAAAAGTGCTCGCTATCAAAAAATGCTGCAAGATCCACTAGTCACATTACGCAATGACCGCTATTGTTTACCTGTGAAGCAGGAGTATCGTCATGAATTCGGCGGTTTGGTACATGATCAGTCTGCTTCGGGAGCAACCGTCTTTATGGAGCCCAACGCAGTGGTTTCTTTAAACAATTCATTGCGTGAATGCCACTTGGATGAAGAGCGTGAAGTGGAGCGAATCTTATATGAACTTTCGGCTGAGGTGGCGGAGGTGGTTGATCCGCTCCGAGTAAACATGGAAGTGCTGGCGCATCTCGATGTTGTTTTAGCAAAGGCACGTTTTGGGAGAAAAGTTCAAGGTCATTGTGCACATGTCCATGATGGGCGTCACTTGCAATTGAAGCAAGCACGACACCCATTAATTCCTTCGCAGGAGATTGTTCCGATCAATCTTGAGATTGGAGAAGAGCATCAGGGAATTATTGTTACAGGACCTAACACGGGTGGCAAGACAGTAACATTGAAAACGGTCGGGTTGTTTGCCTTGATGACACAGAGTGGCTTACCTATTCCTGCTAATGATGGTTCGTTTATGCCTGTTTTTCAGCAAGTGTTTGCTGATATTGGGGATGAACAAAGTATTGAACAAAGTTTAAGTACGTTTTCCAGTCATATGACCAATATTGTGACCATGTTAAAACGTGTGGATGAGAAAAGTTTAATCCTATTGGATGAGTTAGGTGCTGGGACTGATCCGATCGAAGGGGCGGCGTTAGCGATTTCCATCCTGGAGGAAATATTACAACGCCAAGCACTTTTTGTGGCAACAACCCACTATAGTGAGTTAAAAATGTTTGCTCATACGGATCCACGAGTCGTAAATGCGAGCGTCGAGTTTAATGTAGAGACTCTTCGCCCTACTTACCGCTTGCTTGTAGGAATTCCAGGACGTAGTAATGCATTTGCGATTGCTGCGCGCCTGGGATTACCAGATGGGATTATTGAGCGCGCAAAATCGGAGTTGAGCCAAGATCAACACCAATTAGAGGATTTAATTGCTACCCTGACGGAAGATCGACGGATTGCAGAAGAGCGTCGTCTGCAGGCAGAATCTCTCCAGCGTGAGGCAGCGCAATTACAGCGACAGCTACAAGAAAAAGTGTCGACTTGGGAGCAGGAGAAAGCGAAGATGCGCGAAACTGCTCGGCGTGAAGCACGTTCACTTATTACAGATGCAAAACATGAAGCGGAAGAGGTGCTGGTTCAACTGCGGGAATGGGCCAAGATGCGTCCGACAGAGTTGAAAGAGCATCAGCTGACAGAAGCGAAGAAGCGTTTAAACGACGCTGTTCCTGGGTGGGAGTTACAAGGTGGAGCAGTCACTGTAGTAGAAGAGGATACTACGATTCAGATAGGCGACGAAGTGTTTGTACAAACAGTACAGCAAAAGGGTGAAGTTGTGGAGGCGCTTAGTAACGATGAGTGGCTTGTACAAGTTGGAGCCTTAAAGATGAAAGTGGGTCGCAGTGGTTTAAAGCGTGTACAGAGGAAGAAACAAGTAAAGCAGGAAAGCGCTTATACCTCCTATCAACGAAGTTCCAGTAGGATTAGCCCTGAAATAGACTTGCGCGGTAAGATGGTAGAAGAAGCATTAGCACAGACAGATAAATACTTAGATGATGCACTCATGAGTGGGTTTCAGCAAGTGTCGATCATCCACGGTAAGGGAACAGGTGCTCTACGATCGGGCATTACCCAGTTTCTACAAAAGCATAAGCATGTTAAAAGCTTTCGCTTAGGTGGATATCGTGAAGGTGGGACTGGAGTTACTGTCGTAGAACTGCAGTGACGGTAGGAAGGGGAAAGAGGGAAGAATGGAACGTCTAGCAAAGATTTTGATGATATGTGCAGTACTTTTCTTTGTCATCGGACTGATCTGGTTTTATCGTAATGCATAAAAAGAGAGGGAGGGCATTTGAAAATGCCCTCCCTCTTTTTTTTAATAGTTGACAGCATCTTTTGCGTTGATGCGGCCGTTTTGGAATCTGAAGCCTGTGCCAGAGATTGAGTCAGCAGTATTTTCAATTGCATCGCGAATTTCTTGATTGTTGCGGCCTTGTGAGGCGAGTAACCCCGCTAAGCCAGCTACATGAGGAGTAGCCATAGATGTACCGGAATAAGATTCATATCCTCCATTAGGAACAGTGGATAAAATGTCAACTCCGGGTGCGGCGATGTCAACCCATCTTCCCCAGGTAGAAAAAGAAGCGATTTGATCTTGTGAATCGGTAGCGGCGACAGCGATCGCGTTATTGTATCCAGCAGGGTAGTTTTTAAAGAAAAATCCATTATTACCGGCGGCTGCAACTACGACCGCACCACTGTTCCAGGCGTAGTTAACAGCATCTTTTAATGTGTTAGAGCCAAAGAGGGAGCCCAAGCTGAGACTGACGACATTAGCATTGTCAGCTGCATGGCGGATTCCTTCAGCTACATCGTCGAGGCTTCCCCCTCCGTTTTCATCCAAAACACGAACAGCGTAGATAGAGGCGTTTGGTGCCATCCCAGCAATTCCTATGTTATTATTGGTAATGGCAGCAGCAATGCCTGCACAGTGGGTACCGTGACCTTGTTCATCATTGGGATCATTATCATCATCGACGAAGTCATAGCCATTGATCACTTTACCTTTAAGATCAGGATGGCTATCATCTACACCTGTGTCGACAATCGCAATTCGAACGGAGCTGTCACCTTTTTCAATATCCCAAGCAGCGGGTGCTTTTGAAATTTGGGGCCCGTATTGTTGAGTAAATTTAGAGTCATTGGGAGTCCACTGTGTGTAGAAGCGGTAGTTGGGTTCCACATACTCTACCTGTGGCAGTGCTTTGTACTCTTTGATTGCTTCTTGCACGGTCTTCCCTTTCAGTTTTATCACATCAAAACCCATCTTGGTGCTACGTTTCTTTAGCTTTCCATTTTGTTTGTGTACGGAAGCAATCGTATTTTTGGATGTTCCGTCTTTAAATTTAACGATCACCTCATCGGGAATCATTTGTTGCATATTACTTTTTTCATTTCCCCTATCTGGGGCAGCTGTGGCGGTACTGATGGCGGGCAAAACCATGATAACGGCGAGCAGCAGTGAGAACAGGACACGTGCGATGCGCATGTGTAACTCCTCCTTCAAGTTAGGGTTAGATAAGAGATTCGACCATAATTATTATAATCCTGCTAATAATCAAAAAATTTGAAATAAATATTTTATCTAGGCTTTTCCCCGCTATTTGTGCCTCTATATTTTTAAAGAAGGAGAGTAAGAAACTTGCAAAAAGTGAGTTGCTAATGAGAACGAGCACGAATCCGAATGAGGATAGGGGATGACTTTGGTTTAGAATAGGATGGAGAAGTATCTGGGTTATGAGAAGGTTTTTCTTCCGTCGGAAGCCAAAAGGGATAGGGACCATAATGACTTAAGCCAGGCTGTAAGAGGGAGATCATCCAAGCTGTATGAAAATAGGAATTCCATGATGATGATAAGGTGGAAGAAGGGATTGGCATTGTGATCAATGCTTTGTCACCTCGCAAAAGGGATGATAAAGGTTACTTAAATGTACGAATTTACAGAGCGAATATACATTGGCGCTGTAAATTCGAATTAAAGATATAATCATCCATATGAAAAGGATGCATCGGAAAGCGATGTGAAATGATCCGCTTTTATAGGAAGGCAAGAAGAATATAAGCAGCGGGAGATAAAGGCAGAAAATTCTTCCTGCCTTTATCTAGTTGACATCATGTTTTCATCCCAGCGCATCCACTTAGGATAATGGTTTTTTAGTAATCCACCGGAGACTTTCCCCCACCCTAGGCTAAACCCATCAACAGTGACCAATGTCCAACCTTTTACTTGGGCAGTGGGTAGTGCTTCTCCTTGGAGGTATTGAAAAAGTGATGATTCAGTAGCAGAAAAGTTGATGGTTCGCTGCGCTTCTTTTGGTGTAAGAGAAAGCGCCAACGCATGGGAAGGAACAATCCGACTCTTCTTGAGCTGACCGATATAAAAACCAGGCCGTTTAACTTTTAATCCTTTGAGTGAGGGAAGTTCTTCATGAAGGCGATAAAGATGTTCCCCGAACAAAACATAGTTACCGCTGGGTGGCTTCACCTTGAGCTCATCTCGATAAAAAGATTGAAGTAATTGTTGGTCCTGCGCAGATATTTGTTTAGCTTTACCAGGGCGGACCTTTTGCAGGGGTGCTTGTGCAGACTTTTGTAGAACAGCGACAAAGTGTCCTTCACCGCGTAAGTGATGTGGCCACAGTCGTGCGCTCTGATGCAATGCGGGATCTGCCTGAGCCCATTGAGGTTGACCAGATTGGAAGTAAACATTATTTGGAAGCTTTTCTATTGAAAAGCTAGGTTCTTGCTGCATAAATCTCTGTAATGCTCCTTCGTTCTCATTCGGATTAAACGTACAAGTAGAGTATACGAGTCGGCCACCTGGTTTTAACATGAGGGCTGCTTCGAGCAAGATCTCTAATTGCAGTTCTGCTGCTCGCTCCGTTGAGCGAACGCTCCAACGACCACGGGCATCGTTATCCTTACGGAACATGCCCTCTCCGGAGCAGGGGGCATCAATAAGGATACGATCGAAATAGCCTCTAAAGTGCTTCGCCAAACGGGCTGGTGTCTCATTGGTAACGACTGCATTTTTTACTCCACAGCGCTCGAGATTTTCTACCAGAGCGTTGGCACGTGAACTGTCAATTTCGTTAGAGACCAGGATTCCCTTACCTTCCATCTTAGCAGCTATTTGCGTCGATTTCCCACCAGGTGCTGCGCATAAATCTAAAATGCGTTCCCCGGGCTGTGGTTCCAGTGCTTCAGCTGGAGCCATCGCGCTGGGTTCCTGTATATAATATACCCCTGCGGCATGGTAAGGGTGTTTCCCAGGTCTTGTGGTCTGGTGTTGATAATAAAACCCTTCTTTGCACCAAGGAATCGGTTCTAGACGAAATTCAGTTAGTGCGAGGAACTGTGAAATGGTGCTTTTCAATGGGTTTACACGTAGCCCGCGCTGAATGGGTTGTTCATATGTAGCAAGAAAAGCGTCAAATTCAGTTTGTAATAACGACTTCATCATTGTTATATAGTCTTCTGGTAATGGCAGTGGTGTATATGGCAACGAGGCTCCTCCTCACGGAAACGGTTTACAATAGATTCAAAGCTCATTGTAGCAAAAAAGGAGTGGGAATGGAAAGGAGAGTGGGTGAAGGGTTCCACAGACAGAGCCGATGGTTTACTAAATAGAAAGGCCCCTCATCAAGAGATGAGAGGCGAGACATCGTTAGTGCCAGCTTACATTAAACGAATCGTCCTTCTTGGGCTGTGAAGAGTTATCTTCTATAACAGAAGGGGGTTGCTGTATGGCAGGTGGTGGTGAATGCGATGCTGTTACTGCAGCCTGAGCCGGTTCTGTGGGAAAGTATGTTGGACGAATATATTTGACATAACGATAGTAGATAGACTTAAGGGATAAGGTAGGTATGATAGGTACCAAAAAAAGCACGTAAAATACCCCACATATAAACAGGATGAGGCCAATAAATATCTGTAGGCCGCTGTGCCCGTCTAGGAGAGCCATGAGGGCAAATAACAGTATCCCTACTAGGTACAGGAGCACGAGAAGGAGAATGTAAGAAAAACTTATGAGTCCGGACATCAACACGTTGCCCATCGAAGTGAAGAATACATGAACGGAGTTACTAATGGATTGTCGGATGGACTGATCTTCAACAGTAAAAAAGATAGGGGCATGCATCATCAATAAACCATAGAAGATGAGACAGATCGCGCTAATAAGAACAAGTACAACCCCTAGAATATTAAGAATGAGTACATCCATACCAGTAAATATCGTTCCTGCGATGAATAGAAAGAGAATCGCCCCTGCAATCAAAAACAAGGTTATGTAAAAGAGGATAGTCTTAAAAAAATTTTTAAAGCCATACTCAATTAATGTGCTAGCACTTGTACGACCTTTATTCACTATCTCCTGAATAATACCGAGTAGACTAGAGATGTGAAAAGAGCAAAGAATGGCATACAGCGCTGAAGAAAGGATGATTAAATAGACAGCAAAAAAGAGAAAGGCAATCACGCCGGCATTATCGATAAATTCCGCAGGGGACGAGCCGGCAGCGGTTGTTGCTCCTAACAAAGCGACAAAAAAGAGGCCGATAAATAGAAAGATATAGTATACAATGAACGCCGCAGTGGATAATGCTGTATAAATAAGATATGAAAGCCAACTTAACCCCCATAAGGAGGCCCAGTTATTACGGACAAGCGTAAAAAAATTAGGTACCATTCAACATCCTCCCATACATTTCCTTTTAATAATATATCATATAGTAATCGATCTATTATAATATATTCTTCGATTATTTTACATGAAAAGATATATGTAAGCTAGTAGATATTGGAGACGATATGGGAACTTATTTCTATAGGGATAAAGACGGCTTAAATGACGACCTTTTAATGCCACTTTATGATAATATTACCCTCATTTTTATCGTCAGAGGGAATCGAGTTGGCTAATTTGGACTCTACTATAGCAGATGATGAAATATTTGAAGGATCGTGAGGGTAGCATGGAGGACGAATATGTTTGTAATAACGATAAACGATCGACTTTAAGGATACGGCATGGATAAATGGAATGAGAAAAAAAACGAAAAATAGGCCATAAAAAAACAGCAATATGCCGATGAGAACTTGTACGGGTGCGATTCCTTTAGCAACGATCATCAGGGGTATGAATAGGATGCCTAGACCGAGAAAAAGAACGATAATAAAATTTATTCCTATATAGGTTAGGGCAGATAATATTACCTTACCCAGTGAGGTGAAAGTGACTCGAACAGAGCTGAGAATAGAATCCGCAATAGATCGTTGCTCGAGGGTAAAAATGATGGGGGCGTGCATTAAAGATAAGGCAGTAAATATAAAGAGTAATATGGTTATCATAACGAGGAAGAGGATCCATGAAAACGAAAGTACTTCAGCTTGATCTAACTGGATGATTATTACTAAACACAAAAATGGGATGGATAAAATAAGAAAAATAGTGAAGTAAAGAAGCGATGATTTGACAAATCTACTAAATCCCGAGGTCATAAGAGTGTTGGTATTGGGAGCTTGTCTTGCTATCATCTCTTTAAATACACCGAATAATCCGGAATAATAGTAACTGTAAGGGATGGCTTGCGCTAGCGCTTGTAGAAGAATGATCAAGGTGATCATGATAGTAGAAAAAGCAACCCCATATTCCGTGGGAAACTGATTCAACGCTTCACCAAAATCAGAACTTACGCCTGAGGAGACTCCTACAAGGCCGATTACGATAACAAAGGGGATAAATATTAGATATGCCAGCAGTGCGGCACCAATACTAAGCCCAGAAGTTACGATGAATGAGAGAAGGTGCAGCCCCCATATGGATGGCCAGTTGTGTCGAATAAGAGTAGAAAATCTAGGTATCATGAATCAGCCTCCGCTACATAATATCTCAAATATTACTCTATTATTTTACAATAAAAGAAACTAAATGACTAGTAGAAATTGGAGATGAAGGAATGCGAATCAAATGTAAAGAAGAGCCCTGCTTGCATAAGAGGGGCTCTTCTTTACAATTGATTATTCTCGCACGACGAACCAAAATTCTTTCTCATTTGAGGGATAAATAAGTACTTGTTTTCTTGTGCATATCATGAGAAGGGAGGTATGGAGGTTAAACTATTTCCAGATACCATTTTTAATAAGAACGGCTTTGATCGTACCGTATTCGATGGTAGAAGGAAGATTCTCTTTTATTGGCTTTAATTTTACTTCTTGTAGCTGGTTATAGGCAGCTAATATCAGCGCTTCATGTTGTTCAGGAATAAGTCGATCCCAGTTGATTTCAAACCCTTCTTGTGCGGAGCGTAATAAATGGGCTTCAACGGTACGTTCTTTCAGTTGTCGTTCATTAGCAATAGCTGTAATGCTCGCCCCTTGTTGGAATTGTGCTAAGGTGAGCAGATGGCTCGCTTCTTTGTTGTCGTTTTCCTTCGTCTGTGGTGTTAAGAGCTGGGTTTCCACAGGGATGGGGTCTAGGGTTGTGATGAAGTCAGGATGGTGTTGCAAAAAGGTTTGGATCGCTTCAATAAAGAGTAACCCGTAGCGCTTCCATTTTTCAGTCCCAACCCCTTTGATAAGCAGCATCTCTTCTTCTGTTTGTGGGAGGCGGATGCTCATCTCGCGTAAGCTGGCATCGTTAAAAATAACATAGGGGGGAACTCCTTCGTCTTGAGCCAACTGCTTACGAACCTGCCGCAACTCTTGGAATAAGGCATTATCGCTTACGATTTTACTCATAACACGAGTGGTTTTGTGGTATACTTTCTCATTTCCTAGTAATGTTTGCACCGCTTGTTCTCGTAAAAACACGACTGGGTATTGATCATCAGTCAAACCCAGGTACCGTTCGGCTATGAGGAATTTTATCAAGTCTTCAACTTCTTTCGCCCCTTGATCTTTCATCACTCCGTAGGTAGGAAGTTGCTCTAACTGTAGCTGATAGATGCGTTTGCTCTTGGAACCGACGAGCACCTTGGCAATCATGGAGATACCAAATCGTTCACGCATTCGTTTGATACAAGAAAATATTTTTTGTGCTTCCAGTGTAATGTCGCTTTTTTCCGTGGTATCAGTACAGTTGCTACATGTACCACAAGGAGCAACTAATGTTTCACCAAAGTAGTTGAGGATAGAAGAGGTTAAGCATTGTTGGGTGTAGCAATAATCCATCATTGCTTGTAATTTTTGATACTCCATCGCTTTTCGTTCCTGGGTGAGGTCAGATTGCTCCAATAAATATTTTTGTAATTGAACGTCCTTGGATTCGAATAGAAGAATACACTCGCTCGGTTCACCATCACGACCTGCACGACCTGCTTCCTGGTAATAGGACTCCATATTTTTTGGCATATTGTGATGGATAACGAAGCGTACGTTTGATTTATCGATACCCATGCCAAATGCATTGGTGGCAACAATGATCCTCGTGTCGTCGAAGAGGAAGCGCTCCTGTGCCTCTTTGCGTTGGTCATCACGTAAACCAGCATGATAAGTGCCAGCTTGAACACCTGCTTGTTGAAGGTACTGAGTTAACTGGTCAGCTTCTCTGCGGGTAGCAGTATAAATAATTCCTGCGTCATCAGGGTTTGTTTGCAGATAACGTTTAATATAGTTGCGCTTATTTACTCCGCGTAAGACTGAAAGGGACAAATTTTCACGAGCGAAGCTGGTGAAGTAAGTGTTGGGGTCACGCAGCTCTAACGCTTCTTTCATATCACTTATTACTTCAGCGGTGGCGGTGGCAGTAAAAGCTGCAACGATGGGGCGAGGAGATAGCTGTGTGATCAATGGTGCGATCATGCGATAGCTAGGACGAAAATCGTGGCCCCATTGGGAAACGCAATGAGCCTCATCAACGGCTATAAAAGAGACGGTGAGGGAGTGTAATAAGGAGCGGAAAATAGAGGAATCCAACCGCTCAGGAGCAACATAGATCAGTTGGTATTTGCCCTGACTGGCTTTTCTTACCCGTTCGTTATTTTCCTCGGTCGAAAGTGTACTGTTGAGATACGTTGCGGGAATGCCTACACGACCTAAGGCATCTACTTGATCTTTCATAAGGGAGATCAGGGGTGAGACGACAAGTGTTACTCCGGGAAGGAGGAGTGCAGGGATCTGATAACAGATTGACTTCCCGCCCCCAGTGGGCATAATCGCCATTGTATCATGACCGTTAACGATACTATCGATCACTTGTTGTTGACCGGGACGAAAGGCTGTATACCCATAAATCTCATGTAGCAGGCGCTGGGCTTCGTGTGAAGTACTCATAACAAACTCCTCTTTTTATGTTAAGTATGATTACAGGCATTCTATCATAGTGAAGAGCGGGAGGTTTGAAAAACCGATAGTGTTTTCGTCAAACCGGGAATCTCTTTCGTTAGGGAAGAATGTCTATCAAGACATACTGACATACTACATATGGAAAGCTTACATAGATCGAGGGGGATGTTAGGTGGGTCAAGCACTGAAAGATCGTGCACAAACGATGAAGGTCAGCAAAAAGTTAGATGATAACACCGAGGTATTAGATCAATTGTTGGGAGTAGAAAAAAGTTACGATATGAATCGACGCGACCTTTCGTATGCAGGGAAGCGCTTTGTTCTCTATTTTGTCGATGGCCTGGTTAAAGATGATATTATGAACTTTATCATGACGAATTTGGCCAATTTAGAACGGAAAGAGCTAAGTATTGATCCAATTCAGCGCTTGTTGCAGACAGAAATACCGTATATTGAACTTGAAAAAACAGATAAGATGAAGGATATTATTAACCAACTTTTATCTGGTCCGGTTGTTCTTTTTATTGAAGGAGCAGAGGAAGCGTTGGTGATTGATGCCCGTACTTATCCGGTGCGCTCTCCGCAAGAGCCGGATTTGGAGAGAGTGGTGCGTGGTGCGCGTGACGGTTTTGTGGAGACAATCGTGGTAAATACTGCTTTGACACGACGGAGAGTGCGGGATCCTTCCTTTCGCTTAGAACATGTATCGGTAGGAAAGCGGTCGAAGACAGATATTTGTATAGGATATTTAGAAGATATAGCGAACCCCCCTTTAGTAGAAAATATTAAACAAAAGTTAAAGAAGATTAATGTGGATGGGTTGCCGATGGCCGAAAAAAGTGTGGAAGAGTATTTGTTTGGGCATTATTGGAATCCATATCCGATGGTTCGTTATACAGAGCGTCCGGATGTGGCAGCTGTGCACCTGTTTGAAGGGCACGTGCTGGTCTATGTAGATACCTCTCCCAGCGTTATGATCACACCAACTACTTTTTTTCATCATGTTCAGCATGCAGAGGAATATCGACAGAAGCCGGCAGTAGGTGCATTTTTACGATGGGTGCGGTTTCTGGCTATGTTTGCCTCTCTTTTTTTGTTACCACTTTGGTATTTGCTCGCTATTCAGCCTGATTTGACCCCTGGTGCACTGCAATTTTTAGGACCTGAGAAAATGGGCCAGCTTCCACTAATCGTACAAATTATTATTGCTGAGTTGGGTATTGAAATATTGCGGATGGCCTCTGTTCACACTCCTTCCGCTTTGGCGACGGCTTTGGGGTTAATTGCTGCTATCTTACTAGGGGAAATGGCGATCAAAGTAGGGTTGTTTATACCAGAGGTGATTTTATATATTTCGGTGGCGGCGATCGGTACGTTTGCGACGCCCAGTTATGAGCTAGGATTGGCAAATAAGATGATGCGACTCCTATTTTTGCTGGCGGTAGCCATCTTTAAAACACCTGGATTAATAGTAGCGGTATTAGCATGGTTTATCTATTTGGCTCGTGCCAAATCAATAAATACGCCGTATCTGTGGCCACTTATTCCATTTAACGGAAAAGCATTAATCGATGTGTTGGTTCGTTCCCCTATCCCCATTAAAGACAAACGACCACAAGCATTATCTACGCAAGATCCAGATCGCTAAACGTGATTATGAAGATTTGATGAAAATATTTTTTCGTTTTTGTGTCGCGAAAAGCCGATCTTATCAAGGGTTTCCTTGATTTGCATCGGCTTTTCTTACAGTGAGGAAGAAAAAAGTGATTTAAAAACGGAAGAAAGTTCGTTAAAATAGCGAAGAGGGAACCTAGATTAAATGATCGAATCATAGATTGCGAGACTATGGTTTGAAATACGGTTATAACGGAATGGTGCATATATTTCTCAAGGGGGAACAGATATTGGTGAATAAGGAAAAGAAGTGGCTTGCCTCATATCCTGCGGAGGTGCCAGCAGAACTGGACATTCCAGATGTACCACTTACCCGCTTTTTAGAAGATGCTGTACGCGACTTTCCAGATCGTGAAGTCATTCATTTTATGGGAAAACGCATGACATATAGCCAATTGCAAGATCATGTATATCGGTTGGCTAATGCATTGCGAGGGTTAGGTATTAAGAAAGGGGATCGTATCTCTTTGATGCTACCCAACTCTCCACAAGCAGTGATCGCCTACTATGCCAGCCTATATTTGGGTGCTGTCGTCGTACAAACAAATCCGCTGTATATGGAGCGCGAGTTGGAGCACCAGTTAAATGATTCTGAGGCGGAGACAATCATCTGCTTGGACCTGGTCTATCCGAAAGTGGCCAACGTAAAGGCACAGACGAAGTTGAAGCAAGTGATTGTCACTAGTATAAAGGATTACCTTCCATTCCCGAAAAACGTGGCGTATCCGCTAAAAGTAAAATTTGTTGACAAGATTAAGGTAAACATACCTTATGAAGATAAAAATATATACCGTTTCTCTGACCTAATTAAGAAAGCGCTTGCAGATCCAGTGGAGTCTGCAGTGGAGTCTCCAGAAGAATTGGCACTGTTGCAATACACAGGGGGGACGACAGGTCTTGCGAAAGGGGCGATGCTCACACATCGTAACTTGGCAACCAACGCGGCTCAATGTGCAGCCTGGGTATATAAAACGGAGCGCGGTAAAGAAAAAGTGCTTGGGTTATTGCCGTTTTTTCACGTATATGGGATGACCACAGTAATGAATTACTCTATTTACATGGCGTCAACGATGATTTTAATTCCAAAATTTGATGCAGATCAACTTTTGAAAACCTTTGCTAAAGAGAAACCGACGATGTTTCCCGGGGCACCTACCATGTACGTCGCACTGATTAATCATCCAAAGGCGGCGATGCACGATTTATCATCGGTGGATGCGTGTATTAGTGGATCAGCTCCGCTTCCGGTCGATGTGCAAAAAACTTTTGAAGAACTGACTGGTGGGAACTTAGTCGAAGGGTACGGCTTAACAGAGGCTTCACCTGTTACGCACTGTAATATTGTGTGGGGAGAGCGCACTCCCGGAAGCATTGGTCTACCATGGCCCAATACAGACTGCCGGATCGTAAACCCGGAAACGGGTGAAGAGGTGGCTGCGGGCGAGATCGGTGAGATGCAGGTAAAAGGCCCACAGGTGATGACAGGTTATTGGAATCGTCCAGAGGAAACAGCGAAGGTATTAAAAGATGGTTGGCTCTCCACTGGAGATATGGCACGCATGGATGAAAAAGGCGCCTTTTACATTATGGATCGTAAAAAGGATATGATCATCGCTAGTGGTTACAATATTTATCCACGCGAAGTAGAAGAAGTCTTGTATACACATGAGGCAATTCAAGAAGCAGCTGTAGTAGGTGTTCAACATGCTTATCGGGGCGAGACCGTAAAGGCATATGTGGTCTTAAAAGAAGGAGCTACTTTGTCGGAAGAAGAGCTTGATCAGTTTTGTCGGGGGCAAATGGCTAAATATAAAGTACCTCGCTTGTATGAGTTCCGGACAGACTTACCAAAGAGTTCTGTAGGAAAAATCTTGCGCCGCGAATTGGTACGGGAAGAGAAAGAGAAACTTGAACGAGAAGCCGTCACACAATAACGATGAGCGACTTTAAAGAAACGACTCAGTGGGTCGTTTCTTTAATGCGGTGTTCACTAGTTGACAGAGGGTAAAAAGCGTACTAAACTAGAGGTTGAATGAATGACCATTCATTTTTGTTTGTGCGCACTGGATGAGGGAAAGGAAGCGAATCTATGGCCAAACGAACTGGAGGGAAATACGAAGCGATTCTTGACGCAGCTGTGCGTGTGATCGCTCAATACGGGTACCATAATACACAAGTCTCCAAAATTGCTCGTGAGGCCAAAGTGGCTGATGGGACGATCTATCTCTATTTTAAAAATAAAGATGATGTATTGATCTCTGTTTTTAATGAGAAGATGGGCGCGTTTATTAACGATGTAGAGAAAGCGCTTTCCGTTATCGAAGATCCATCGAACCAGTTGAGGGAACTGATTCGGCTTCACTTTGCTCACTTGGAGCGCGATCATCAACTCGCTATGGTGACACAGATTGAACTTCGTCAATCTAATCCTGAAGTGCGACAAGGGATCGCCCAAATATTAAAACGGTACCTCGATGTTATGGATGCAGTGGTAGATGCAGGTATTAAAAATGGGGTGTTTCGCTCCGATATCGCTCATCGAATCACACGGAAGATGATTTTTGGTACCATAGATGAGACTGTCTCATCTTGGATTATGAATGATTTTAAGTACAACTTACTGGACCAGGTGGATTCGATCCACAGTCTCTTCTTGCGAGGCATTGGTAATGCAGTAACAGAGAATTCCCATTCGAAGGAGGAAATCGGTACATGAATATTTTGGTGTGCTTAAAGCAAACGTTTGACACCGAAGAACAGATTGTCATTGAAGACGGTAAGATCAGTGAGGAAGGTGCCGAGTTTGTCATCAATCCTTACGACGAGTATGCCGTTGAGGAAGCCATTAAGTTGAAAGAGGAGCACGGTGGTGAAGTAACGGTTATCACTATTGGTCCTGAGCGCGCAGAGCAGGCATTGCGTACTGCGATGGCAATGGGAGCAGACAAAGGGTTTATCGTTGATACCGATGATTTCGTAGGTGATGAATTCTCGTATGCTCACTTGATTAAAGGGTTAATCGAGGAAGAAGATTTAGAATATGATATGATTCTCTGCGGTTATATGGCTGTTGACGACGGTTCAGCCCAAGTAGGTCCTCGTTTGGCTGAATTGCTAGATATTCCTCATATCTCAACAATTACCAAGTTGACTGTTTCGGGTGACAAAGTAGAAGTGGAGAAAGACGTAGAAGGCGATATTGAATATGTTGAGTCGACACTTCCGATTTTGTTGACAGCACAACAAGGATTAAACGATCCTCGTTACCCTTCTTTGCAAGGGATTATGAAAGCGAAAAAGAAACCGCTTGAAAGTGTCGATTGGGATGAATTAGATCTTGATGAAGACGAAGTGGCGGCTAAAACGGAAATCCTGGAAATTTCATTACCACCAGAAAAAGGCGAAGGAAAGATACTGGAAGGTGAATTGAACGATCAAGTAAATGAATTGGTTCAATTGTTGCGCACGGAAGCAAAAGTGATATAAAAATAGGGGGACCAGAACCGATGAGCAAAAACGTACTGGTATTAGCAGATGTTCGTGATGGGGGCTTACGGAACGTAACCCTAGAATCTTTGGCGGCCGCAACGCAAGCAGCAGCGGGCGGAACCGTAACCGCTACTGTATTTGGTACCAAAGGTAAAGAATTAGTTGACCAACTGGCACATTACGGTGCAGATAAAGTGGTTGTAGTTGAAAATGAAATTCTTGATCAGTATACGACGGATGCATATTTTCAAGCTTTGCGCGAAGTGATTGAGCATGTGAAGCCAGATATGATTTTGACTGGACATACCGCAGTTGGTCGTGACGTGAGTCCACGGATCGCAGCTCGTCTTAACTTGGGATTGATGTCCGACTGCACAGGAATGGAAGTGGAGGGAGACAAAGTTGTCTTCACTCGTCCAATCTATGCTGGGAAAGCATTCATGAAGAAAGCAGCGAAAGAAGGAATCATTTTCGCTACGTTGCGCCCTAACAATATCGCCGCTGGCGAACCAGACACGAGCCGTAGCGCAGAAGTGGAAGAGCTATCTGTCACGATCGCTGCAGAATCTCTTCGTACCATCGTGAAAGAGGTTGTGCGTAAGTCTACCGATGGTGTAGATCTTTCCGAAGCGCGTGTGATCGTCTCGGGTGGTCGTGGGGTAAAAAGCGAAGATGGTTTTAAGCCACTACAAGAGTTAGCAGATGTACTGGGTGGCGCTGTAGGTGCATCCCGTGGTGCAGCTGACGCTGGTTATTGTGACTATGCCTTGCAAATTGGACAAACAGGGAAAGTAGTTACCCCGGATCTTTATATAGCTTGCGGAATTTCCGGTGCGATTCAACACTTGGCAGGGATGTCCAATTCGAAAATTATTGTTGCCATCAACAAAGATCCAGAAGCTACTATCTTCAATGTAGCTGACTACGGGATTGTAGGTGACCTTTTCGATGTAGTGCCTATGCTGACTGAAGAGCTAAAAAAAGTATTAGCAGATAGCTAAGTCCATAAGGATTGATTCTCTTCGATGAAGGGAAAAACGAAGGGGCACCATTTTGCTCCTTCGTTTTTTTGATTACCTATTATTTCGTGTCACGAAGTACTTGGAACTTTTATGTTATCAGTGGTATACTGAGGATGCGGTAAGCGATTGACTTGAAGGAGGATGGAGAATGGCTATTATTGAAGTGACAGATCAATCCTTTAATGAACAAGTTGAATCGGCAGGTACAGGTGCTGTGCTCGTCGATTTTTGGGCACCATGGTGTGGTCCGTGTAAGATGTTGGCGCCAGTCTTGGAAGAACTGGATGCTGAGATGGGGAATCAATTAACCATCGCTAAGATCAATGTGGATGAAAACCCAGATATTTCTGGTCGTTATGGTGTGATGAGCATTCCAACCTTGATGCTCTTTAAAGACGGTCAAATGGTTAATAAAATGTCCGGTTTCCTACCAAAAGAGCAGCTGCAAGAATGGATTAACGATCATATCTAAATATAGTTGTTACGTTTAAGGCTACAAAAAGACGCTTCCAGAGTGAGGAAGCGTCTTTTTGTTAGGATTTAGTCAGATATAATTTGTAGCGGAGAACGATAGCGAGGGTAGTCATCACCTGCATGAAAGGGATGACAGTATATTGATAAAGCATGGAGATCATTTGTATGAGTAAATTACCTATGCCCATCGCTTCCTCAGAGGAAGTGCTCAATAGAATGGATAAAACAACGGTGATGATAAGAAGCGGAAGCATAAATAGCACGGAAATCCCGATGACTGAAAGAACGGAGCCGAAAACTTTACCCATCGAGCGGAAAAAAAGAGAGAATGAGCCTTTGATAGCTGTCCATGGAGATACGTCTTCCGCTATCATCATAATGGGCGCATGCATAAGCCCGATCCACATCATTAGCTGGATGAAAAAAATCATTAAGAAGAGAAGGATAGGGGCGGCGATGGCTCCTCCGATAATAAGAAAGATGGGAACAAGTGAGAACAAAAACAAGGGAAGATATAATAGAAAAATTAGTAGCCCTTGTAGCACCATGTGCCAAACCCATTTTATTCCTTGAGCAAAAAAAGTGTTTATATTTGCTTTCTCCCCGTTTACAGTCTTGTTGACCAAGCCATACATTCCAGCCTTTAAAAAGCTGGAAGGGATGAGCGAGATCGCACTTAATACCAGGATGAAAATAATAATCGTGATTATAAATGAGGGGGTACTTACAAGAAAGTTAACCAATGCATCTATGGTGAGGCGAAGATCTGAGTTATTGAAGATCTCTTCAAAATCAGAAGCATAGGCGAAGCCGATTGTCATGACTCCTAAAACACCGATGAAAATGAATGCAATACTGAGGATCACCTGCGTAGCAATGCTCCCTAGTAGGAAGCTGAGCCATAAATGAAGGCCCTGGCGGCGTAGTAGATTAAAATAAGTGTTCATTAGAGCATATCTCCTTCTTAAAGTGTAATGCTTATTATAGTACGTATGAGAGGTTTTTAAATCGTGTTAGTCATTTTGATTCTCCTCCTTACTGGCAGCAGACTCATCGTATGAAAAGGTGGGAAAGGATGTTTCAGCTGAGGTTGACTCTCTTTTCTCCACCGGTTTATTTGGGTGTACGGGTGCTTGCTCCACCTCTTTTTTAACGTGCGCTTCATTCTCATCTGGATAATGGAAGTGCTGGAATGTAGGAATGTTAGGCTGTGATGATCCTTGCGCTTGTTCGGAATGATTTTCTTTCCGTTGTTGCTGCGGTGCGGGAGCTGGTGGAACTGGAGTTTGTGGTGAAGGGCTTCCCGACCGTTCGTCCGCACTTTGTATTCTGATGTGAGGAGAAAAGGAAGGAGCTGCTTCTTGATCCTGTATAAATCCTTGTACAGGAGGTGCGACAGGCTCTCGTTGTTGTAATGATGGTGTTGATGGTGTTGATGGTGTTGATGGATTTGACGGTGTTTGTAGAGGGACCTGTACCTGAGAGGTATTCGGTCCATTTGTTGGACCGCTGATAATGGGGCTCAATTTATAACGGTAGCGGTAAATGAGTGCCATATAAGCGGCCACATGGAAGAATAGCAAGACCAATAGTTGAGTAAAAGCAATTAGAAAAACAATTGCTAGCGCGTCTTTAAGGAGAGTGGCGATAAGTTCAAATAGGAATGATACAATAAATGCACATAGTGCTATTGCGAGCATGGTAAGATAGGAAAGGAATACCTGACCAAAAGAGTTGAAAAAGAGGCGGCTAGATAATACGATTGACTGCCACATTCCTTTCCGATCTGCCATCATAATAATGGGTGCATGCATGATCATCAAAACATATAAGAAAATGACAATCGTAAAGATGAACGTGACGAGTATAGCCAGCATAGTAGGACCTTGCCACGTTAAAGTAACGATTATATAAAATAGAAATATGGGCAAGGAGATAAGGATATTCTGGAATAATATTTTAAAAAAGTAGCGGAATCCATACGAAAAATAGGCTCCAAAGCGAGATTGATTGGTATAGACGGGCTCTGTGATCATCCCAATAGTGCCAGCTGAGTTAAAGGTAGATACAATAGTGATCCCCAGTGCTGCAAAGAGGATGAATACGAGCAAACCAGTGATAAATCCTGGACTTACACTTTGTGTGAGTGCAAGCGTATCTAAATTTTGTCCTGTGCTAGTAGCGGTATTAATAGCCTCTCCTAATTCAACCGCCGTGGTAGCAGCACCTGCTCCAAATGCTAATCCTCCAATGAGTAAAAAAATGGCTAATATGATGCCACCAATGATAGAGCCGACAAATAAGCTAGCCCATATTTTAAAACCATGCTTTCCTAACAATCGAAAGTATGTAGACATTGAGAGAATCTCCTCCTCGTTTATGTAAAATAGACAAAAAACAGTTTTTCCTGTTTCCATGGTATAGAATAAATAGGGGTTTGTAAACGCATATACGTTCGGTTAAGGAGGAATTTACGATGGTTGACCAATTGAAGCATAAATTGTCACTACTACCTGATCAGCCAGGGTGTTATTTAATGAAAAATAAGGAACGGGAGATCATTTATGTGGGGAAAGCGAAATCGTTACGTAGCCGTGTTCGTTCCTATTTTACAGGCAGCCATGATGCGAAGACACAGCGGATGGTGATAGATATTGTCGATTTTGAATATATTGTTACTGCTAGTAACTTAGATGCGCTTCTTTTAGAGTGTAATTTAATTAAAAAACATCGACCCCGATATAACGTGATGCTAAAAGATGATAAATCGTATCCGTATATTCGATTAACCAAAGAAAAACATCCCCGTTTAGAAGTGACCCGTAAAGTAAAAAAAGATGGCTCGCGATATTTTGGACCATACCCGAACGCCGGGGCAGCACAACAGACAAAAAAGTTACTAGACCGCTTGTATCCTCTACGCAAATGCCGCACATTACCGAAGCGAGTTTGTTTGTATTATCATCTGGAGCAATGTGTGGCCCCATGTGAATTTCCTGTGGCAGAGGAAACCTATGAAGAGATGACAAGTCAAATTATTCGCTTCCTTAATGGTGGTTATAAAGAGGTACAGCAAGATTTACAAACCAAAATGGAGGAAGCCGCTGCAGGGTTGCAGTATGAACAGGCAAAGGAGTATCGTGATACGATTTCGCATATTGAAGCGATTATGCATAAGCAACACATGGATTTTGCTGATCGAGTGGATCGGGATGCATTTGGGTATGCTTCAGCCAAAGGGTGGATGTGTGTACAAGTTTTTTTCAGTAGACAGGGGAAATTGATCGAGCGTGATGTTTCTATCTTCCCGCACTACAATGAGCCGGAGGAAGATTTTCTTTCTTATGTTACACAGTTTTATCATAGTGCTCCCTCATTACCTCGAGAAATTCATCTTCCGCAAGGGGTAGATCATTCGTTGCTCTCAGCGTGGTTAGACACGGTGAAAGTGCATGTCCCTCAACGAGGTCTAAAGAAACAACTGGTGGAAATGGCGACGCAAAATGCCCAAATCGCGCTTGAAGAGCGTTTTCAACTGATGGAGAAAGATCAAGCACGAACAGAGCAAGCGATGCAGGAATTGGCGGAGTCAATCAGCATTGGTCTACCTCGTCGGATTGAGGCTTTTGACAACTCCAATATCCAAGGAACATCGCCGGTGTCTGCGATGATTACTTTTTTAGATGGGAAGCCAGCTAAAAAAGAATATCGGAAATTTAAAATCCGTTCAGAAAGAAAAGCGGATGATGTAGATACGATGAGGGAAGTGATTCGCCGGCGTTACACACGTGTTTTGAAAGAAGACCTTCCCTTGCCTGATTTGATATTGATTGATGGAGGAAAAGGACAGATGGGGGCAGCGTTAGATGTATTGGAAAATGAACTTGGTTTATACATTCCGGTTGGGGGCATGGTAAAGGATGATCGCCATCAGACGGCACGTCTTCTCTTTGGGGATCCTCCAGAGCCTGTAGCATTAAAGCGGGGGTCACAAGGGTTTTATTTGCTGCAACGAGTGCAGGAAGAAGTACATCGGTTTGCTATATCTTTCCACCGTCAAACCCGCAGCAAAGCGATGATCACCTCTCAATTAGACTCCATTCCAGGTATAGGGGAAAAACGAAAGCGCCTCCTCTTTCAACACTTTGGTTCTATTGAAAAGATGGCTAAAGGGAGTATAAACGAGTATCGCGAAGCTGGAATCGGAGATAAATTAGCACGTGAGATTATTGCGACACTTAATAAATAAAAAACACCCACAGCCCTTTTAAAGCTGTGGGTGCTTGTTTTATGATTTGACTTTCTTCGTATCGTCTGCTTGACTCTCAGATTTATCTTCAGAGAGTCCGGAGACGGAGTCTTTAAACTCTTTTAATGTCCGACCTGTAGCACGACCCAATTCAGGGAGCTTACTGGGACCGAAAATGATGAGGGCAACGACCAAGATAAGGATCAGCCCTGGTACTCCAATGTTTGGTAACATATAAAAGACCTCCTACATAGCATCTGATCTCATATTTGTAGATGAGATTCATGATTTACCTGCTATTGTACCCATTATATCGGGAACTTCTTGCAAATGCTAGTTAAGATTTGATGGATAAGGTTTGAAGAACGGTTGGGCGTAAAATCACTCTCACTAAAAATGAAGTGCAATCAGACCGAATTTTTAGTATAATGGTTGTGGGTTCGGTTTGTCTTTATAATGGATCCGATGGGCGTTGATCCTTGACAACGAGGATTTTTTCGCCATATCATTAGTTGAAGTGAAGGACGGTTCATTGCTTTGGGGATGGACGAAGTCCAAGCTAAGGGAGGATACATAGATATGGAGATTAGCAGTGTATTTGCTGAACTGACACAAAAAGTAAACGAAAATCCAGAAGGTATTCAAGGGGTAAATGCAATTTATCAATTTGATCTGGATGAGGGAGGTACCTATCAAATCCAATTTGCCGACGGTAAGGCAGAGCAATATGAAGGAACTCCCCTCGATGCGCAGTGTACGATGCGTTTATCGGAGAAGAACTTTGCTAAGTTGGTGCAAGGAGAGTTAAACCCAACGATGGCATTTATGAGTGGAAAGCTGAAGATTGATGGTGACTTGTCATTGGCCATGAAATTGCAATCTATCTTGAAAAATTACCAGTAGTTCATATGCGAAACTGGCAAAAAGCTGAGATCAAACCTGATCTCAGCTTTTTGCTGAGGAGAAGAATCAAGAAAAGAATAGAAAGGATACGGTTCGAACAGGCTAGAAACAAGTACTTTTTAAGGGTGTGGGAACTGCTTTGTCGATGCTTGACGCTTTTGTCGAATTGGGAGTACAATTGATGTTGTGGAATATAGTAGTCTCCCTTGTAGTACAGTGGAATCCTGTAACAAGTGGATATGGACGGGTTTCGCTTATGAGGGTATAACGATGACATTTTAATTGGGTTATGGGGGGCGTTTCATGAGTAAGCAAGTTAGTTTTTTTAGTCGTCGGCTACATTCATTGTTGGGTGTGATTCCGGTCGGCTTTTTTTTGGTGGAGCATTTACTGACGAACTGGTATGCAACCCGTGGTGCGGACGTGTTCGTAGAGAAGGTGAATAGCCTGTGGGAAATTCCTTTTTTATGGGTGTTTGAGGTCTTTTTCATCTTTTTACCATTGTTGTATCATGGGGTATATGGGCTTTATATCGCATTTACAGCGAAAAACAACGTTACCAATTACGGATACTTTCGCAATGTAATGTTTATGTTGCAACGGGTAACAGGCGTTATTACCTTGGTTTTTGTGAGTTGGCACGTCTGGGAGACACGCATACAATTACTACTCCAAGGTTTTACAGCGAGTGAATTGGCAGGACATACAGCAGAGCTTTTAAGTAATGATCTCACATTTATTTTATACATTATTGGTTTGATCGCGGCTGTCTTCCACTTTAGTAATGGCATGTGGTCATTCTTAGTTAGCTGGGGCATTACAGTGGGACCGCGTTCGCAACGGGTTTCGACCTTCGTATGGATTGCGGTATTTTTCGTTGTCTCCTACTTAGGGGTGAGCGCCCTGTTTGCCTTCGTCGATCCAGAATTCACAAAACAATTGGCGCAGCGATAAAAGGAGGGCACTGCTAGATGAGTGAAAAAATTATTGTCGTCGGTGGCGGACTCGCCGGCTTGATGGCAACAGTGAAAGCAGCCGAGGCAGGTGCAGATGTAGAGCTATTTTCCTTGGTGCCCGTACGACGCTCACACTCAGTGTGTGCACAAGGCGGCATCAATGGAGCGGTTAATACCAAAGGAGAAGGAGATTCTCCTTGGGAACATTTTGACGATACCATATATGGTGGAGACTTTCTTGCAAACCAACCGCCTGTTAAAGCGATGGCAGAGGCGGCACCTGGTATTATCTATTTGATGGATCGTATGGGTGTACCTTTTAGCCGTACACCTGAGGGATTGCTTGATTTTCGACGTTTTGGTGGAACAAAGCATCATCGCACCGCTTTTGCAGGTGCTACGACCGGACAACAACTCCTGTATGCATTGGACGAGCAAGCCCGCCGCTGGGAAGTAGAGGGGCGTGTGACGAAATATGAACATTGGGATTTCCTTGAAGCTATTTTAGACGATGAAGGTCGCTGTCGTGGGATTTTGGCGCAAGATATGCGTTCAAGCGAAATTCATTCATTCCCTGCGGATGCGGTTATCATGGCTACAGGTGGACCAGGGATTATTTTCGGTAAGACAACCAACTCTATGATTAACACAGGGACGGCAGCGAGTGCACTTTATCAGCAAGGAGTGTACTATGCTAACGGTGAATTTATTCAGGTTCATCCTACAGCTATTCCTGGTGATGATAAGCTTCGTCTCATGTCAGAGTCAGCTCGGGGTGAAGGTGGACGAGTTTGGACATATAAAGATGGAAAACCATGGTACTTCCTAGAGGAGATGTATCCATCCTATGGAAACCTGGTTCCTCGTGATATCGCCACACGTGCTATCTTTAGCGTTTGTGTGGATCAAAAATTAGGGGTAAACGGAGAAAATGTGGTTTTCCTCGACCTTTCACATAAGGATCCAAAAGAGCTAGACATCAAGTTAGGTGGCATTATTGAGATTTATGAAAAATTCATGGGTGAAGATCCCCGGAAAGTACCGATGAAAATCTTCCCTGCTGTACATTACTCCATGGGTGGTCTGTGGGTAGACTACGATCAGCAAACCAATATTCCAGGGCTGTTTGCAGCTGGAGAGTGTGAGTACCAGTACCATGGTGGGAACCGCCTTGGTGCCAACTCGCTGCTTTCTTGTATATATGGTGGGATGGTAGCAGGGCCGAAAGCGATCGAATACGCGCGTGGGCTAGATAAATCTTCACAAGATCTCCCATCTACTCTTTTTGAAGGGAAAGCAAAAGAGCATCAAGCTAAATTTGCAGACCTCTTGAAGATGGACGGAGATGAAAATGCTTATAAAATTCATAAAGAGCTAGGCGAATGGATGACGGATAATGTGACGGTTGTGCGTCATAATGACCGCTTACAGAAGACGGATGAAAAGATTCAAGAGTTGATGCAACGGTATAAGCGTATCAATATGACTGATACCACTCGCTGGAGCAACCAAGGGGCCCAGTTTACACGCCACTTATGGAATATGTTAGAGTTGGCTCGTGTGGTTACGTTGGGTGCGCTTAATCGAAATGAAAGTCGTGGTGCACACTATAAGCCAGAATTCCCAGAGCGCGATGACGAAAACTTCCTCAAGACGACGAAAGCGAAGTGGACTGCTGCGGGACCAGACCTTTCTTATGAAGATGTAGATACGTCGCTCATCAAACCACGTCCACGTCGTTATGATGTGGCGAAAGAGGGGGCGAAAACAAAATGAGCACGCAAACCGTAGAAGTGATCATTACTCGTCAAGATGAACCGGAACAAAAGCCATACCAAGAGCGCTTTGTGCTCCCCTATCGACAAAACATGAACGTGATTTCGGCTCTAATGGAGATTCAGCGCAATCCTGTGACGGCTGATGGGAAAGAGACGACGCCGATAGCATGGGAATCTAACTGCTTGGAAGAAGTTTGTGGTGCTTGTTCGATGGTAATCAATGGGAAGCCACGCCAGGCGTGTTCCGCTTTGATCGATCAATTAGAACAACCAGTGCGGGTAGAGCCGATGAAAACTTTTCCTGTGTTACGTGACCTCATTATTGATCGCAGTCAAATGTTTGATACGCTGAAGCGCGTGAAAGCATGGATTCCGATTGATGGTACGTATGATTTAGGTCCAGGACCACGATTACCGGAGAATAAACGGCAATGGCGTTATGAGCTCTCCAAATGTATGACTTGTGGAGTATGCTTACAAGCATGTCCAAATGTAAATTCTAATTCTAACTTTGTGGGTCCATTTGCTGCTGGTCAAGTTAACCTTTTTAATGAGCATCCAACGGGCGCGATGAATAGAGACGAACGCCTGGAAGCGATCTTTGACGATGGCGGAGTTCAGGAGTGCGGAAACTCACAAAACTGCGTGCAGTCTTGTCCTAAAGGAATTCCGCTCACGACTGCGATCGGTGCTCTTAACTGGGAAGGAACAAAGTATATCTTCCGCAAGTGGTTGAAAAAATAAGAGTGCAAAGATGATTGTTGATTATATAAAAAGAGCGCGGCCATTACGGCCGCGCTCTTTTTTCTGTGAAAACGAAAGCGCCCTTTAGTAAAGGGCGCTTAGTGTTATGAAAATATACTCGTCAAGGAATCCAAGAGGTTAGAGAGCCAGTTGATTAATTTATCAAAGAACCCTTTAGCTTCTTCAGCGGACTGGAGCGCATCGCCCCATTTCTCTTTAAATTGATCCAACTGGGAGGAGAGCTGATCCCAGTCAATATCAAGTTGGGAGAACTTATCCATTAAGTTTGTAAGGTCATTAATATTTTGTTCTGTCAGATTGATATTCAAGTCACCTGCGACATTAATGATAATCTGCTTAATTTCTTCGGGAGATTGGGGTTGTTGTTCAGCAATCTCCTCTTTGACGCGCATGATGAGTTCAGCTGCTTTTTCAGTATCTCCGATTTGTTCCCCAATTTCTGAGGTGCGAACCATCTCTTCATTCGCCACTTGTTTCTGTTCTTCACTAATCTTTTTATCTGTTGCGGATTCAAATGCTTTAATGACACCGGTAAGTCCTGCGGTTCCCGATACGGGGAACGGGGCTGTAACATAAACATCAGCATCTTTTACACCAGCAGTAATCAGAGCGTTCGAATACATCATTTCAGTGATGGTGCTGATGTTTTTTGTTTCTACCGTAATTCCTGTACCTGTTTCAGCTAATGTAATTTTGGCGGAGGAGAGCGCTCTTGTTCCGATTGTAGCCTTGCTCATGTAGTCACCTAAATATTGATGTTCTTCAGCATTGGTAACCTCAATCACTTGGACATCTTTTTCATTCACACCCATCTCTTGGAGCATGGCACTTCTTTGCTCTTGCGTTAAGTTTTGTCCCAAGGTTACAACGGTTTCACCTACAACTGCATCAGCATGTACAATTGTGGGAACAAAAGTGAAGACCATAGCTAGGGTGAGTAAAGCTGAAATCCATTTCTTCTTCATAAGATGTTAGCCTCCCTTAGAGTAGGCGGATGGAAGTGAAGATCGCTTATTTCATATTATTGGTACCGTTTTTGTAATAGTGGTCTCAATTTGGATGAATTATAGTGACTTCCACCGCGATTTTGCACGCCTTCAAACATGGTTGTAATGAGGAGATCCGGCTCCTTATCCTTCTTACCTGCAATTACGGTTAACCACCCATATTCTATCGAATTTTTGTCGTCGCGACTAGCTTTTAATTCAGCGGTGCCTGTTTTAGCAGCGATGGTGGCTCCTGATATATTTAAATCGTGTGCAGTTCCAGAAGGTTTGGTAACGACTTCTTTTAAAGCGGAGTAGACTGAAGCTGCATTCTCTTTTGAGATTAGTTGTTCCTGCCAAGCTTGCGGCTCAATTTGTTCATTCTCTCCTTCTATTAATACTTGTGGTTTGAGCAGATTTCCTTCGTTTACGAAGGGTGTATAAGTAAGCGCAAGATGATAGGGGCTTATGAGCAATTGTCCTTGTCCATAAGAGGTGTCAGCTAATAAGATTTCATTATCTAGTTGTCCACTATTGGAGAACTGTGATTGATCAACAAAAAGATCAGAAGGGATTTTTTGTCCAAAGCCAAACAGTCGTAGATATTTCTCCATTTCTTCTGCTCCTACTTTGACGCCTGTGCGTGCAAAGTAGATATTATCAGACCAAGCCATACCTTCGTTTAAGTCGACACCACCGCCAGGATTGGATACACGCCGAATGAAATATCCGCCCCAAGATGAGTCTTTTTGCCACTTACCTGCATTTGTATTAAACGTGGTATCTGGCTTTATCGCTTCCGTCTCTAAACCGATGGCGGCGGTTAAGGGTTTCATAGTAGAGCCAGGTACGGCTGCCGCGGCAAAGCGACGACGTTGGTTCCAATTACGTATTTCTACGTTCGGATCAAACGAAGGGTAACTGACGGCAGCAAGTAAAGCACCCGTCTTAGGATGGAAGGCGACAGCAGAAGCTGCGTCTCCTTTAATCATGTTGTAAAGCTCTTTTTGTAACTTTAAATCGAGTGTGACGACAACATCTTCTCCATCTTTAGGTGTGGTGGCAGCCAGCTCCTTCTTACTTCTTCCTTCATGATCTAATATTAAAAGTCGTGTGGAAGCCACACCACGCAGACGGGCGTCAGTAGATTCTTCCAAGCCAGAATGTCCGACCCAGTCGCCTTCACGGTATCCTTTTTCTTTCCAAGTTTTTAGCTGTTCATCGGTAATTGTGTCCATATAGCCTGTAAAGTGAGCAGTAACTTCGGCATAAGGGTAATGACGCTTGCTACTCTCTCGTGCGCTTACCCCTGAAATAGCGATGGCATTTTCGATCGTTTTACTATCTTCAGCATCCACCTGTGCGATTGGAATGAAATGATAAGGTTTTACCCACTTAGCTTCCAGCTTCTCTTTAATGTCCTCTTTTTTAAGAGAGAATTGGGTGGCAAGCTGTTTAAGCAGGTCATCTTCTTTTTCAATTTGTTGGGGAATTACTCCGATTTGGGTAATTTTTTTATTATCAGCCAAGATCTCGCCAGCACTCGTTCGTATTTGTCCACGTTCTCCCCATACACCGCGGACTTCTTCAACGGAATCATCAGCGGTTAGATCAGGGAAGAGGAGGGAGTGTTTCCATTGGATGCGCCATCCTTCTTCGCTTTCCGTAAAAGTGACCTTACCTGAGAAGGATAGCTCTTTATATGTGGTGGATGATATGTTCCACTCGTAAGGGATGCCCTCAGTCGGCTCGTACTGTTTATCATCTTCCTCTGTTTTTAATGTAAGTGCAACGGAGGTTAGTTTCACTTTATCCACTATCATTTTGTGTTTTTGAATAAAGTCTTTCTTTTTTATATGTTGTTTTGATTCGGGGCTAATGAGACCATACATTTCTTCGTAGTTTTGCTTATTCCAGTGTGTGAAGTAAGTGGTAAGTACTTCTTCCGCTGTAGGTTTTGATTCACAAGCGGGTAAAAATAAAAACGTACACACAAGTATAAGTGGGATCACCCAGCGGAGATAAACTTTCATTTCTCCCATCCTTCTCTAAATAGATTATGTCGGAACAACCTTTATCTTACACTAGTAAACGTTCTTTTGTCGATGAGAAGGTTCATTCTACGAGTACTTAAAATGTAATGATGTAGTTTTAGTAGATTAATATTGTTGGTCAGTATCGCACCTGTTAAAAATATTGGAGACGTAATGAGATTTTTGAAAGAAGATTAAGATATTTATAGCAATCCCTTGTGCCGGACGAGGAATTTGTAGTCGTTCATCCGGCAACAATGGCACATGGTGTAATACTGGAGAGCTATGTGGAGCTAGGAGTAGAGAAAAGGCATGGGTTGGGCTTGGGCTGATTTAATGAATCGTTCCTCTGTTTCCACTTGTCCACATACTCCACATTGGACA